>JAAZDE010000028.1 GCA_012512925.1 Desulfuromonadaceae bacterium
CAGTTGGCCCTGGACCCGGACCGCGACCCGGAATCCCACAAAGCCGCCGAGGATGTCCGCAACGAGTATGTTCTGGCCGTTCATGGCGTGGTTTCACACCGCCCCGATGGAACCGTCAATCCCAAGATGAAAACCGGGGAGGTCGAGGTGGAGGTGGACCGCCTCATCGTTCTCAACACGGCCAAAACCCTCCCCTTCGTTCTCGACGAGTATTTTGAAATCGCTGAAAACCTGCGCCTCAAATACCGCTATCTCGATCTGCGCCGTCCGGCGGCCCAGAAGAACCTTATCCTTCGCCATCAGGTGGCGCAGAACGTGCGCACCTTTCTCAACCGGAATGGATTTCTGGAAATCGAAACCCCGGTTCTGACCAAAAGCACCCCCGAGGGCGCCCGGGACTATCTGGTGCCCAGCCGTGTTCATCCGGGCTGTTTCTACGCTCTTCCCCAATCACCGCAAATATTCAAACAGCTGCTGATGGTTTCGGGATTCGACCGTTACTATCAGATCGTCCGCTGCTTTCGGGACGAGGATCTGCGCGCCGACCGGCAGCCGGAATTCACCCAGATCGACTGTGAAATGAGCTTCATCCAACGCCGCGACATCATGGACATCATGGAGAAGATGATCGCCGGCGTGTTCCAGGACATTCTCGGCCTGGAAGTGACCCTCCCCATCCCCCGGATCACCTACGCGGAGGCGATAAACCGCTTCGGGGTCGACAACCCCGATCTTCGCTTCGGCCTGGAACTGGTCGACCTTTCCCCTTTCGTGGCCGAAACCGGATTCAAGCTTTTCCGTGACGTGGTGGCGCAGAAGGGACTGGTCAAAGCCCTGAACGTCAAGGGATGCGCCGTCCTCTCCCGCAAGGATCTTGACGATTTGACGGAATTCGTCAAGATTTTCGGAGCAAAGGGATTGGCCTGGGCCAAGGTTCAGGAGGGGGGCGGCTGGCAATCACCGATCAGTAAATTTTTCTCCGCCGCCGAGTTGGCCGAAATCAACCGCGCCCTCGATTCCCAGCCGGGAGATCTGCTTCTGTTCATCGCCGACACCCCCCGGATAGCCAATGAATCCCTTGGTCGGCTTCGCGTCCATCTGGCCCAGAAACTGAACCTGATCGATAAGAACCAGTTCCGTTTCATCTGGGTGACGGACTTCCCTCTTCTGGAATGGGATGCCGAGGCAAAACGCTATGTGGCGGTTCATCATCCCTTTACCGCTCCCATGGATGAGGACCTTCCTCTTCTCGACAGCAATCCCGGTGAGGTCAGGGCCAAGGCCTACGATCTGGTGTTGAACGGTTCGGAAATCGGCGGCGGCAGCATCCGTAACCATGACCCCGAGCTGCAGAGTCTGATGTTCAATCTGCTCCATATTGGACCCGAGGAAGCGGAGTCGAAATTCGGCTTCCTCCTCCATGCTCTTGAATTCGGCGCTCCACCTCACGGCGGGATCGCCTTCGGCCTCGACCGTCTGGTGATGATACTGACCGGTTCCGAATCGATTCGGGATGTCATCGCTTTCCCTAAAACCCAAAAAGCCGCCTGCCTGATGTCCTCGGCGCCTGACCGGGTCGCGGATTCCCAACTGGAGGAACTGAGTATTCGCCTTTCTTCGAAAGCCAAGGCTCTGTTATAATCGTTGTTCTTCAGCACTTCTCCCGCGGAGGAGATGGTTTCCACCGCCCCCGTGAAAAACCGCATCCCCCGATCGGGATATGCTTTGGGATTGTGGCTTATGGGGAAACCCGTTCTTCTCATTTCGATAGTGACCGTTCTTCTTCTCGGCGCCTGTGCAACAAGGCCTCAGGAAGAGTTGCGCCTGGCCAGGGAAGCCATAGCCCAGGCCCGCGCCGCCGGCGCCCCGGAATTGGCCGCGGATGAATACGAAAGTGCCCGGACGGCTCTCGAGAACGCCGAAAATCTGATCCATTTCAAAAATTATCGCCTGGCCCGCACTGTCCTTCCCATGGCCGCCTCCCTCGGCTACCGTGCAACCTTCAAGGCTCGAGAGGAAAGGGTCAGGCTCGAATCGGCGAAAAAAGAGGAGGAACAACTCAAACTAAAGGATGAGATATCGAAAAAGGTTCAGCCGCGACCGGACAGAGCGCCGACGCGAAAAGAGCCGCCGAGAACCGAGGGCGCCAAAGAGAAAAAACCCCCTTCTCCACCGCCCCCGCCAACCAGGTACGAGGTCAAAAAAGAGGAATCGCTGTGGATCATCGCCGCCCTAAAGGAGGTCTACAACGACCCCCTGTTGTGGACTCTCATCTACAAGGCGAACCGGGACCAGATCAAGGATCCCAGGCAGGTTTTTCCAGGACAGGTTCTGGCCATCCCCCGCTCGGCAAGTCCGGAAGATCGGGAAAAGGCCCGTCTGGAGGCTCGGGAATCGGAATTTTTCCCCGCCGAACGTGCCAACCTGCCGCCCTGAAGTGAAATCATTCAATCATCTGTAAATCGATAAATTCTTTTTGAAAAAGACTTCGTTCTATTTTTTGACATAAAAAGCAATTTTTTATCGAATACTTAGATTCGAAATTTTCAAATTTGATTTATATATTGACATAAATAAAATAGCGTTTTATTTTTATAAAAAGACCCTGGAACTTCATCTCACTGGTCAGCATCGAAAAGGAAACGCTGATCCTCTGATCATCGTTGGATTCCAGGTCAAAAAGGAAGGTTCTCTCCGTCGACTTTCCATGGCAGAAATTGCAATTGATTGATTTGCGGCGCTTCTGACCAAAATAAAGGGGAAACAAGCGTGTCCGTTGCTTCCCCGCGTTCTTTTGGAAAGGCCCGATTTGAAACCTTTTGCAATTTGCTAATCCACATTTCACGTTTTTTCGGAGGGGGATCATGGGCAGAATAGGCAGAGCAAAAATCGCCATCATCGGCAGCGGCAACATCGGTGGTATTCTGGCTTACCATGCCACGTCGCGAAAGCTCGGCGACATTGTTCTTTATGATATTGTCGAAGGTCGTCCTCAAGGCAAATCGATCGACATTTCCGCCGCGGCCCGGGAAGACGAATTCGATCTGCGCATCATCGGCACCAACGATTATGCCGACCTCAAGGGTTCCAACATCGTTATCATCACCGCCGGCGCCACCCGCAGGCCGGGAATGAGCCGGGCCGACCTGGTCCATATCAACTCCAAGATCATGCTGGATGTCTCGGAAGGGATCAAAAAATACGCACCGAATTCCCATATCATCGTGGTATCCAACCCCCTCGACGCCATGGTGACCCTTTGCCAGCGCTTTACCGGCTTTCCCCATCACAAGGTCATGGGCATGGCCGGAGTCCTCGACTCGGCGCGTTTCGCCACTTTCATCGCCCAGGAACTGGGAATTTCGGTCCGTGATATCAACGCCACGGTCCTGGGCGGGCACGGTGACACCATGGTTCCCATCGTCCGTTTTGCCAATGTCAACGGCATTCCCGTTTTCGAACTGCTGGAACGCAAATACAAAGGGGACAAGGTACATGCCAAAAAAATCATGGACGACCTGGTCGAACGGACCCAGAAAGCCGGCGGCGAGGTAGTCAAACTGCTTAAGGACGGGAGCGCCTTTTTCTCCCCCGCCTCCAGCATCCTCACTATGGTGGAAGCGATCCTCCAGGACCAGAAACGGCTCATGTCAGCTTCCGTCTATCTGACTGGACAATTTGGGGTATATGGTTATTATGTGGGGGTTCCCTGCATCATCGGGTCCGAAGGAGTGGAACAGATCGTCGAGTTCGCCATGAACGAGGAAGAAAAGGCGATGTTCGACAAATCGGTTGCCGCCGTCAAGGAGATCGTCGACAACCTCTGCGACTCGCCTTCCGCCGCTTAAAAGGAAATCAGAAAACGGATCGAGTCTGGCAAAAAACTGTCCATTAAAAATACGGTTAGACGTATCGAGGAGATCGTTTCATGGGTATTCCGAAAATAGAGATCATCGAAAAATACTGCAAGGGATGCAGTATCTGCGTGGAATTCTGTCCCACCCAGGTTTTGCAGATGGATGGGTTTGTCGCCAGAGTAGTCAAGCCGGAGGCCTGCATCAAGTGCATGCAGTGCGAACTGCGCTGCCCGGACTTCGCCATCAAGGTTTATCCGGAATAAAATAGAGGAGGAGTTCCATACAGTGGCCAAAAAAACCGCTTTGATACAGGGAAATGAAGCCTGCGCCCACGCCGCCATCTACGCCGGGTGCACCTTTTTCGCCGGTTATCCCATCACCCCGTCTTCAGAAATCGCCGAAGTTCTATCCAAAGAACTGCCCAAAATCGGCGGCAAATTCATTCAGATGGAGGACGAAATCGCCGCCATGGCCGCCATCATCGGCGCCTCTCTGTGCGGTCACAAGGTCATGGACGCCTCCTCCGGCCCCGGCATGTCCCTCAAGCAGGAACTGATCGGCTACGCCTGTATCGCCGAGATTCCCTGCGTCATCGTCAATGTCATGCGCGGCGGCCCTTCCACCGGCATGCCCACCGGTCCCAGCCAGTCCGACGTGATGCAGGCCCGCTGGGGGACCCACGGCGACCATGCAACCATCGCCGTGGCGCCCGCCTCCTGCCAGGAGATCTTTTCGGAGACGGTGCGCGCCTTCAATCTTGCCGAAACCTACCGCATGCCGGTGCAGATCCTCATGGATGAAATCGTCGCCCACATGCGGGAGAAGATCGTCTTCCCCGAGCCGGGGGAACTGGAGATTCTCAATCGTCAGCTGCCCGCCGTATCCCCGGCGGATTACAAGCCCTTCGACACCTCCTTCGGGGATGTCCCCCCCCTGGCGGCCATGGGAAGCAATTATCGCTATCACGTCACCGGCCTCAACAAGGCCCCCGACGGCTTCCCCACCACCACGGCGGAACTGGTCGATGCCGAGGAACGGCGCCAGCTTCGCAAGGTCGAGGCGAATGCGTCAGCTATTGAAAAAAACGAGGAATACCTCGTTGACGATGCCGAAATCATCATCCTGGCCTTCGGGATAACCAGCCGCTCGGCCCGCTTCGCCGTCGACAACCTTCGCAAGGAGGGGGTGCGCGCCGGGCTGTTCCGTCCCATCACTCTCTGGCCTTTTCCTGAAAAAAGGGTCGCCGGGTTGGCCGGACAGGTCAAGGCGATAATCGTTCCGGAGATGAATCTGGGCCAACTGATCCATGAAGTGGAACGGGTCGTCAAAGGTTCCTGCAAGTTGGCCGGCCTCGGACGCGTCGACGGCGAACCGATTACCCCCTACCAGATCATCGACAAGGTCAAGGAGGTTTTATAAATGGCATTCGATTATGAGAAATATATCCGGCCCGGCAAGCTGCCGCACATCTGGTGTCCCGGCTGTGGCCACGGCATCGTCATGAAGGGGCTGATCCGCGCCATCGACAAGTGCGGCCTAAGCAAGAACCGCACCGCCATCATCTCCGGCATCGGCTGCGCCAGCAGACTCCCAGGCTATGTCGACTTCAACACCGTCCATACCGCCCACGGCCGGGCCGCGGCCTTCGCCACCGGCATGAAGATGGCCGACCCCGGCCTGACGGTGCTCTGCGTCGGCGGTGACGGCGACGGCGTGGCCATCGGCGGCAACCACTTCATCCATGCCTGCCGCCGCAACATCGACATCACCTACATCATCATGAACAACCACATCTACGGCATGACCGGAGGGCAGTTTTCCCCCTGCACCCCTACCGACGGCTTTGCCTCGACCACACCCTACGGCAATCCCGACCCCGTTTTCGATATCGCCAAACTGGCCATCGGCGCCGGCGCCACCTTCGTCGCCCGGACCACCGCCTATCACGCCAACCAGATCGACAAGATGATCGTGGAAGGGATTCAGCACAAGGGATTTTCGGTCATTGAAATCCTCGACTGCTGCCCCACCTCCTACGGGCGGCGCAACAAATTCCGCTCCGTGGTCGAGATGATGAAGCAGCATAAAGAACTAGCCGTTCCGGTGACAGCAGCGGCCAAAATGACGCCGGAGGATCTGCAAGGGAAGATTATCACCGGCATCCTCCACCAGGAAGAGAAGCCGGAATACTGCGAGCAATACGCCCGGCTGATCGACAAGGTTCAGGCGCAAACCGCCGGGAAGGGATAAAGGAGAAACGGCAGATGTCACAACGATATGAAATCAGATTCTCTGGAGCCGGCGGACAAGGGTTAATCACCGCCGGTATCATCCTGGCCGAAGCGGCGGCCATAATCGAAGGAAAACATGCCGTCCAATCCCAAAGCTATGGGCCGGAGGCCCGCGGCGGCGCCTCCAAATCGGAAGTCATCATCGCCGACAGCCCCATCGATTACCCCAAGGCGACCCAGGTCAACGCCTGCCTGGCCCTTACCCAGGAAGCGGCGGACAAATACGCCCATGGAATCATCGACCAAGGGGTGCTGCTGATCGACTCAGATCTGGTCAAAAATCCCCCCCAGGGGAATTTCACCCTCTACCGACTCCCCATAATCCACACCGCCAAGGTGGAAATCGGCCGGGAAATCGTCGCCAACGTGGTGGCGCTGGGGGCCATGGTCGCCCTGACCGGCGTAGTCTCCTTCAAATCGGGGGAGCAGGCGGTTCTGGCCAGGGTTCCGTCGGCCTTCAAGGAATTGAACCAGAAGGCCTATCGGGTCGGGTTCGAAAAGATGAAGGAAATTCTTTGAGCCGAGTCGCAGAACAGAACTGTCAAAAACGGAAAAAGCCTCTTGCGAGGCTTTTTCCGTCTGGTTCTGGGGCTGAAATGAAAGGCGTTCAATCCCCGGCGGCGATAAACTTCTCCGCCTTGGCCACATCCTCCCGGCAACCGATAAAGACGGGAGCTCTGTCCTCGACCTTCTGGGGAACGATGTCCAGGATCGGCCCCCTGCCGGTGGAAGCGGCGCCCCCCGCCTGCTCCATCAGAAAGGCCATGGGGTTGAGCTCGAACAGGAGACGCAGTTTGCCCTGAGGAGCGTTTTTCAGATGGGGATAGAAGAAAATTCCTTTGCCCTTCAGCAGCACCTGGTTGAAATCGGGGACAAAACCGCCGCTGTAACGGAGCTTGACGCCGTTTTCCTCCAGATAGGCGGCAAAGCTTTCGACCCCCTGGGTGTAGAGATTGCGCTGCCCACCGGGGGAGTAGATGGCCGCTTTGTCGCCCATGCGGATATTCTCCCGAACCAGGGTATATTCCATCAGCTGGTTCATGCTGAATTCATGCACTCCCTTGCCCGTGGAGTAGACCAGGGTTGTGCGGGGGCCATAGAGAATATAAAGGGCGGCCGCCTGTTTTCTCCCCGGCTGCAGCAGATTTGAACCTTTGAAAATGGACACGATGGTGCCCACCGCCAGATTGACATCGACCAGAGAAGAACCGTCCAGCGGATCGTAAGCTACCGAATAATATTCATCACCATTCTCATGGATGGTGGTTACTTCCCGGGATTCCTCGGAGGCGATTTTGGCCACCACCCCCGAATAAGTCAGACGTTTGACGAGGATGCGATCGCTCAGGACATCGAGCGCCAACTGTTCTTCACCATAGAGATTGGAAGTCCCCGCCAGGCCGAGATCGCCGGTACGGATGGAGTTGATGATGTACTTCGAAGCCTCGGCGATTTCGCAGATCAGGCGGATGAGCCTCGGGTCCTCGTTGTTTTCCCTCAGGTGCCGGTGCAGATCGATATGGAGTTTCGTTTGCCCCGCTTCTTTGACCATATCCTCCCCCTTAACGTTAATAATTGAAATTTATTGCAATTCAATGAAAATTCTAACGCAAACGGCGCCCATCAGCAAGGAGGAGCTGCCGAACATTCCCTTTATCGGCGTCAAAACGGCTTGGAAGGAAACCCGTTTCAGAAACGAATACTGATGACCGGTCGCTCCCGAGGAAGAATTTCGAATCGAACGTTTTTTTCAGCATCCTCGAAGCCGGCCAGTAACTCCACGGGGCACTGAAAAAGTTCCTGCAGGCAGATGACCATGTCATTTCGCAGAGGCGACAAGGAAACTCCCTGAAATTCCGGGTTGAAAGGCTTCAGGAGCAAATCCCCCGATTCAAACAACTTCCGGGCGCCTTTAAGGTTTCCCCGCTGAAAATGGTAGAGGGAGAGCGCCCACTGAATTAGCCCCTGGAGGAATCGCCTTGTTTCACCACCGGCGGCCAGCCAGATCTCTTCCCATATCTCATGGGCCGCGAAATATTCACCACGGTTGAAGAGGTCCGTTCCCGCTCTGAAAGCCTCATCCTCAGTGATTTTTCTGTTCATTAAAGGGCACTTTCGGGCTCTTGTTGTCGGGAGCAGTCTGAAGAAAGTCTATTATCCTGCAAACCGAACCTGTTTCCTGAATTATAAAAGGATTATTTTATTTATGGGAAAATCTTTCCCTAATTTTTCCGGTAAGATGTATTTACTGTTTCAAGTGGAGGAATCATGGCGGGCGGAAAGATTTTCATTCTTGGCGTTCTCCTTGTTCAATTTATGGTTTTCGTCCCGGGCTGTTCGAATGAGGATCCTCCCGCCAAGGTCGAACCGGTTTCGGTGGCTGAAATCACTCTGCCCGGACCAGCATCACAACCCGGAAAGGAGGAGAAGGAGGATTTCTACGACAATGGAGAGGAATGCATCGGCCACGAATATATCGTGGTTCCCGGCATGACCGTCACCATGGACTTCCAGGTAAGAATGAAAAAGAACATCATTGCCGATCTGGGGGAAAAAGCCCTTCGGGAGGAGGAGATCACCCCTGAAATCGTCACCACGACCCTTCAGACCTGGGAGCAAGCCGGCGTCATTTCCCAAATAGAATCCATCTTTTTCGACCGCGAAGAAAGCACCATCCTCCTTTGGGGAGTTCGTGTCCCCCTTAAAAAAACCGAAATGGTCAGCACAAAGGGCCAGGGGAACGCTCCGACCGAACCCATTCTGGTCAACGCCGGAACGTCGGCAGAAGTGGCCCTTTCATTTCCTCCCGAAAGAGATTTCGGGATCATCCTCCAAATCGGCGGCCACGGCAACCCAAGGGAACTGGCGGACCTTTCCTACGATAAACTCATCGAGCGGACCGGCGGGAAGAAACACCTGATCTATGAAGACAAAGACTATGCCATCGAGCAGATCCCCGTCCCCTTGACTCGTTTTTACACTACTCTGGCACTGAAAACCTCGTTTCCTTTGGGCTCTCCGGCTAAAACGGCGGAACGGAATTACTGTCTGGAAATTCTGGGCACCCCGCTCTGCCTCTCCCTCTCCATCAACCCACAGACGGACAACCGATTTCACGTCTATGGTCCCTGGGATATCTGGGATTGCCGTTGACGATGGCTTTGCAGGGGGTGCGCGAATCCCTCCCCACCTATGATCTTGACTCGCTTTTCTGCCATGTTATCGTTTAAGCAAAAGTTGGGTCGTTGAAGCGGAAAAAGGAGGGGAAGATGGCCGAACAGGAGAAACCGAGGGAAGAAAAGACAAGCCGGGAAAACTTTTGGGACTCGACGCGAAAAACACTTAATGTCGCCGCCGCCGGCGCGCAGCGATACACCCGCATGGTCCAGAAAAAAATCAACCTGGCCGTCACCCAGAGAAAAATCCCTGCGGTTCATGCCGAATTGGGAAAATTGATCGACGATCTCCACGCCAAAGGGGAAACAAGGTTTCTCGAAAATGGCGAAGTAGTTGAACTTCTTGGAAAACTGGACCACCTCCGGCAGATGGTTGCGGCCCTTGAAGGAGACCTCGAGCAATCCCGAAGAGGAGAACCGGAGACCCCCGAAGGCACCTCCAGCCACTAGGGCAAAAAACCGCACCTCGGCTCCCCTGACGATACCCCGTTCAGTTTTCCAACGGTGGTTTTTTCAGTCAAGGGCTCAGAAGTGGCCCGAGGGATCCGATTTCACCTTGTCTGCCTTCTCGCCAATTTTGGCAAAACCGGTTCTGTAGCCACTTGGGGGAGGACCATTTTCATGTGAAGGCCAAGGGAGATGCCTGCCCTTCGCCGAAATATTTCCGCGCCTCTTCCAGTTCCCTTTTTTCCCTCTCCATCTCCAGGAAAAAGCCCTCCGGAATATGGTCCTCGGCGGCAAAAGCCGCCTCCATGCGTCCAATCCGTTCCAGCAGTCGATCGATCCGCAGGGCAAAGTGACTTTCGTAATCCTCGACCCGATAATCCTTTGCAAAAATTTCCAGGAAGAGTGATCTCAGGTCGTCATAACGGGGAATCCAGCCAATAGGGGTTCGGAGCGCCTGGAATTCGCCATGAACACGCCCTTCCATCCACCACAGCCAGACTTTCTTGTCCAGCTTGCCGTTGAGAAACCTGCCGTTTTCCCGTAGAAAATAGTTGGTTCTGAAAATCCGCGGAGGGACCCGCAGAGCCTCGCCGAATTGAAGGTATTTGCTCAGATATCGCCCCAAGGGGATGGAAAGAAATTCCACGATGGCCATGGGATTGTGTTTGAGCACCCCCTGCCGACCGAGAGTGGCCGCGGTTGTTTCCGACTCGATGGTAGCGCCGCAATAGACTCCATGGGCCCAGGTCAACGCTTCGAGTACCGGCACCGAGGTGTCCGGGTCCCGGCCACCGAAAATAACCCCCCCTACGGGCACCCCTTGCGGATCGTTGGCACGAGGGTCGGCGTTCTCAAGTTCGTCGATGCGCAGGGTGTAGCGGGAATTCTTGCTGGAGAAGGGGATTTCCTTTCCTTCGGCGTCCCGCTTGCCCCGATGCCATTCCCCCGAATGATTGAAACCATGATCAGGGATTTCCCGCCCCATGTTCGACCAGTAGGGCACCCCGTCCTTGACCAACACATTGGAGAAGATGATCTCCCGCGGCGTGGTCAGCACCCGCCATAAAAGGGGATCGTCAGCGGCGTTGATATCCTCGATGATACCGAAGATCCCCTGCTCGACGTTGGCGGCCCAGGCCCCTCCGTCGGTTCCGGGGCCGATAAAGGCCAGGTCGTCGCCAACGATGGTGTGACCGGGAATCATCGCCGTCGAGGTCTTGCCGGAGGCGCTGGGAAAGGCGCCGGTGAAATAGGTGATGCGATTTTTGACCGGACGAAACACTCCTGAGATGAACATATGCTCACACATCCACTCCTCGCGCAGGGATTGGTGGATGGAAAGTCGAAAGGCCAGCTTCTTCAGGCCGAGACTGCTGCCGGCATACTGGTTGTTGATAGTGAAGACCCGGTTTTCCTGCAGATCGATGAAAGTCCGCCGCCAATGGAGGTTCCTGCTGTTCCCCCGTTCGTCCACCTCGCCAACGCCATGGATGAAATGGAAAAATTCCGGTGACCCGTTCAGCCGCCGGAATTCCTCATAGCCCTGCCGATAAAGAAGGTTCTGGCAATGGGCCACATAAAAGGAATCGGTGATCTGCAGCGAGGGAATGGAAAATCGAGAGTTGACCGGTCCCAGATCGTAAAAACAGACCAGCATCTCCCTGCCGGCCATGATGCCGCCCATCAGGCCATGAATCTCCGCCAGGCCTTCACTCCTCCCGATGGCATTGATCCCGCGGCCCATCGACTCTCCCGGGACCGCCAGAATCCGGGTGTTCCGCGTATCCCTGGCCTGATCGTAATAGCCGTCGAAGTGAACGGTATGGCCAGGGACCGCCAGGGGGAATTCCTCCCCCTTCGCCAGAGCCATCTCCCGGACATACTCCATATCATCTTGGGAGCCGGTCAGGACCGTCACCTTGGCGGGACGGCACAGGCGGACCACATCCTCCACAATGGCCGTCAAGCGCGGATTGGCCAACTGCCGCAATTTCTTCCGGCCCTGGTATGCGGGTGAGGTTGCCATCATGGTCTGGGCCGTTTATATGTGCTTCATCCGTTCGGGCACGGCGCCGCGAATACCTCCCTGGGGATCCTTGGCGTCTCCTTTGCGGCGCGGAATCAGATGAATGTGGGCATGAAAGACGGCTTGCCCCGCCGACTCGCCGCAGTTGATGCCGATATTGAAACCGGTGATGGTGGGGTCCTTGTCCATCAGTTCCCGCCGCAGGCGGAGCAGACAGGTCTCGGCATCACGCCGCTCGTTGGAGGTCATGGAAAAAAAATCCTCGGAATGGCGGATGGGAACCACCAGGTGGTGGCCGGTGGTCACCGGATAACGGTCTTCGATGGCGTAGACGGAGCCGACTTCCATAACGATACGTCTCAGAGTCTTTTCCTGGCAGAAAATGCATTCTTCCGATTTCATGAGTTTCTCTCCTGAGAAAAAGGATGGTGGCAATGGGACTGTATCCCTCGAAAAAATCTGTCAGGTCCGCGTGAGTTCGGTGAGATAGCGCCAGTACCGGACCGGCATGAACTGGCGCTGCAATGTCGGATTACGGCGACCCTCCACGGCGATTCGCCGGTGATAGTTTCGCCAGCATTCCTGAAAAAAGTTTTCCCGGTCCGAAACCGCCGGGTTTTCCACCTTCTGGTCCAGAACCGCCGGAACGAATTCCCTCCCGTCCCAGAAAATCCCCAAATCCCGGCGACGATCATGGATCAGCCAGCGTTCCTTCCCCATTCGTCGGGCGAAATGGGGGGCCAGGGCGGCGGCGATATTGTAATCGGGTTCAAAGGGGGCGTAAAAACTGCCGTCGGCCAATTGGCGGAAACGGAGCAGACCGGTGAAGCGATGCGCTTCGTGGGCGACGCGGCGCGCGGTCCGAACGGCTTCCGCCACCACGGGATGAGTCAGCCAGCCCCCAATATCCTTGCCCTGTTCCATAGTGACACGGATATAGTCGCGAATCAGCCTCTCCCGCGGCGCCGTATCGGCCAGAAAAAGCAGCAGAAGAAGGCGCAGACCTCTTTTCCCCGCGTAACAGTGGAAATCGGTCAACAGCGCCCGGGCAGCCTCTTCGCTGGTCGCCACCCTGTCACCGCCGAAAAGCAGCTCTTCGGAGCCTTCGACAGGAAGGATCTCCCCGCCCTTCGCCCCCTTCTCCAGAACCAGCTTGACGGCGGTCAGCATCCCTTCGAAGCTGCCGTCGTAAACTAGCGGAGTCATCCGAACAGCCTCAACTGGTTGGCGTCGGATGCCCGCTTCGATCCGGTCAGCAGTTCCCGGCGGACCCTTTCGGGGGAGTGATTGAATTTCGGCTCGGCGCCGTAACGTCCCCCACAGGTGATGAAGAAGCGGGCCCTTTTGAGCACCACTCCGATACGCTGAAGATCTTCCACAGCGAGCCGGGCGTACCTCCGCGCCGCAATAATCCGTTTCGCCGAGGTCACCCCGATCCCCGGCACCCGCAACAGCGTTTCATAGCCGGCGGAATGGATCTCCACCGGAAAGGAAGCCGGATGGCGCAAAGCCCAGGCGGTTTTGGGGTCGAAGTGCTCGTCCAGATCGGGCTGGGAAGGGGTCAGGATCTCCTCGGCACGGAAACCATAATAGCGCATCAGCCAATCGGCCTGATAGAGCCGATGCTCACGAAGTGCCGGCGGCTGGCGCAAGGCCGGTAGACGACTGTCCGCGTTGACCGGTACATAGGCGGAATAATAGACCCGTTTGAGACTGAATCGGTTGTAAAGGGATTCGGTCAGATGAAGAATCTGCAGATCGCTTTCCGGAGTGGCCCCGATCACCAGCTGGCTACTCTGCCCGGCAGGCGCGAAGGAAGGCGCCTTGCGGAATTTTTTCCGCTCGGCCCGGTTTTCCACAATCCCCTCGCCAATCTGGCGCATCGGATGCAAAATGGCCTGACGGGTCTTGTCCGGAGCCAGCAGTTTCAACGACTTTTCGGTGGGCAACTCGATATTGACGCTCAGCCGATCAGCCGCCAGACCGGCGCGGCGGATCAGGTTCGGATCCGCCCCCGGGATCGCCTTGAGATGGATGTAACCGTTGAAACGGTGGCGAAAACGCAAGGTTTCCGCCACTTTGGCCAGGCATTCCATGGTATCGTCGGGGCTGCGCCAGATGCCGGAGCTGAGAAACAGCCCCTCGATGTAGTTTCTTTTATAAAATTCCAGGGTCAGCTCCGCCACTTCATCGACGGTGAAAGTCGCCCGGGGAATGTCGTTGCTGCGTCGATTGAGGCAAAAAGCGCAGTCGTAGATGCAGACATTGGAAAAGAGAATTTTAAGCAAAGAAATGCAACGGCCGTCCTCTGACCAGCTGTGGCAGCACCCGGCCACGGCAGCTGAACCGATCCCTGACGGAGATCCGCGACGGCGGCTGCCGCTGGACGAACAGGAGACATCGTACTTGGCCGAAGCGGCCAGAATGTCGAGTTTCTGTGCGGTATTCAGGAACATAAATAAAATGCCGTTTTAAAAATGCAAGATACTCTTTCCATTATCATTTTACCAACTTTTTGACAAGATGAAAAAATCCGCCGGGGAGCGGCGGCTGAAAAATTTTCCATGATCTTGCGGCTAATCCCTGGATGCTGTCAATAGGCGGTTTCCTTATGAGCCACTTCTGATAAAATGCCGGACATCCCGATTGCAGAGGCGATTCTATGAGAAATTTGATCCTCAAACCCGATGGCTGTTATCTCACCCCGGAAAAAAAAATAGGCCTGCTGTCGAGCCTTTTTCCATCCCTTGTCTTCCATTCCAGACAAATATGGATAGTGTGGAAAGCCAGCCGAAGGGCCAAAGCGGGCCAATACGAGGAAATTGACTGGGGCCAAAGCAGCGACGACATCCTGACCGCTTTGGAATCGGTGGGCGCCCGTCTGGAAATCAAGGGTCTCGACAAGGTCAGGAAGGTCGAGGGACCCTGTGTCATTATCGGCAATCATATGAGCACCCTGGAGACTTTTGTCCTCCCATCGCTTCTCATTCCGGCCAAACCCCACACCTTCGTGGTCAAAGAGGCGCTGCTCAATTATCCGGTTTTCAAATATGTCATGAAAAGCCGGGATCCCATCGCCGTAACCCGCAGCAACCCACGAGAAGACTTCAAAATCGTCATGAATGAGGGGCAGAAAAAGTTGGAAAAAGGCATTTCGGTCGTGGTCTTCCCGCAAACGACCCGCACCGTCGATTTTACACCGTCCCATTTCAACACCATCGGCGTCAAACTGGCCAAAAGGACCGGAGTTCCCGTCGTGCCGCTGGCCCTGAAGACCGATGCCTGGGGAAATGGACCGGATTGTTTAAAGGATTTCGGGAAAATCGATCGGTCCAAAAGGATCCACTTTGAATTCGGGGAGGTCATGAGAATCGCGGGCAGCGGACAGGAGGAAAACGATCGGATCGTGTCCTTCATCCTGGAACGTCTGGAAAAGTGGCGGGAGGAAGACCAAAAGCGCTGATCGTCCCTTCCTTCGGCAGGGCACCAAAAACAAAGGCCGGAGGTTGATCCTCCGGCCTCGTCGCTGCCATACGGAACCTTATTGGATCTGCAGCAGGGTCACCTCAAAAATGAGCTTCCGGCCGGCCATGGGATGATTGGTATCCACTTTGACCGAATCCTCACCAACTTCAAGTATTTTGGCCAATCCGATCTGGCCGTCGGGCTGCATCCACTCGATGAAGCGATCGGCCTCAAGTTCCATTTCCTCCGGAAGATGGGCACGATCGATGTCAACAACCAGATCTTCCCGATAGGCGCCATACCCCTCTTCGGGCAGAACCTCTATCGTCCTGGTTTCGTTCAACGCCATCCCCAGAACCCCCTTCTCGAAGGCGGGGATCATCTGCCCCTGGCCCAGAACAAACTCCAGCGGTTTGCCATGCTCATCGGAGCTGTCAAAGACGGAACCGTCTTCATAGCGCCCGGTGTATTTGACTTTGACCGAATCCCCATTTTTTGCCTGCGTCATCCGCTATTCTCCTTGTAATTTCTTCAAAAATTCCGTTCACCAATCTGCGCCAGACCGGATACGGGAATCAAATGGGCGTTTAAACAAGTAACTTTTATACTATAAGGCCCTCTCCTTTGTAAAACAATATCCCCTTTCCGGCCTGGCAGAGGCAACCGATTTGTGCTATCAAAGTATATTTTCCCCAGCAGCCATCCAGCCGGTCAAGGGATATGCCGAATATAGAAGATATCAAAGAATTTCTGGCCGCCCGCGACATCGAGGTGTGGGAATTCAGCGATCCGACCCCTACCTCGATCGACGCCGCCCGCACGGTGGGGTGCGGGGTGGCGGAAATCGCCAAAACCATCCTTATGATCGTCAACGGAAGCCCTGTAACGGTGGTGACCTGCGGCGACATGAAGGTCAACACCTCGAAGCTCAAAAAACGGACCGGGATGACCGGCAAGGCCCGCCTTCCAGGCCAGGAGGAGGTGCTGCAGTTCAGCGGCTATCGTCCCGGCGGGGTCTGCCCCTTTCTGCTGCCGCCGGAGCTCCCGGTTCTCCTCGACAGTTCGCTGCGGCGCTTCCGGAAGGTCTATGCCGCCGCCGGCAACGACCATTCTGCAGTGCCGATCACCTTCGACCAGCTTCTCGAATTGACCGGCGGCCAGGAAGCCGATGTCTGCATGCCGCTGGCCGAGTACTGAAAAACAGCCAAGCGCCGGCGGCACTGTGCCAGCCGACAACTCAGTCCACCGGCCTCAGGCCGAGATTCTCTTCCCCCCAGGCTGCCAGATCGGAATAGATGGCGGATACCCCCTCCTGACCTGCAAACTCCCCGGCGACGTCGTTGATACCGACAAAATCGACGCCGGACAGACGGGCGGCCTCAAGATCTCCCCGCCCGTCGGCGAGGAAAAGGCATTCTCCGGGCTGAAAACCCTCCTCTTTCAGGAGTCGGGCCAGCGATTCCGATTTGGGCCAATCGCCGCCGCCGCGGACCACATCGAAAAACCGGTCCAGGCACCGCTTTTTCAGAATGTCATCGAGTTGACCAGGCGGCGTGTTGGAAAGAGCCACCCGCACCTTCCCCCGCTCCCCAAGACAGGCGAGAACCTCACGGCAGCCCCTTCCCAACGGCGCCGTCATCATGCTGCGGCTGGAGAGTTCCCGGAACCGTTCCCAGCGCAGTTCAAATTCCTCTTCCTGAAAAGGACGGCGGATGATCCGGTCCTGAACCAGGCGGATCTTGCTGCCTCGGTCGAGGCCTCCCATCTGCCAGTAGAGTTGAACAATCCTGTCGGCCAGTTTCGGATCACTGGTGAAGGCCTCGGCCATGCCCCAGGCGTTGCCGACATTTGAGAGCACCAATACGCCATTGACATCGAAAATAAAAACCCTTTTAGTGTTTATATCCATGCCGCCCCTCCTTTTTTGCGAGCCATTGGAACCTGGTCGATCACCTGCGAAAACCGCGGTATTCACCATGGAACAAGGCGCAGCGCCGGTTGCGGGCGTCGATCGCCTCAACCGTTACAAAGACCGCCAGCCGCCCCTCTCCCCGCTCTTCCGGGGCTCTTTCGAGACGAGCGACGGCCCGGCAATCGGAACCGGCGGGTCGCGTGAAAGAAATCCGGCAATCCTTGATCACCGCCTCCCAACTCCCTTGCAGCCCGGCGCAGAGTTTCATGGTCAGGCACCATCCAGCCAGCACCATGGCCGAATAGAGGGAACCGGCGAAAAAGGTGTTTTTGTCGTTGCGGTTCCCCTCCACAGGAATGGCAACCACCGCCTCTTCGGCGGTCAACGACACCAGAACGATCCCCAGCGCCGAAACCGCGTCGATCCGTTGCAATACATCGCGCATTCGTTCTCTCCCGGCTGATTTCCGTCGCGGCCCGAACCCTCTTCTTTTAAGCCCCGGTCCTCCTGATATAATGCTCTGAAACGAACGGAAAGGAAACCCCATGAGCCATCCCGACATCCCCGCCGAACGGATTCATCCCCTGAACAAAAAATCTGTGCGAGCCGGGAAATTCGTTCTTTACTGGATGCAACAGAGCCAGCGCGCCGAGGATAACCACGCCCTGGAATACGCCATACGCCAGGCCAATGAGCTGCAGCTGCCGGTCATGGTGGTGTTCGGTTTGTGGTCGGCATATCCGGAAGCCAACGTTCGCCACTTTACCTTCCTTATCGAAGGATTGCGGCAAACCCAAAAGGAACTCATGAAAAGGGGGATTCCCCTGCTGGTTACGGAACAACATCCTGTGGACGCCGCCCTGGGCCAGGCACCATCGGCGGCGCTGGTAGTCACCGACCGGGGCTATCTGCGGCACCAGAGAGATTGGCGGAAAAAGGTGGCTGAAAAAACCGCCGGGCTGATGGTGGAAGTGGAAAGCGACGCCATCGTGCCGGTGGAAACCGCCTCCCGAAAAGCCGAGTATGCCGCCTACACCCTCCGCCGCAAGCTGTGGAATCATGCCGGCCGATTCCTGATTCCCGTACAGGCGACACCCCTCCATAATCCCCTGAATTATGTCCCACAGGGCGGACTTGACCTGAATAATGCCGCCTCCCTCTGTCAAATGCTGAAAATCGCCGATGGAGGACCATCGACGGTCAGCCGTTTTTTCACCGCGGGAACCTCTCCGGCTAAAAAGCTCTTCCGCCGTTTTCTGGAAAAAAACCTGTCCGCCTACAAGTCCCACCACAACCAGCCCCAATATGAGGATATTTCCCGCATGAGCCCCTATCTCCATTTCGGGCAGGTATCCCCTCTCTGGCTGGCTCTCGAGCTCGCCGGCATTCCGCCCTCGGAAAACACCGAGGCCTTCGAGGAACAATTGCTGGTGAGAAGGGAGTTGGCCCTCAACCAGGTCTGGTTCAATCCCGCATACGATTCCTTTTCATCATTGCCGGCCTGGGCCATCCAGACATTGAAAGAACACGCCGCCGATCCCAGGGAGCATCGTTATTCGCCGCGCCGGTTGGAAGAAGCCGAAACCCACGACCCCTACTGGAATGCCTGCATGAAAGAGATGCGCCACTCCGGCTTTCTGCACAACTATCTGCGTATGTACTGGGGGAAAAAAATCCTCGAATGGAGTTCCTCTCCCGAGGAGGCCCATGGGACGGCTCTGTCATTGAACAATAAATATTTTGTGGATGGGCGGGACGCCAACTCTTACACCGGTATAGGCTGGATTTTCGGTCTTCATGACCGGCCATGGCCATCCCGTCCGATATTCGGCAAGGTTCGCTCCATGATGGCTTCAGGCCTCGAACGAAAATGCGACATGAAAGCCTACCTCGCACTGGTGGAGAAAAAACTGAAAAAATAAAATCTTAGTCCAAGGAAATTACCGATCCACCCGACAAATTCCAAAATACCGGGATCGAACCTCCAGTTTTCTAGTAAACTGATTGTATATCCCGATAGAAAGCACGTATTCCCATTCCCCCCCGTTTCATGATGAGGAGGAAAGCCATGCTGAACCAATCCGATCTTTCCAAAGCTGTCAGAGATTCCATCCAGACCGAGAAGAATGCCATGGATTTCTACCGTCTTGCCGCCCGACAAGCGCAACAAAAGGAGGTACGGCGGGTATTTGAACTGCTGGCTGCGGAAGAGATGGAACACGCCCATTCCTTCTTCGGAATCTACGAGGGAACGGAAATCAAAGACCTGGAGACGTTTCTCCGGCAGCCTCCGGAACCGGAGTCCAAGTGGTCCAATGCCCTGGCCAAAATGATCGCCGAACCCGACTTCAATGAGCGCCGTGCCCTGGCCCTGGCCATGGAAAAGGAAGAAGAACTGGAACGGCACCTGCGGACGATGAGCGAGCGGATCGCCGATCCTGAAGTAAAGGAGATTTACCTCAAAAACGCCGAATGGACCCACAACCATTATCTGCTCATCGAATCGGAATATGCCCGGCTGATGGGCATGGTCCATGAAACCGATATCGACACCTACGTTCGCGAATAGAGACGCTGTAACCGGCCAGCCTGAAACCCTGGCCGGAATGTGCTAAAATAGTATTAAAGAAGCGAAAATGATCACTTCCTCAAGTGTGATCGGATCCCACGCCAGAAGCCCTGTCTTCTCATTCTCGGATCCAGAATCGAAAAGGAAAGGATCGCATCAGGTCCCCTAAGGAGCTGAGAGGATTCTCCCCCGGTAGGTTCAGGATTTGCGGATTGGCCCAAAGCGGATTCCGGTCACACTTTTTTTCATGCCATCCGGCCGGATTGATCAGCAAAAAAAGCGGGGGTCGAAACCCCCGCTTTTTTCATTTCCATGGATGAACAGTTCGCTTCCTGGCAACCCCTATTCTTCCAGAGTGCTCAGATTGCCGGGGTCGATTCCCAGCGCCTTCGCCTTGAGAACCCGGCGCATGATCTTGCCGCTCCGTGTTTTGGGAAGGGAGGAAACGAACTCGATCTGTTCCGGCCGGGCGATCGGCCCAACCTCATGGCCGACATGCTGGCGAAGCTCCTCGGCCAACTGGGCGGTCCCTTCGACCCCCTCCTTAAGGATAACGAAGCAATGGATGGCGTTCCCCTTGACATCGTGGGGGAGACCTATGGCCGCGGCTTCGGCAACGGAGGTGTGGCTGACCAGGGCGCTTTCGATTTCCGCGGTGCCGAGACGATAGCCGGACACCTTGATGACGTCGTCGACGCGCCCGATGATCCAGTAATAACCGTCTTCGTCACGGCGGGCCGAGTCTCCCGTCAGATAGTAGCCGGGATAACGGCTCCAGTACTGGTTGACGTAGCGATCAGGATCGTTGTAGATGGTGCGCATCATCGACGGCCAGGGGCGTTTGATGATCAGGAACCCTTCCTCATTGGGTTTCACCGACTCACCGTCTTCGTTGACGATATCCATGATCAGTCCGGGGAAAGGCCGGGTGCCGGAACCGGGCTTGAGAGGAACACATGGCATCGGGGTGATCATAAACATGCCGGTTTCGGTCTGCCACCAGGTGTCCATGATCGGACACTCGCCGCGTCCGATGACACGATGATACCACTTCCACGCTTCCGGATTGATCGGCTCCCCGACCGTTCCCAGAAGCCGCAGGGAAGAGAGGTCGTGGCGTTGCGGCCAGGCGTCCCCATACTTCATCAGGCCGCGGATGGCGGTCGGAGCGGTGTAGAGGATGTTGATCCCGTATTTCTCGATCAGCTGCCACCAGCGATTGGGATAGGGATGAGTCGGAGCGCCTTCGTACATGAAAGAGGTGACGCCGGTCAGCAGCGGTCCATAGACGATGTAACTGTGGCCGGTGATCCAGCCAGGATCGGCGGCGCACCAGAAACGGTCTTCCTCATGGATATCAAAGACATATTTGAGGGAGGTGTAGGTACCCACCATATAGCCGCCATGGGTATGGAGGATCGCCTTCGGCTTGCCCGTGGTTCCCGAGGTGTAGAGCAGGAACAGCGGCGTCTCGGCATCGAGCACTTCCGCTTCGCAGCCCTGATTGCCCATCGGCAGGGAGCTGAGTTCGTGATACCAGTAATCGCGGCCGGCCTCCATGTTGATCTCGTGGCCGGTCCTTCTCACCACCACCACGTGTTCCACGGTGGCCGCCCGCATCAGGGCCTCATCGGCAATCTTCTTGAGATTGACGATCTTGCCGCGTACATAGGAGCCGTCGGAAACGATCAGCACCTTCGATTTGCTGTCTTCAAGCCGCTCATGGAGCGCCTCGACGGAAAACCCCCCGAAAACCACCGAATGGATGGCCCCCAGGCGGGCGCAGGCCAGCATGGCGAAAACCAGTTCCGGAACGCGCCCCATGTAGATAGTGACCCGGTCTCCCTTGACCACCCCCATGCTCTTCAGGATATTGGCGAACTTACAGACCTGCTTGTGCAGAAGATAGTAGGAATAGGACTGGAAATCGCCATTCTCTCCTTCCCAGAACAACGCCAGCTTATTCCGTCGCCAGGTGCTGAGATGGACGTCGAGGCAGTTGTAGGAGATGTTGGTGGTGGCGCCGGTAAACCATTTGTAAAAAGGCTTGTTGGATTCATCGAGGACCTTGTCCCACTTCTTGAACCAATGAAGCTTTTCCGCTTCGGCCGCCCAAAACCCCTCGTAATCCTCTTGAGCCCTTTTGCTCATTTCATCCCAATCTTTGACGTTGGCTTTTTCAACCACCGCTTTGGAGGGAAGGAACACTTCTCCGGACAACTTCTTTTGGGCCATGATCATCCTCCTTTTGGTTTTGTTTTACAACGGCGTTAAATTTTATGCATAACTGGCATAACAATCTGTTTTAAAATGAAAATTTATCATTTTAAAAAATTTTTCAAACGCTTTTTCGGGTTTTTTTAAAAGCGCTATTTTTTGAAATTTAAAATACTATTTTATTTTTGTCAATATGCTGGAGAAAAAAATTACCATCCTTTAAAAAAATAACCGCTCCAGGGCCTTTTTCCATGGAGCGGTCAATTATTTTCAAAAATTTAAAATTTTATTTTACAGGGGCTGTTTTCGACCCGCCTAAGGACTATTCCCAGGACTGCAATGCCGGTGCGGTATCGACAGGCTTTTCGATGAGACCGTGCTGGGCCGCGAAATCAGCAAACTTCTGCCAACGCTGAGAGTCATGCTTCTGGTTATGGGCATAGTAAGGGAGGGTCAGCTTGAAGGCCCGACTCTCCAGACCATGATCGGCGTCGGGAACCCCTTTGAAAAAAGCTTGCAGGGCGCGATCGGGATTGCTTCTGGCCAGTTCGATGCCGCGCTGCACACCTTCCACAAAGGCTTTTATGGCCTCTTTCTTCTTGCCCAGGGCTTTTGATCCGGCAATAAAAATCAGTTCATCATAATCGGGGACCCCCCAATCCTGCAGTTGAAAATAATCCGCTGGATGTCCGGCATCCTCGAGGGCGATGGTTTCGTAGTTCTTGTAGGGACCCATGATGGCATCCACTTTGTCGGCCGTCAACGAAGGGACGATGGCGAAGCCGACATTGATCAGGCTGTAGTCCTTGACGCCGTTGATCTTGGCAAAGGCTCCCAGCAGCACCTCCTCGGTGCCGGGAACGGTATAGCCGATTCTCTTGCCGTTGAGGTCCTGAGGCTTCTTGTACCCTTTTTCCTTGAGGAACAGCAAGACGCCGAGGGGATGTTCCACCAGCCGCCCGACCACCTTGATGTCGAGCCCCCGGGCCAGGCCGATCACCGCCTGGGGCTGATAGGAAACGGCCAGATCCACATTGTCGCTAGCCGCCAGTTTGAGGGCGTCGGTGGTTTCCGAGGGACTCATGATCTTCACCTCCAGCCCCTTTTCTTTGAAATATCCCTCCTGCTGCGCCGCGTAGATCGGCAGATGGTCGATATTGGGGAACCAGTCAAGCATCAGGGTCAGCTTTTCCCCCAGACAGATTCCAGGCACAAAAAACATCCCTGCCACCAGCAAAACCAGCCAACTGCGTTTCATCTTTTCCTCCTCAGATTGGTTTTATTTCCAGCGAATCACTCTGCGTTCCAGAACGTTGACCAGCTTCCACATTCCCAGCCCCATCAGCGACAGCCAGAGGATGGCGGCAAAGACCATATCGACCCGCAGCCGGGCGTTCGACTGGATCATCAGATAGCCGAGCCCCTGCTGGGAGCCGACCCATTCGCCGATGACGGCGCCGATGGTGGCCACGGTCACCCCGACCTTGAGACCGGCGAAAAAATAAGGAAGCGCCCAGGGCCAGTAAAGAAGGCGCATCCGGGTCCAGAATCCGGCCCCCATCAGACGGAACAAGACGACATATTCGGAACCGCAGTTCTTGAATCCCTCGAGCAGACTGACCGTGATCGGAAAAAAAATGATGATCGCCGCCATCAAAACCTTGCTGGCGATTCCGTAACCCAGCCAAATCACCAACAGGGGGGCCAGGGCGAAAACAGGGATTGACTGGGAGGCGACCAGAAAGGGGGATACTGCCTCCTCGATGCTGGGATGGGAAAACATCATCACCGCCAGGGGAATAGAAACCATAAGTGACAGGAGAATGCCGAGAAGAATCTCCAGCGCCGTTACCGCCGCGTGGGGGAGCAGAAGCGAGGTCCGGGTCACGCTAATTTCCAGTATAGCGGAAGGTGTGGGGAGGATGTAGTCGGGAACCTGGAAAAGACGGCAATACCCCTCCCAGACGATGAGAATGACGAGGATCAGAGCGAGGGACACCCATCTAGACCGCATCATGGTTCAATTCCTCCTGGAGTTCCTCGAGGATATGCTCCTTCATGCCCATCAGTTCCGGATCGGTGATCTTTCTCGGTTTGGCGGATGTGAGACGGAAACGCTCGCGGATTTTCATCGGCGCCTGGCTCAAAACCACCACCTCGTCGGCCAGGAGAAGGGCTTCCTCCACATCGTGGGTGATCATCAGCAGGGTCTTTTTGAACTCCGTCTGCAGCAGCAGTAAAACCGAATGGAGGCTGCGGCGGGTGATAGCGTCCAGGGCGGACAGCGGTTCGTCGAGGAGCACCAGTTCCCTTTCGAACATGAGGGTGCGGACCAGGGCGCAGCGCTGGCGCATCCCTCCGGAAACCTTGCCGGGGATATAGCCTTCGAAACCTTCGAGGCCCAGGCGACGGAACAGGGCCCGGGCTTTTTCTTCTTCCCCCTTGCGAACACCCTTGCCTACCCGAACCGGCAGCAGAGCGTTGTCCATAAGGGAGAGCCAGGGCAGGAGAAGATCCTTCTGCTGCATATAGGAAGCAACGCCGCAGAGATGGTCGACCTCTTCTCCCAGCCAGCTGATCTGCCCCCTGTCCTTGGCAACCACCCCGGTCAACAGATCAAAAAAAGTGCTTTTTCCGCATCCCGATGGTCCCACCAGGGCGGTAAACCCGTTCCTCGGCACGGTCAGGGAGAATCCGCTCAGCACTTCCAGGGCGGCGAACCTTTTGTAAAGCTCGGCGACAGCCAACAAACCAAACACCTCCCGGCCTGTTTCTTATCCAAAAATGCTACCAGGCGGCCCCGATTCGATATAAGCCAGACCCTTCGGGAAGCTATCATCAGCACCGCCCCACTTCAATCAAAAAAACCTCCTTTCCATCACTTGCCGAACCCGGGGCGCCCCCCTTCCCTCGCAAAAAAACTCCTCTCAGGTATAATCGAAAAAAGGGGAAACCGGGTCCGACAAACCCAAGGAACTGCAGCCATGCCCAAGACCCCCATGCAAAAGATGCTCGAAAGCATCCGACTCGCCTACCAGTTCTCCTTCGATTCCTCCCGCGGCCACATCCCCCCGGAAAAGATTCTTACCGCCATGGCCGAGGTTCCCCGCGAGGAATTCGTTCCCCTGGAGATGCAATCCTTCGCCTACGACAACAACGCCCTTCCCATCGACCATGGGCAGACCATCTCGCAACCCTTCATCGTCGCCCTGATGACCGAATTGCTGCAGCCGACTCCGAAAAGCGTCATCCTTGAGGTCGGCACCGGTTCCGGCTACCAGGCGGCCGTCCTCTCCAATCTCGTAGCGAAGATATATTCCCTTGAAATTATTCCTGAAATGGCACAGGAAGCACGGGACCGGCTGGCCCGTCTCGGTTACGACAATGTGGAGGTACTGATCCGCGACGGCTATCACGGACTGCCGGAATACGGCCCTTACGACGGCATCATCGTCACCGCCGCATCACCCTCCGTTCCGCCCCGCCTGATCGGCCAACTCAAACCCGGAGCGAATCTGATCATCCCCCTGGGCGAGCCTTTTCACTATCAGGAACTGACTATGATCCGCAAGGAAGTGAACGGCGAAATCCGCTGGCAGGAGATCCTGGGGGTCGCTTTCGTTCCCATGACCCGCAGAAGATGATGATTTTAAAAAAAATCTTGGTTCCAGAAAAAACGTTTCTGGCCAGGCGATCCCACGCTCGACAACAGACAGGAGGAAATCGTGAAAGTAGGAGAGGTCTGCAATCGTGAAGTGGTGGTGGCGGACAAGGAAACCACGGTGATTGATGCCGCCAAACTGATGCGCCGCCACCATGTGGGGGACATCGTGGTGGTGGAGAACCGGAAGGATCCGCCGGTTCCGGTCGGCATCCTCACCGATCGCGACATCGTCGTGGAACTGCTGGCCAACGATGTGGATGTCCGCCTGCTTTCCCTGGGGGAAGTGATGACCTTCGATCTGATCACCGCGGGGGAGGATGAGGATATTTTCGAGACGTTGAAAAAGATGAAGGCCCCTGGGGTGCGGCGCATTCCCGTTGTGGATGGGAAGGGAAGGCTGGCGGGCATCCTCGCCGTGGACGATCTGATCGAGTTGATCGCCGAGCAACTGGGAGATCTGATCACCCTCTTCCGCAGACAGGAAATGCGGGAAAAAGAACATCGTGGCTGACGGGTCACCTTAAAAAAAAGGGTGGCGATTGTCTTCGCCACCCTTTTAAATCACGGTTGAAGTTCAGTTTTCGTCAGCCTGCCGAAAACCGGATATTCAATCTCTCGGAAAAATCGCGGTTTTGCAGCAGCCTGATGGGGGATGATGAAATTTACTGGTTGGCGGCGGGGCCGCTTTTCCCCTGGCCCTTGAACTTACCCCGGCATCCGTTCTCCATGCGCTCCTTGCGCCATGCTTCGCGCTCTTCCTTCATTTTACGATACTCTTCCTTCTGTTCCGGAGTGAGGATGTCGTTGAGGCGTTCGCCCATGCGGTCGTGACGGGCCTTCATTTCCTTGCGGAATTCACCTCTCATCTCCCTCATCTTCTTGTGATGTTCCGCTTTCAGTTCCATCATTTTGGCGCTTTCCTCCTGAACGACGGGACGCACCTTCTCCATCTGTTCCGGAGTCAGTTTGAGCCGGTACTGGAGATGCCCCAGCATGCGTTCTTCGGAGGGCCCTTCGCCGTGGGGTCCGCGGGCTTCGGAGATGGAAGGCGCCGCCGCCACCAGCAGCAGGGAAAAGAGAGCAACTGCCGCCGGCATAAACCGTTTAAAGGAAAGATGGGATGCCATTTCGATTTTTTTCATTTTGTTTCTCCTTGAGGTAGGAATGAAAGGTTGTCTGTCGCGCGACCTGCCGTTTTCTCGGCCTGACTGATGAATTCATATCGATAATGGTCATCTATCCGAAAAGGGTTACAAAAAAAATCGGGACAATCTGCCGATTGCCCCGATTCATCATTTCTTTTGATGCCGAACTGGCGATTTTTCCTCATCCGGTCAAAATCAGACCACCCGGATCAGAAAGTTAGGACAGGCCGCCGCGCAGTAGCCACAGAGAATGCAATCTTCCTCCCGCAAACACGCCCTCCCCTCTTCCACGAAAAGGGCGTTGTTGGTGCAGGCCTTGACACAGGCACCGCAGCCGTTGCAGAACATCGCCATGATCCGCAGATGCCGTTTGCGGCTTTGCAATACCTGCCAATCGCTTTTGTCGTTCTCCAGGCCGCAGAGGAGAGCAAGATTGGCGTCGATTTCTGCGGCGGACAGCATCCCCACCGCCACCGCCGCCACCCCCGGCAGATCTTTCACATAGAACAGGCTTGCGCGGGCCGCGGAGATCAGATTCCCTCCGGCCAGCGCCTTCATGGCGTAAACCCCCTTGCCGGCATCGCTGCAGGCCTGAATCGCCGCGGCCATCTCTTTGCTGTCGCCGCCAAGGATTCCCATGCCGGTGCGGTTGATGAGGGGATGAATCACTTCCACCTCCGAAGAGGAGGCCAGAGCCCGGACCACCGGAACCAGGTGGGAAGAAACGCCGGCATGGCGCACCTTTCCTTCCTCCTTCATCCGCAGAATCTCTTCCCAGACCCCTTTCCTTTCCTGCAGGGGGTCGGTCAGGCGCGCTGCGTGGAGATGAAAGATGTCGACATGATCCCGGCCCATCTCCCGCAGGGCCCGCTCCAGATGCATCCTGGCGGTGCGGGGATCGGTGGCGTGGGTTTTACTGGCGATCAGAACTTCCCCGCCGAAGCCGTCGAGGGCGGCGCGGATGTGGCCATAGGTACCGTACATCTCGGCGGTATCGAGGAGATTGATCCCCCTCTCCAGACCATGACGGATCAGCCGGCCTCCCTCCTCAGCGGAAAGATTGGCCTGCAAAGGGCCGAGAGGCAAGGTGCCGAATATCAGTGGACAGACCTCCAGGCCGGTGCGCCCGAACATCACTTTTTTTCCCATAAAATCACCTTACTTTCCCGATAGCTTGAAGAAACCGGTGGAAATCGTCACTTCTCGTTCATGAAGTAATCGGAGATCACTCCCATGAAGGGATTGTACTTCACGGCGTAATGGCACAGATTCTTCTTCTGCAACTCGGCCGAGAGTTTTTTGTCCTCCTGAAGCAGATCCGGAGAGACCCGCTCCCATTCCTCCCGTCCCAGGGCCAGAAGGTACTCGCTTTTCTCCCGGTAGCGGGGGGAAGCCTCGAAACCGGCGTGGGCGTTGACAAACCAGGGCATGATGCGGCCGATCTTCTCCAGGAAAAGATTGTGTTCTGCGCCGAAGTCGAGAGGCGATTCGTCGGTGAAGTTCATCAGCGATTCGGCCTTGTCTGGATTCACGTAGCCCCCTTCGATGCTCAGCCGCTGGGATTCGGTGCCGGGAAATGGGAAGAAATAGGTCCAGCGGAAGCGCCCCGGTCTGGCGACGCCGAGAAAGCGGACGGTGTCCAGCACATCCTCCCGTTCTTCAAAAGGGAGGCCGATCATGATGAAGACCGAACTGTGCATGCCGTAGCGATGGACATGGCCGAGGGCCTCGATGATCTTGTCGTTGCTCATGTGACGGTTCATCACCGTGGCGCGGATTTTGGGACTGCCGCTTTCGACCCCAAACTTGACGATCCGGCAGCCGGCGTCGGCCAGCAGACGGGCGCGGCGGTCGTCGAAAAAGCCGACGTGGCCGTTGACCACAAACGGAAGGGAAGTGACCTTTTTGTAGGCGGCACAGAACTCGGCCACGAAATCGGTATCGTAGGTGAAAAGATCGTCGTCGAAGATGTACATGGTGATGTTGCGGTAGTTTTTCTCCAGGAAGACGATCTCGTCGATCAATTGGGCAACGCTGTGGTGGCGGATGTAATTGAGGCCCTGGAAGGTGCAGCCCAGATCGGCCCGGTACTTCTTGACCATGAAGTGGTTGAAGCAGTAACTGCATTTGAAGGGGCAGCCGCGGGAGGCCATCAGGCCGACCCAACCGTGCTTGGCGTCGATGATCTTCTGGAAGTCGAAGATGTCGTAGGCCTTGAAAGGCAGAGAGCGCAGATCGGGCAGGGGGCGCACCGGATTGATCCGCGGCGTCCCGTCCACCATCAACCCCAGGTTGCGGACATCTTTGACATCTTCTTGGCGGGACAGTCTTTCCACAAACTCCAGCAGGGCGTCTTCCCCCTCTCCCACCAGGACATAGTCAAAAAGGCCGGTGCCAAGAACCTCATCGGCGGCCACTGTGGCATGGATGCCGCCGCACACCAGCGGCACGTCGACCGCTTCCCGCAACCAGCCGGCCAGCTTGGCGGTGTAGCTCCACTGGTTGGTGACCACGGAAAAACCGATGAGATGAGGACCGATCTCCTTTACATAGGCGATCAATTCCTCCCTGGTGGGGAGCGGCTCCAGGTCTTCGCACAGCTGGCGGAAATGAACCTCGTGTCCGGCCTGCTGAAGCACCGCGGCCAGGTAGGCGACACCATAATTAAAACCGAGCTGGGAGCCGGAATTGGGATAGAGAAAAAGTATCTTCATTGCGTCCTGTCGGGGTTGCGGGTTTTACCCCTGAATTCAGACCGCCCGAGCATCGATGAGGCGGGTGATCACGTCCTCGACCTCGAACATGGGGGGATGGGTCAGGGTATCAACGTGGATTATTTCACTCCGGTTCGGCCCGCAGGGACTCCACCGGCGGATGAAGCGGGGGTTGTTGCTGCCGGCGAAGATTGTACAGGTCGGCACCCCCAGGGCCGCCGCCATATGCTGGCAGGCGGAATCGTAGCCGATGAACTCGTGGCTGTGGGCGATCAAGGCGGCGATTTCCCCGATTCCCGCCGCAACGGCGATGATTCCCGAGGAGAGGCGCATCTCCCCCCGGGCTCCGAAAACCGCCGCCTCGGTGGCGATCCCCCGCCATTGGGCCGAGCGGATCAGGGCCCGCGACCGCGACCGTTCTTCCTCCCCGAAACCCTGATCGAGGAGGATCACCGTATCGGGGTCCTCCAGCAGGCGGAGAATCAGCCGCTCCTCGAAGGCGTCCCCAAGACGCTTGCGGGAATTGCCTCCGACGCCGAGATTGATGACGATCCGCTTCCGGCAGCCGGCGTTTTCCAGGTCCTCGGCAAGTTTCCGGGCCTGTGCCAGGACCGGTTCCGTCAACCAGACCTGGGGATAACAGAATTCTCCCGGTTCCAGCACCTCGTTGACCCAGTGGTTGGCCAGCTCCGCGATCGACATCTTTTTGGGATAGGCGTCACTGCCCCGGCTGTTGAAAAAGAGGTATCTGTCGTTGCCGATGACGGGGAGCACGCCGAGCTGGGACAGACGCGAATCGGGATCAACGACGATCACCCCCTCTTCGTCCAGACCCTCCCGTTCCGCCTCGATGGCCGCACGCACGGCAAACCAGCTGTTGAAGCGCTCCACCAGGTTGCCCCTTCGGGAATAGGCGACCTCGCGGATGCGGATGCGCGGATTGCCCCGGTAAATTTCTTTCAGCTTGTCGCTGCCGAGAAGAACGATTTCCGCCGCCGGGAACAGGCGGCCGAGACGCTGGACGAGAACGCTGGTCACCGCCACGTCCGCGCCGATGGTGACCCGCGAAAGAAAGATGATTTTGCGCGGCGCCGTCTCCGGAAGAGCCTTCTCTCCGGCCCGGGAACGGATCCCTTCGATCCTTTTGAAGAGGTCTTCATAAGTGGTCAGGCCGAAGGAACCAAGCTCCCGGTCCAGCCGCTCTCCGCCGGGGGCATGGCGGCAGAAATCGACTACCCGGCTCATGACCCGGTTGTATTCTTCCGTCTGCAGTTCCTCGAAATCGTCACAAAGCCCTTCCACGATGATGCCGAAGAGAGCGGACGACCCCGGCTTGTTCAGCTCCTCCTCTGCAAAGGAAGTAGCCATCTCGCAGAGGAGGCGGATATATTCGGCCTCATGAAGATCGTTGAAATAGTACCGGTCCAAAAAGGAGAGGGCGATCTGTCTGGCCAGGCGGTCGAGCGCTTCCCGTTCCGGGCTCATCCTGAGGGCATTCCATTGCCGGCGGTAAAATTCGGGTTTCATGACAACCGATTTTCCTTTAAAAGCGACACGACCTCATCGAACACCCGTTCCGGCGGGATGCCTTCCATACAGCGGTGGTCGGTGGGACAGACCTTTTTGTGGCAGGGAGCGCACTCCAGCTCATTGCGGATCACCCTGGTCTTTTCCAGGTTGGCGGCCGTGTAGAGAGGATTGGTCGGCCCCATCAGCACTACCACCGGGACATCGAAGGCCACCGCGTAGTGGCGGGGTCCGGTGTCATTGGTCACCAGCAGATCGCAGCGCCGGATCAGCGGTTTCAGTTCGGCCAGATCGATGCGGTCGGGAACGGTATTGACGATCTTCGCCTGGCTGGCGGAAACGATGGCTTCGGCGATCGGCTCCTCTCCAGGACCGCCGAAAAGGAGGATGCGGCAGTCGAAGACCTCCTCGATCAGTTCGGCCAGGCGCGCGAAATGGTCGGCAGGCCAGCACTTGGAGGACCCGAAGCTGGCCCCCGGATTGAGTCCGATAACCATCTCGTCAGCGGCGACTCCGTACCCCTCCAGCCGGCGCCGCCCCTTCTCCTCAACCTCATCAGACAGGTAAAGCTTCGGCTTGGGGTGCTCTGGCATAGCCAGACCGAGAAAGCGGCCTAACTCGGCATAATACTCCACCATCGGCCGCGGTTTGAAGACCCCATTTTCCATCATCGGAGTCGGCCCGTCCGTTACCAGGAATCTCCTCATCTGCCATTTATAGCCGTAAATCGATCGGACGCCTCCCAGCCGGGCGGAAAAGTAGGAGCGGAGGCTATTGGGCAGCAACACGGCGGCATCCGGCCGCAGGGCGCGGATTCGGCGGACGGTCTCGAAAAAATTGGCTGTCCCCTTGTCCCGGCATCCGATCACATGATCGAACCAGGGGCTCCCTTCCAGAATGCCACGGGCATAGGAGCGGACAACAGCGATCATCTCGGCCCGCGGGAAACTTTTCCGGAAACACTCGAAGAGCGGAGTGGCCATGACGATATCCCCCACCCAGTTGGGGCAGCGGATCAATATCCGTTGGGCGTTTTTCAGGTCGTCAGACAAGAAGAAACCTTTCCATCATCATTTCGGCGCTATTAATTCCGCCGCAATCCTTATCAAATATCGTTCCCCAAAACAAGACACAGTTGCCGCTCCGGACCACCGCCCCAACGGAGTCATGCCCCGCCACGGCATTTTTCGCCACTGCCTGCTTCTTTCTCAGGCTTTCAGGGCGGCGCCGACGGTGAACCAGCCATGGGTGCGGGGCGCTCCCGGCAGGTAAAAGTTTTTCACCCGCCGAAAGCGAAAACCGTTGTCGGCCACCAGCGTGGCCACCGGCCGGGTGAGATGACAGCCGCAGGCCAGGGTCACCTCCAGAGGATCGAGACGGCGCTGCCAGCGAGCGACTCCCGTATCCCCGGAGAGCCCATGCTCCATGAGGAGCAGGATGCCGTCATCGCACAGCACGCGCCGAAGCTCGCGAAGCACCCGTTCGGGATTGTCCACGGAACAGAGGGTGAGAAAACTGACGGCACAGTCAAATGAGCGGTCGGGAAAAGGGACAACCTCGGCAGAGCCGTGAACAACCTCGACGGTAATCGGCGAGGCCGCGATCCGCGCGGCCGCC
>JAAZDE010000175.1 GCA_012512925.1 Desulfuromonadaceae bacterium
CTACCCGCCTGTCAAAGGCTATCCGAGTCTTGAGGACGCCGGTCAAGACTACGCGTTCAATGTGGCGTTCAGTTCATCCAGAAAGGCCTTCTCGCCCGCACTGACGAGCACACCGCCGAACCCAAAAAAGGTGTCTTCTTTAGCGGCGTTGGCAACTCTCTCAGCCACTTCCGCCATCATCTTCCTATAGGCGACCGCTTCTTCCGGGGTTCCTTTGCTTTTGACCAGGGCCAGGGCCTGCTTCACATACTCAAGGACCGAATTTTTGAAATTTGCTGACTGCTGCGCCGCATTGCCTTCGCCTAACATCTCCTTCTTGTCCGGCATGGTTGGCATGCCCTTGTCAGCCAGCAGTGCGCTCATGAGCTCCAGATTACTGCTCTCTTTAAGAGCTCCCAGGACGCTGTTCATACCGGCGAAGGATTCTTTGAAGGCGCCAATAAGTCCGCCGGGATCAGACACCGCCACACCCGCCATGACCAGAATAGGCGTCATTCGAATTAAGTTCCATTCTTCTGTGCTAAAAAATTCCTTTGTTGCCATGGGATCACTCTCCTGTTTTGAATTTTAATCCGGATATAGCCTATTCGATCTGCGATTTTATTCAAGCCGGTTGATCACTGAATTCAATTATATAAACATAGTTGCCCATTACAATTAAGAATCTGGGACTGGCCTGAATGGGCTTTGCGGGCCCCCTGTGCCCGGAAGAGGGCCGTTCCGAAAAAGTACGGTGCCGTCCAGGGGCTTCAGCCTTTCGGGGATTACGTGTTTGGTATTCCCATCTACATGGTGGGTTGTGAAAAGCCGAATACGACTCTGGATTAAGAAGGGGGCACTGGGTGAAAGAGAAGGGTGGGTCCGATATCCGGCAAAAAATCCAAAAAACCGTGCAAATCAAGTTGTACCTGAAAGTTTTTCTTTCAAGTTTTTGGCTAAGGTCTTCAAATGACCGTCGATAATTACGGTCATTTAATCCCCAACAGCAATAGAAGCGCTGTGGACCGCCTTGACCAGACGCAAACCATACCAAACGAGTTAAAAAAGGCGCCGTAACCTATTAAGATTACGGCGCTTTTTTTATTATGGTGCCGAAGGCCGGACTCGAACCGGCACGCCCGGAAAGGCATCGGTTTTTGAGACCGACATGTCTACCTGTTCCATCACTTCGGCGCAATGTGGGAGGAATTATAGTGGGTAACTCGGGGATGGTCAAGAAGTAAGGCGGCGCTTCGAAGGTCTCGGCAGGGGGATTGGGAAAATCCAAATTCATTTCTCGGATACTGCCTCCACTCTAATGGAGTGAGTGGTCACCGCCGACGCCGCTTTTGGTATTTGAAGACGGCGGCGTTGTGTTCGCGAAGGGTTCTGGAAAAAACGTGGGTGCCGTCGTTGCGGGAGACGAAAAAAAGATAGTCGACAGGTGCCGGCTGGACGGCGGCCTTCAGGGCATCCAGGCCGGGATTGGCGATGGGTCCCGGGGGGAGTCCCGGGACCTGGTAGGTGTTGTAGGGAGTGGGGGTGCTGAGATGGCGGCGGGTCAGGTTGCCGTCGAAATCGGAGATGCCGTAGATCACCGTCGGGTCGGCCTGCAGCAGCATCCCTTTTTTCAGGCGGTTGTGGAAAACCGCGGCAATGAGGGGCATCTCCTCCACATTGCCGGCTTCCTTCTGGATGATGGAGGCCAGGGTCACCCACTGGTGGAGGGACAGGTTTCGTTCGGCGGCGGCCTTTTTCATTTCCTCGGTCAACCGGGAGTGGAACTCCCGCACCATGGTTTCCAGCAGCCGCTCTACGGGGAAGTCCTCCGGGAAGGTATAAGTGGAGGGGAAGAGATACCCTTCCAGGGAGGAAACGTCCATCTCCAGACGGCGGATGAATTCCTTGTCCCGGACCAGCCGGAGGACGGTCGCCTCTTTTCCCGGTCCGCTCTCTCCGATGCGGCGGGCGATCTCCGCCGCCGTCCATCCTTCGGGGATGGTCAGTCGTTCCTGGAGGACATCACCGGCAACCAGCCGTTCGAGAATTTGATGAGGGATCGCTTCCCCTTCGAAGAGGTAGCGGCCGGCCTTGACGCGGGTGGCGCTACCCTGCCAGTGAGCGAGGATCTTCAGTTTGCGGGCGCTGGAGATGATCCCTTTTTGCTCCAGAAGTTGTGCGGCCTGATTGAAACTGGTGCCGCTGGGGATGGTGATTATCGTCGATTCCGGCGGGGCCACCGGCACGGTGACAAAGCGGTGGGCCTCGGCGGCGAAGAAGAGGAGGGCGGCCAGCGGCACCAGCACGGTCCCTGCCAGGATAGCTGTGAGTCTGGACATGGCGGCCGTTACAGTTTCAGTTTCGGTTCCGTCCCGCGGACGATGCGCTCGATGTTTTCACGGTGACGGTAGATGACGATCAGGCCGATCAGCAGGCAGGCGAGTAACAGGGGAAGGGATTTCATGTGCATAAAGATCAATAGCGGCGTCACGCAGGCGGCCGATATCGAGCCCATGGAGACGTAGCGGGATTTCCAGACGATGAAGACGAAGAGGAGCAGAGCCTCGAGGACGGCCAGGGGATTCATCACCAGGAAGATGCCCAGGGCCGTGGCTACCCCTTTGCCCCCCTTGAAGCGAAGATAGACGGGATAACAGTGGCCGAGGAAAAGAGCCAGGGCGAGAAGGCCGATCTGTATTTCGTTCAAGGGAAAATATTTCTGACAGAGGTAAAAAGGCAGAGCGCCCTTGAGCATGTCGAGAATCAGGGTGAGAATTCCCAGCCTGCGCCCCGCGCTGCGGTAGACGTTGGTGGCTCCGATGTTGCCGCTGCCGGTCTGGCGGATGTCCCCGGCGCCGGCGAGGCGGGTGAGAAGAAGGCCGAAGGGAATGGCGCCGATCAGGTAGCAGACAAGGAGGATGACAAGAAAAGGGAAGGGGGCCATGGAACCTTCCATAAAGAAGAAAAGCGGCTTGCGCCGCTTTGAGTTTTTGAAATGGTCGGGATGACTGGATTTGAACCAGCGGCCCCTTGCTCCCGAAGCAAGTGCGCTACCAGGCTGCGCTACATCCCGACGTTATACGAAACAATCTATTATCACAGGCGATGGGGGGAAGGCAAGAAATTTGGTTTCCTGCCATTTTTCTTGTGATGGCCGAAAAAGGTATTCCAAAATCCCTGCCGGGGGTGGTGTTGATTCGGCACCTGTTTTTGTCGGTGAAAAGCCGATGTCACTTTTTTCACATGCTGTTAAACTCTTGGGAACAACATGACGCCCGCCGGGGCTCAACCTTAAAAAACCCATTATGATGAGGATGCCGGCCATGGAGAAGAAAAAAACATTCACCCTGATCAACGACCAGACCGGCGAAAGCTGGATTTTCCCCGTCGCGGAAGGGACCCAGGGTCCCGGCGCCATCGACATCCGCACCCTGTTTGCCAGGACCGGGCACCTGACCCTCGATCCCGGTTTCACTTCAACCGCCAGTTGTGCCTCGGCTATCACCTTCATCGACGGGGAAAAGGGGATTCTCCAGCATCGAGGCTACGACATCCGCGACCTGGCCGAGCACTCCACCTTTCTGGAAGTGGCCTATGCCCTGCTTTACGGCGACCTCCCCAACGCCGAGGAAAAGCGGGTTTTCGAAAAGGACATCACCTACCACACCATGGTCCACGAGCAGATTCACACCTTCTTCCGGGGCTTCCGGCGCGACGCCCATCCCATGGCCATCATGTGCGGAGTGGCCGGGGCGCTGTCGGCCTTCTACCACGATTCCCTGGACATCTGGGACCCCCGTCAGCGGGAGATTTCCGCCCACCGCCTGATCGCCAAGATTCCCACCCTGGCTGCCATGAGCCTCAAATATATGCTCGGCCAGCCTTTTGTCTATCCCCGCAACGATCTCAATTACGCGGAAAACTTCCTGCATATGTGTTTTGCCGTCCCCGCCGAGACCTACCGGCCGAGCGCCGCCCTGGCCAAAGCCATGGACAAGATCCTCATCCTCCACGCCGACCATGAGCAGAATGCCTCGACCTCCACGGTGCGCCTGGCCGGCTCCTCCCAGGCCAATCCTTTCGCCTGCATCGCTTCCGGCATCGCCTCCCTCTGGGGCCCCGCCCACGGCGGCGCCAATCAGTCGGTGCTGGAGATGCTGAAACAGATCGGCCACAAAAATAACATCCCTAAATTCCTCGCCAAAGCCAAGGACAAGGACGATCCCTTCCGGTTGATGGGCTTCGGGCACCGGGTTTACAAGAATTACGATCCCCGGGCGGCGGTCCTTAAAGGTTCCTGCGACGCCGTTCTCGACGAACTGGGGGTAGAAGACCCGATGCTCGATCTGGCGCGGGAACTGGAGCGGATCGCCCTGGAGGACGATTACTTCATCAAGCGCAAACTCTTTCCCAACGTCGATTTCTATTCCGGGATCATCCTCAAGGCCATGGGTTTTCCCAGCGAAATGTTCACTGTCCTGTTCGCCGTGGCGCGGACCGTGGGGTGGATTTCCCAATGGAAGGAGATGATCGAGGAGCCGAATCACCGGATCGGCCGTCCCCGTCAGGTCTACACCGGGTCGGCCTTCCGTCCCGTGGTGCCGCTGCGGGAGCGCTCCGGGGCGAAAAAGGAGGGGCCGCCTATTCTTTGAGCCGTTGACTTCAAGGGTCTCCTCGACTTATTATCAATTAAAGAATCAAATATCCATTATTATTCGATAATTTTTATTCCAACCGCCGCTTTCCCCGATTTTCCAACCAGGTTGGGGAAACGGTTATTGAGAGATTCCATGGCTATTCTTCCTGTCTATCATTATCCCGACGAGGTGCTGCGCCAACAGGTACCCTTGGAAAAAGAAATCGACCAGAGCCTGATCGACCTGGCCAAGGACATGGCCGAAACCATGTACGCGGCGCCGGGGGTCGGCCTGGCGGCTCCTCAGGTGGGGGAGTCGCGGCGTCTGATCGTGCTCGACTGCGCCCCTAAGGAGAGCCCTCGCCTGATTACGGCGGTCAACCCGGAAATTGTTCTTCGCGACGGCGAATCCTACCAGGAGGAGGGCTGCCTCTCGGTGCCGGGCTACTACGCCCAGGTGACCCGCAGTTCCCGCATCAAGGTCCGTTATCTCGACTTGGAGGGAAAAGAGATGACCATGGACTGCGCGGGTTTGCTGGCGGTCTGCTTCCAGCATGAGATCGACCACCTGGATGGCGTCCTCTTTATCGATCATCTCTCCTCGCTGAAGAAGTCGTTGTTTCGCCGGAAATACAAGAAACTCCAGGCCCAGCAGGAAGAGCGGATGTGATGGAGCCGGGAGATGTCCGCACCGTTTTCATGGGCACCCCTGAATTCGCGGTTCCCGCCTTGCGCACTTTGGTGGAATTGGGGATGCCGGTAGCGGCGGTTTTCACCCAGCCTGACCGCCCCAAGGGCAGGGGACAGGTGCTGATGCCGCCGCCGGTCAAGGCGCTGGCGGAGGAATTGGCCATTCCGGTGATTCAGCCGGCCAGGCTTCGGCAACCTGAGGCGGTGGCGGAGCTCGAACGTATCGCTCCCGATCTGATCGTGGTCGCGGCCTATGGTCAGATTCTCCCCAAAAACGTTCTGGAAATTCCCCGTTTCGGCTGCATCAATGTCCACGCTTCGCTTCTTCCCCGTTACCGGGGGGCCTCTCCGATCAATAAGGCGATCCTGGAGGGGGAAACTGAAACGGGGATAACCACCATGCTCATGGATGCGGGTCTCGACACCGGCGCCATGCTGGTTCGGCGGGCGATACCGATCGGTTTCGAAGAGACCGCCGGAGAACTGCACGACCGCCTGGCCCGGCTCGGCGGGGAGGCGCTGGCGGAAACCATCCGCCTGCTGTGCCGGGGGGAGCTGCGACCCGAGCCCCAAAACGACGCCGAGAGCAGCTACGCCCCGCTGCTGAAAAAGGAGGACGGCCTCATCGATTGGCATGAAACGGCCCGCAGGATCCACAATCAGGTCCGCGGCCTCGATCCCTGGCCGGGGGCCTACAGCCATCTGCGGGGAACCCCTGTCAAGCTTTACCGCACTCTGCCGGTCGCCGAGGATCGGGATGGGCAGCCGGGAATGATCGCCGCGGTGAGTGAGGAGGGATTGACCGTTTTTTGCGGCAGCGGCGCCCTTCTTGTGCGCGAGGTGCAGCTGCCGGGGCGCAAGCGTCTGCCGGTGGCGGAATTTCTGCGCGGCCATCCGCTCACCGTCGGTGAATTACTGGAGTCCTGACCGGGTGTTTCCATCCCTGTTCGCAAAAGAACCGAAGGCAGGAAAAAGTCTTCTGCCGCTTCTTCTGGTCGCCGTCCTGGTGGTCCTGCCGGTCCTGGCCTATCTGGCCTGGTACCTTCCCAGTGTCGGTCTGATTCATATTCATCCGCTGCTGCCGTGGCTGGCCGGCCTGATCATCGGCGGCACGGTGCTGTTTTTCTGTTTCGGGCTGACGCTTCTGCTGCTGACGCTGGTGACGGGAAAGGATCTCCTTCTAACCGATTCCCTTCGCCGGTTCATCATCAAATATCTGCTTCCGGGAATTCTCGGGCTGGGGCAATTGCTGCGCCTCGATCCGGAGCGTCTCCAGAACGCTTTCATCTCCCTCAACAACCAACTGGTGCGGGCGGCGATGAAGCCGCTGGCGGCGCGGGAGGTTATGATTCTGCTTCCCCACTGTCTGCAACGCTCCGACTGCCCGGTCAAAATAACCGGGAACCTGAACCAGTGCCTGCGGTGCGGCCGTTGCGCCATCATGGAACTGATCGATCTGGCCAGGGCGAAAGGGGTCGAACTGGCGGTGGTGACCGGCGGCACCCTGGCCCGCAAGGTGATTTCCCAACGCCGGCCGAAGCTGATTGTGGCGGTGGCCTGTGAACGGGACCTGGTGTCCGGCATCCGTGACGCCTGGCCGCTGCCGGTGATCGCCCTCATCAACGAAAGGCCGGAAGGGCCCTGTGTCAATACCAGGGTCGATGTGGCTCAAGTGGCGCGTATTCTCGAGGAGCAAATCGCCACCGGAATCCCTTGATTTCCGGGAGGGAATCATTATTTTAGAAGACAACAGCCAACGGTTGAAGCCAACATTGAACCGTCGACAAGAGAGGTGAAAAATGAATACCATGCGCACCGTGATATTGATGCTGCTTTTGACCGTGATTCTGGTGATGGTCGGCGGCGCCGTCGGAGGACAGAGCGGCGCCCTCATCGCCCTGCTTCTGGCCGGGGCCATGAACCTTGGCTCCTACTGGTTTTCCGCCAAGATTGTCATCCGTATGTACCGCGGCCAGGAGGTGCAGAGCGGCGCCCTGTACGATGTGGTCCGGGAGCTGACCTTGGAAAACAACCTGCCGATGCCGAAAGTCTACATGATTCCTCAGGACACCCCCAACGCCTTCGCCACCGGCCGCAACCCCCAGCATGCGGTGGTGGCCGCCACCGAGGGGATTCTGCGCATCCTGACCAGGGAAGAGCTGAAAGGGGTCATGGCCCATGAGCTGAGCCATGTTCAGCACCGCGACATTCTCATCGGCTCCATTGCCGCCACCCTGGCCGGCGCCATTACCTACCTGGCCCACATGGCCCAGTGGGCGGCTATTTTCGGCGGCGGCAGCGATGACGAAGGAGGCCATCCGGCGATTCTCATCCTGATGGCGATTCTGGCGCCGATCGCAGCCATGCTGGTGCAGATGGCGGTGTCCCGCTCCCGGGAATACGAAGCTGACAAAAAGGGGGCCAAATACTGCCGCAATCCCCACTATCTGGCCAGCGCCCTGCGCAAGCTGGAGATGGCCAACCGCCGCGCGCCGATGCCCCACGCAAACGAGGCCACGGCCCACATGTTCATCGTCAACCCCTTGAGCGGCAAAGGGCTGACCTCCCTGTTTTCCACCCATCCCCCGGTCGAGGAGCGGATTCGCCGCCTCGAAAGCATGACCGTGGTCTAAACCCTCCCTGATCAAGCATTTGACGACAGGGGCGTTTCAACGGCGCCCCTGTTTTTTTCGCCGCGGTGACACTAAATGAAAAACGATACAGTTCAAGTTTCGGCCAGGCCGGCCAGTTGTGATCCGCGCCAGATCGCCTTCGAGGTGCTGGCCCGGGTGGAACAGGGGGCTTTTGCCGACCTGGCCCTGGACGCCGCTTTGTCGAGGGCCGCGGGGATCGATCCCCGCGACCGGGGCCTGGCCACCGAACTGGTCTATGGGGTGCTTCGCTGCCGGGGGCGGCTCGATTTCGTCCTGGCTCCCCTGAGCCGCCAGCCCTATGCCCGACTGGAGCCGGCGCTGGTGCATGTCCTGCGCCTTGGCGCCTATCAGATCCTCCACCTCGATCGGGTGCCGGAGCGGGCCGCTGTTCATGAAGCGGTGGAGATGGCCAAACGGATCGGCCTGGCGCGGGCCTCCGGTTTCGTCAACGGCGTCCTGCGCTCCCTTATCCGTGGCAGGGAGAGCCTGGTCTGGCCCGATCCGGTCCGACAGCCGGTGGAGCATCTGGTGCATGCCCTCTCTCTGCCTCCCTGGCTGGCAGAGCGCCTTCTCCTGCAGCTCGGCCCGGAGGGAGCCCTGGCGGCCGCGGCCTCCTTCCTGGCGCCGGCGCCGCTGGTGCTGCGGACCAATACCTGCCGCGGCGGACGGGAGCCGTTGCTGGAGGAACTGGCAGGACATGGAAGCCGGGTGGAGGCGACCCGCTACGCTCCCGAGGGGATCAGGGTTCTGGCCCGGGGAGAGGCAAAGGAAACTTCCGAATGGAGGGAGGAGGGGCGTTTCCAGGCCCAGGACGAGGCCAGCATGCTGATCGCCCATCTCTTGACGCCGCAACCGGGAGAACGGATTCTCGATGCCTGCGCCGCACCCGGCGGCAAGACTACCCATCTGGCGGCCCTGACCGACAACCGCGCCGCGATCGTCGCCTGCGATCTCTATCCGGGCCGTCTGCGGCTGGTGCGTCGCGGGGCGGAGCGGCTCGGCTGCCAGGGGATCGAAACCCTTCTCCGGGATTGGTGCCAGAAATCCGCCGCGGCGCCGCGGGGACCATTCGATCGGGTCCTGGTCGACGCCCCCTGCAGCGGCCTGGGGGTGCTGCGGCGCAACCCCGAGATCCGCTGGCGGCGGACGGCGGAGGAAATTCGCCAACTGGCGGCGCTTCAGAAAATCATCCTCGATCGGGTTGCTCCCCTGGTCCGCCCCGGAGGAACCCTGGTTTATTCGGTGTGCACCTTCACTGCCGAGGAAACCGATGACGTAGTCGCCGCGTTTTTGAAGTCCCGCCCCGATTTCCGGCCCGTCGACCTGCGTCCTCTGGCTCCTTCTGCCTGGCTTCCCCTTTTCGACCAGAAAGGCCGCCTGCGCACCTGGCCCCATTGTC
>JAAZDE010000176.1 GCA_012512925.1 Desulfuromonadaceae bacterium
GTTTTCGGCGATCAGCGAATGGCCGGAAAAGACCAGGTCGGTGGTCGATTCCCCCGGCCCGGCGGAGGCGTAGAGGTAGGCGGCCAGGCAGCGCGCCGACTGGGAGCGGAGCAGCGCCCGCCGGTATTCCTCCTTGCCCAGGGTTTCGGGGCTGGCGGAGAGGTTGGCTATCAAGGTGGCGCCGGCGGTGGCCATCCGGCTGCTGGGGGGGTGAGGGCTCCACAGGTCTTCGCAGATCTCGATGCCGATCCGGCACGCAGGTCGGCCCGCTGCGGCAAAGAGCAGATCCACGCCGAAGGGGACCGCCTCCCCATTCCAATCCACCTTCTCCCCGAGAATGGCCTGCCCCGAAGTGAACCAGCGCTCCTCGTAAAACTCCAGGGTGGCGGGCAGGTGAATCTTCGGCACGATGCCGAGGATTTTGCCGGAGGATAGAAAAAAAGCGCAGTTGTAAAGCTTTCCTGCGTCGAGGAAGGGAGCGCCGACGATGGCGGTAGCGCCGCATGCGGCGGTGTGGCGGGCGATTTGCGCCACCCCTTCCCGGGCGCCGTCGAGAAGCGTTTTCTGCAGAAACAGGTCGGCGCAGCTGTAGGCGGTGACGGCCAGTTCGGGGAAGACCAGGAAAAAACAGCCCTCGGTGGCGGCCTTGTCGATGGCCCGGCAGATGGCCGCGCAGTTGCGGTCGATGCCGGCAACCTCCAGTTCCGGGGAGGCGACCCCGGCGCGCAGAAAACCATAGACGGATGGGTGGAAGGGCATGGGCTGACTCCACGGAAGGGTTTCTACAAGAATAGAAGAAAACAGAGGATTTTTCACCCCTCATTTTCCCCCAAGCAGGCATTTCGCCGCCATCCCGTTCCCCTGGAACAACGATTTCGATAACTCCAAATTTTTTAGCCTCGACTTAATTACACAAAACAGGCAATGCCTGAAATGTGTAATTGGTACCCGAAGCAGGTCATGCCGGCGATGGGTGAGTGCCTCCGGGGGAAGGAGATGTTTTCCGTTGCGGTGCTGGGGATGGCCCGGTTCAGAGGCCGAAGGCGTTGGGGATGTGGTCGATAGCCGGTTTTGCGCCGCCGGCGTGGACGGCGATGACATCGAAGCGGGGCTGCAGGGAAGTGGGGTGATTCTGCAGGTACCACTGGGCGGCGCGGATGATCTGGCGCTGCTTGTGGGCACCGACGGCTTCCTGGGGGACGCCGAAGGTTTGGCTGCGGCGGGTCTTGACTTCGACGAAGACGAGGGTTTTCCGGTGGCGGGCGATGAGGTCGATCTCCCCCAGGGGGGTGCGGTAGTTGCGCTCCACGATCTTCATCCCCTGGGCGCGCAGATAGTCGGCGGCGGTCTCTTCCCCCCATTTGCCCAGGGAGAGGCGGTCGAAGGTCATCGTTCCTCCGCGAATTCCCTTACCCCGCGGAAGGTGCGGCGGTGGATGGGGCTGATTCCCAGGCTGGCGATGGCGGCGCGGTGGGCGGCGCTCGGATAGCCTTTGTGGGCGGCGAAACCGTAGCCGGGGTAGCGGCGGTCATAGGCGACCATGATCCGGTCGCGGATCACCTTGGCGATGATCGAGGCGGCGGCGATGGCGTGACAGCGGCAATCCCCCTTGGTCAGGGGCATCTGGGGAAGGGGAAGGGGGACGGGAAAGGTGCCGTCCACGAGCAGGAAGTCGGGGGCCTGTTTCATGGTCGCGACCGCTTTGGCCATGGCCTGAAGGCTGGCCTGGAGGATGTTGATGCGGTCGATTTCGGCGGGGAAGATCAGGCCGACGCCGACGGCAACGGCCTGGCAGCGGATGAGCCGGAAGAAATGCTCGCGGCGCGCCGGCGAAAGCTGTTTCGACTCCTTCAGCCCCGGCAGCCGCAGCCCGCAGGGAAACAGAACCGCCGCCGCCACCACCGGGCCGGCCAGCGGTCCGCGCCCCGCCTCATCGACTCCGGCCACGGCGCGGCATCCCCGCTGCCGGGCCCACTCTTCGTGGGCCAGAAAGGAATCCTCGTCGAGGGATAAAGGTTCCCCGGTTGCCAATAAATCCGTTTTTTCGGCCATGGCGTGAAACGACAAAAGGCCCCGTTTTCGGGGCCTTTTTCCGCAAGTCGCGAATCAGTAACGTTTTTCCTGGATACGAGCGGCTTTGCCCTGGAGTTTGCGCAGGTAGTAGAGCTTGGCGCGGCGCACCTTGCCGATCTTCAGCACTTCGATCTTGTCGACGTTGGGGGAATGGAGGGGGAAGATCCTCTCCACGCCGATGCCGTCGGAGATTTTGCGTACCGTGAAGGTGGAAGCGATGAGATTGTTGGAGCGCTTGATGCACACTCCCTGGAAGATCTGGATGCGTTGTTTGTCCCCTTCCGAGATCTTCACATGGACCTTGAGGGTGTCCCCGGCCTTGAAGCGGGGGAGGACGGATTTCATTTGGGCCTGGCCGATCTGTGCGACGATGTTCATTTTCTGCCTCCTGACGGGACCCGGCGTGGTGGGCGCGGGCTTGTGGTAAATAATTGTTATTTTCAGGTGTTAGGTTTTAAGTGTTGCGTATCGGTTGTAAACCAGGAGCTATGGGCACCGGGCCGATTCACAAAGACGGTCCATGATAATGGCCGCCGCCGAGCGGACCGGCAGGTGGTTGTAATCCCCTTCCCCGCGGATCGGCTCCAGGGCGGGCCAGCCCTGTTGGAACAGGACCGGGGCGAGCCCCCAGCCGGTTCCGAAAAGGACCAGCAGGGGCTGGCGGCGGTTCATCTCCCGGCACTGTCGGCAGGAGACTCCGCCGCGCACCGCGGCGCCGGTGAGAACCGGCAGCACCGGTTCCCCGGTGTGCTTCTCCCAGTCAGCGATGGCGCCCGCCAGGTCGGGGAGAATGGCGATCAGGTCGAGGGCCTTTTTGCGGTGCGGGTTGTAGTCCGCGCCGAACCCTTGGCACCAGTGCTCGCGGATCCGTTCCACGAGGCGGCGCTGTTCCGCGATCGGGGTCACCACGTAAAACCGCTCCCAGCCGAAGGTGATGGCGTTGCGGGCGAGGTCGTGGAGATCGAGGTTGGTGACGGCGCTGGCCACCAGATCGCCGCGGCGGTTGGTGACCGGGTAGTGGAGCAGGGCCAGGGCGCGGGGCTTCATGATCCCTCCTCCTCATCCCCTTGGCGTTGCAATGCCGCGACAAAGGAGCGTTCCTCCGCCGTCAGCCGCGCCCGGTCCAGCAGATCGGGCCGCCTCTCCAGGGTGCGCCGCAAGCGTTCGCGGCGGCGCCAGCGGGCGATCTCGCCATGGTTTCCGGAAAGGAGAACCTCGGGAACCCGCATCCCGGCAAACTCGGCCGGACGGGTGAAGTGGGGATATTCGAGCAGGCCGTCGCCAAAGGAGTCCTCGCCGGCGCTCAGCTCGTTGCCGAGAACGCCGGGGATCAGGCGGGCGACGGCATCGACCATGGCCAGGGCGGCGAACTCGCCGCCGCTGAGAACGAAATCGCCGATGGAGAATTCGTCGTCGACCCAGGCCCGGACCCGTTCGTCCACCCCTTCGTAACGCCCGCAGAGAAAGGTCAGGCCTTTTTCCTGGGCCAGGGCGACGGCATCTTCTTGGCGGAAGGCGCGCCCCTGGGGGGTCATCAGCAGGACCCGGGAGTGGCGACTCCCTTGGCGGACGGCATCCAGGGCGCGGCGGATCGGTTCCGGCTTCATGACCATGCCGCCGCCGCCCCCGTAGGGGGTGTCGTCGACCGCGAAATGGGGCGGGTCGGCCCAATCCCGAAGGTTGTGAATCGCGATGTGAAAGAGCTCTTTTTCCACTGCCCGGCCGAGGACTCCAGCCCGCAGGGGGGAATCGAAAAACGCCGGGAAGAGGGTGATGATGTCAAATCTCATTCTTCCGTGACCAGCCCCTCGGGAAGATCGGCGACGACCCGTCCCTGCTTCAGGTCGACTTCGGTCAGGAATGGGGGCAAGGCCGGGATCAGCACTTCGCCGAAACGCCCCGTCACCACCAGAATGCCATGGGCGGCAGTGGTGAAAAAATCCGTCACCGTGCCCAGTTCCCCAAGCCTGCGGTCGCTCACGGACAGGCCGATGAGCTTGAAGGGGTAGCAGCTGTCCGCCGGATCGTCGGCGAGATCCGCCGGATCGACAAGAACCTCACAACCGCACAACTGCTCCGCTTCCTCGATCCCCTGCACATCCTTGAGACGCAAAAAAAACCCCTTCTTCCCGGTGGTGGCCAGCAACACCTGGCGGGGATCGAGTCTGCCATCGGGATGGCGCAACACGAAACGGTGGCGATTCTCCAGAAGGGGAGCCCGGTCGGGAGAGGTGCGGACCTTCAGCCCCCCCTTGAGGCCGTGGGCGGCGACGATCGTGCCGGCCCAGAGCAAATCCCCGTGGGATTCGGCCATCACTCCATGATCTGCAGGGAGGCCCGTTTGTTCTCCCTGGTCGCCTTGGCATTGAGCAGAGTACGCATGGCCTTGGCGGTTCGTCCCTGTTTGCCGATGATTCTGCCCATGTCCTCCTGAGCTGCCGCCAGCTTGAAGAGGATAGAGCCGTCTTCCTTCTCCTCTTCGGAGAGGGTTACATCCCCTGGCTTTTCCACGAGAGATTTAGCAATGAATTCAATGAGGTCTTTCATTCTGCCGATCCTTTGCGCGGGGAAGAAGAGGGAAGCCTGCCCGGTATCTCAGCCGGGGATCAGGCTTGGCCGGCCTGCTTGAATTTTGCCCACAAGCCTGCTTTGCTGAGCAGCTGACGCACGGTTTCCGTCGGCTGGGCGCCTTTGGCGAGCCATTGGAGAATCGGTTCTTCCTTCAGCACGACCTGGGGCGGATCGCTTTTGGGGTCGTATTGGCCGACGTTCTCCAGAAAACGGCCGTCGCGGGGATAGCGTTCATCCGCAACGACAACCTGATAAAAAGGCTTTTTCTTGGCGCCCCCGCGGGCCAGCCGGATTTTTACTGCCATGGACTGTTCCTCCTGGATGTTGGTGTAATATATTTGAGTGGCAGACTGTGCACAGCCGAAAACGGGCGATGATTCACCCGGGGCGATCGCTGTTCACAACTACCTGAATCCGCCGCCCATGCCCCTCATCAGGCTCTTCAACCCCTTGGGGCCCATGCCCTGGAGCTTTTTCATCATCTTCTGGGCTTCGGTGAAGCGTTTCATCAGCTGATTGATGTCCTGCACCGTGGTGCCGCTCCCCCTGGCGATACGCATCCGCCGGGAACCGTTGAGGATGCGGTGGTCACGGCGCTCACGGAGAGTCATCGAGTTGATGATCGCCTCGATTTTTTTCAGCTCCTTGTCGGGAATCTGCATTCCCTGTGCCTGTTTCATCATTTTGTCCGCGCCGGGGATCAGCTTCAGCAGGGAGTCGAGGCTGCCCATCTTCTTGATGGTCTGCAGCTGGTCGCGGAAGGTCTCCAGGGTGAACCCCTCCTGGAGAAGCTTGCGCTCCATCTCGGCGCTGTTTTCCTGGTCGATGGCGGCCTGGGCCTTTTCGATCAGGGAGAGGACATCCCCCATGCCGAGGATGCGCTGGGCCATCCGGTCGGGATGAAAGACCTCGAGGGCCTCCAGCTTCTCCCCGAGACCGATGAACTTGATCGGTTTGCCGGTCACCGCCAGAATCGACAGAGCGGCGCCGCCGCGGGCGTCGCCGTCGAGCTTGGTGAGGATCGAACCGGTGATGTCCAGGCGCTCGTCGAAGGCCTGGGCGACGTTGACGGCATCCTGGCCGGTCATGGCGTCGGCGACGAAAAGGATCTCCTTGGGGGCCAGGGCCTCCTTGATCCGCGCCAGTTCGGTCATCAGGTTGTCGTCGATGTGCAGCCGCCCGGCGGTGTCGAGAATCAGCGTGTCGAAACCGTTGAGCTCGCCGAAGGTCGCGGCATCCTTGCAGATATCCACCGGATTGTTGACCTTGGGCGGATTGAACACCTCGATGCCGAGCTGTTTGCCGACGGTTTTCAGCTGCTGCATCGCCGCCGGACGATAGATGTCGGCGGGTACCAGCAGCGGATTGCGCTTTTCCTTGCGCAGGCGCAGGGCCAGCTTGCCGCAGGTGGTGGTTTTCCCCGCCCCCTGCAGGCCGCAAAGCATGACCGCCACCGGAGGCCGGCCGCCGAGATCGAGACGGTTGTCCCGCCCCTCGCCCATGAGGGCGGCCAACTCTTCACGGACGATCTTGATGACCTGCTGGGAGGGGGTGAGGCTTTTCAGCACCTCCTGCCCGGAAGCCCGCTGGCGGACGGTTTCGATGAAATCCTTGACGACCTTGAAGTTGACGTCCGCTTCCAGAAGAA
>JAAZDE010000029.1 GCA_012512925.1 Desulfuromonadaceae bacterium
CCCGGTGTTTTTCCGGAAGATGCCACAGTAACAGGGACTTTTGCAGCCGTTTCTCCCGTTCCGAGCGGGGGATGTAGATCTCTTTGCCGGTGAAAGGGTCCCTGCCGGTGTAATAGAGGCACGTGGCAAGCGTTCCGGGCGTCGGGGTGAATTCCTGGACCTGTTCCACCCTCAGGTTGTGGCGTTTGAGGAACAGCGCCGTATCGACCATGTGGGCAAGTGTGCAGCCGGGATGGGCGGCAATGAGGTAGGGAACCACTCCCCGGCGCCGATTCAGATTTTGGTTATGATCCCGGAAAGTTTCCAGAAAGCGGCTAAACATCTCCGGTCCAGGTTTGCGCATGACGGCGGCCACCTCCGTCGCCAGGGTCTCCGGCGCCACCTTGAGCAGCCCGCCGATGTGATGGGTCAACAGCTCCTCCAGATAGGCCGACTGCCTTTCCAGAAGGTCATAGCGCACCCCGGAGGCGACGAACACGTGACGGACCCCATGGATGCGGCGGATGCTTTTCAGCAGCTCGGCTCCTCTTGCCGAGGAGATTCGCAAATTGGGGCAGGGTTGCGGCCAGAGGCAGCTTTCGTTGCGGCAGTCCGCCCCCTTTCTCCCCTTGGCGCAGAGCAGGCCGTACATGTTGGCGGTCGGTCCGCCCACGTCGGTGACCGTTCCCCGGAATTCGGGATGATGAGTCAGGGCGGCGATTTCCCGGAGGATCGACTCCTCCGACCGGGATTGAATGATCCGCCCCTGATGGCGGGCGATGGCGCAGAAAGCGCAGCCGCCGCAGCAGCCGCGGTGACTGGTGATGGAGAATTTGATCTGTTCGTAGGCCGGGATCGATTCTTTATGGGAGGGGTGGGGGAGCTTGCGGAAAGGAAGGTCGTAAATCCTGTCGAGTTCCCCTTCCGTTAACGGTGATGCGGGGGGATTCACCACCAGCCAGCGGTTGCCATGCTGCTGGAGGAGAACCTTTTCGGCGCCGGGCCGTTCCCCCTCGGCGGCAAGACGGAAGGCGCGGCCATAGGCATCCTTGTCCTCCCGCACCTGTTCAAAGGAAGGGAGTTCGACTCCGTCCGGGGGACGATGGCTCATCAGCACCGCGGTGCCGGGGATGTCCTTCATCCCCGGCACGGGTTCCCCGGCGGCGGCCCGCCTGACAATTTCCAGCAGCGGTTTTTCCCCCATCCCGTAGACCAGGAGGTCCGCTTTGGTATCCAGCAGGATGGAACGGCGCACCTTGTCATCCCAGTAGTCGTAGTGGGCCAGACGACGGAGACTCGCTTCGATGCCGCCGATAACGACGAAGATGCCGGGAAAAGCGGCTCTGACCGCCGCCGTGTAGGGTATAAGGGCGCGGTTGGGGCGTTTTCCGGCCCGTCCTCCCGGCGTATAGGCGTCGTCGCGGCGGATTTTCCTGGCGGCGGTGTAGTGATTGACCATGGAGTCCATGGCGCCGCTGGCAATGGCCGCGAACAGGCGCGGCCGTCCCATGATCTGGAAAGCCCGCGGGTCGCGCCAGTCGGGTTGGGGGAGAATGCCGACCCGCAGTCCTTGGTTCTCCAGCAGGCGGGCCAGCAGCGGCACGCCGAAGGAGGGGTGATCGACATAGGCGTCGCCGCTGATAAAGAGGATGTCCAGTTCCTCCCATCCCCGCTGGTTCATCTCCTCGGCGGAGATGGGCAGG
>JAAZDE010000177.1 GCA_012512925.1 Desulfuromonadaceae bacterium
GATGCAATTTCTGCTTCAGTAGTTTTTTTTCGGGAAGTTCTGTCAAATATTCTGAGACTCTGATATTGCTTTTAACCAATTGTAAAAGTTCTATGTGTTCTTCGTTTTTCCCGGCACACAAGATCAGTCCAATGGGTTGCCTCTCTCCTTCAATCATTTCATATTTTTCCAGATAACGCAAATAAAGTTCCATTTGTCCTTTGAATCCGGCTTCAAATTCTCCCAATTTAAGGTCTATGGCCACCAGACATTTAAGCCTGCGGTGATAAAACAACAGGTCAATTTTGTAATCGCGGTTGTCAATAGTGATCCGTTTTTGACGGGAAAGGAATGCAAAGTCGTTTCCAAATTCGGTGATAAACCGCTGCAGTTCTGCAATGATGGCTGATTCTAAATCCTTTTCGGAATAGGTATCCTTAAGTCCCAGGAAATCAAGGAAGTAGGGATCACGAAAAACTATGTCTGGATTTATTAGCCGGTCATTTTTCAGCGATTCCAAATCATTTTTAATGGTCAATTCAGGTTTCTTACTAATTGTGGTCCGCTCATAGAGCATGGATTGAATTCGTTCCTGCAATTGACGGGTTGACCATTTTTCCAATTTACATATTTCAATATAAAAATTACGTTTTATTTCATCATCAATTGCAATTATAAGCCTTAAATGAGACCAGCTCAATTGTGTACGCAGTGTGTGCACAGTTTCAATATCCGGAAATATTTCCGCACTGCGGAGACAATGGTGCAGTTGCCTTTTGCTCCAGCCGCTTCCGTATTCATCAGTAAGAACACGTGATAAGTGTGCAATAACCTGTTTCCCATAATCAGCCCTATTGGTTTTTATTATTTCCTCCTTTATTCTCTTACCCACTTGCCAATAGAGTAAGGTAAGTTCAGCATTTACTGTAAATGAGACCCTTAGTTGTGCTTCAGCAATAAGATCTTTTATTTCGCTCAAATATGACTCATTTGCTTTGTTAAGTTCTTCCATATGCTATTTACTTAATTTTTCCTCCAGTGATAGCGTATATCTTTGTCTTTCAGGGTTGGAAAACATTTCAGTATGTGTTACTTTAACTCATTAATAATCTCATCGGTCATGTCAATGGTGGAGGCGGCGCCCTGGGAGAGGACGGTGGGGCTGCCGGTGAGCTTCATCATATCGTAGGTGCTTACCTCCCCTTTGGCGATGACGGAAGCGATAGCCTTGCGGATCCGGGCGGAAATCTCCTGTTCGCCGAGGTATTCGAGCATCATGCAGGCCGATTCGATCATGGCGATGGGATTGACGATCGACACGGGGTAGCCGGCATATTTGGGTGCCGATCCGTGGGTGGGTTCAAAGACGGCCACGCCCGTATCGGGATTGACCTGGGCGCTGCAGGCAAATCCCAGTCCGCCGATAAGGCCCGCGAAAGCGTCGGAGACGATATCGCCGAACATGTTTCCGGCGACAATGACTCCGTAATCTTCGGGATTTTTGGTGAGCCACATCATTTGAGCGTCGATGTTGGTATTCCAGAGTTCGATCTGCGGAAACTGGGTCTTCTGCATTTCCTGGGCCATCTTGTACATCATGCCCGAGGTTTCGCGGATCACATTGGGTTTTTCGCAGAGGGTCACCGAGCGGTAACCGTTTTGGGCGGCATGGGTAAAGGCGGCATGGAGAATACGGTGGGTCATTTTTTTGGTGAAGATGCGCGTGGAGACGGAAACTTCTTCTTTGGGAGACCAGGCGAAGTTCTGCCTGAATTTAGGGTGCGTCATCAGGGCGTCGTAGACCTGCTGCGGGGGATTCGACCATTCGACGCCGCCATAAAGTCCTTCGGTATTCTGGCGGAAGATGGCCACGTCGACCACCGGCTCTTCGATGTTTCCGGAAGCTCCCCTGCGGATGAAGTTCAGGGGGTTCCCGGGATAGGATTTGCAGGGCCGCAGGCAGATGTCGAGGCCGAAATGTTGGCGCAGGCTCACGATCGGACTGGCATAGACGAGGTTCTTGGTCTGGAGCTCCGGGGCCAGTTCCGCTAAGGCGGCATCCTTGGGCTTGGAGGTGATGGCTCCGAAGAGTGCCACTTTGTGTTTCTCCAGCAGATCAATGGTTCGTTGCGGCAAGGGGTTCCCCTCGCGGCACCAGAATTCCCAGCCGATGTCCCCTTCGGTATATTCCGCTTCAAATCCGGCAGCCTCCAGCACGCGGAGTGCCTGTTCCAGCACCACCCGGCCGATTCCGTCGCCGGGGAGGGTCACTATCGTTCTTTTGGTCATATTGAAATTTTTATGTAAGTTAATTTATGTATGCGGTCGCAATTTGCGACCGCATACGAGCTATTAATTCACGTGTCTTATTCGATTTAAAATCAACTTTTTTACTCTTCAACTTGTCTGACCACGTCGATGA
>JAAZDE010000178.1 GCA_012512925.1 Desulfuromonadaceae bacterium
CCCTCAAGCCCTGTTTGCTCGGTTCCGAATGGCGCGTCGAACGCAGCCACCTGGAAGCCGAGATCCTTGCCGCCGCGCTGCGCTGGCGGGAGATTCTCCGCAAACTCGACGCCCGGGTGGTCGGGGTGGAAGTGCCCCTCGAAGGGAACCTCGACGGAGTGCCCCTGAGCGGCATTGCCGACCTGCTCCTTGCCCTGCCCCAGGGGCGGCTGCTGGTGGTCGACTACAAGAAGAGCCGCGCCAAAAAACGCCGGATCCGCATGGAGAAGGGTTTCGACCACCAGACCTCCCTGTACCGGGTCATGCTTCAAACCGGCGGCGTTTCCTCTCGCATAGCCCCCGGTGTGGGACAAGCGCTCAAGGAAGCCGGGGAGATCGGCCAGATGTACTATTTGATGGACGACCAGCTGGCCCTGGCCAATACCAGCGGCTGGATCCAGGCGCCCGTTTACGGGATCGAAGAGATGCCCGGAGATGTTTCGGCCGAGGCCATGGCCCTGATCCGGCAGCGGCTGGCAGAGGTCCGCGCCGGACGCATCCAGCTCAACCGGGTCGACGATCCCGAGCGCCTGGACAAGATCGGCATGAAGCTTTACGCCCTGGAGGACCTTCCCCTGCTGAGCCTGTTCCTGCATCCCAAAGAAGAGGAGGAGTCATGAGCCTGCCGCCGTTGACCCTCATCCCCGCCGGGGCCGGTTCCGGGAAGACCTACACCCTCCAGACCCGCCTGGCCGAGTGGGTCCGGGAAAAACGGGTCGCTCCCGAGAAAATCGTCGCGGTCACCTTTACCGAAGCCGCCGCCGCGGAACTGCGCGAACGGATTCGGGCCGAACTGGTCCGCCAGGGCCGCCTCGAAGACGCCCTGCGCCTGGGCCAGGCCTACATCTCCACCATCCACGCCTTCGGCCTGCGCCTGCTCACCGAATTCGCTTTGGACGCCGGCTGCAATCCGCTTCCGCGGCTTCTGTCCGAAGACGAGGAAGGGATTCTCATCCGCCAGGCCCTGGCCGCCACCGACCGGGCCGGCCCCGTCATGAGCCAGCTGTACCGCTTCGGCTACCGGTGGGATTTCAACTCCGGGAAAAGCGCCGAAGACGGGTTCCGGGACAGAATCCTGGAGGTCATCCGCCGGTTGCGCGCCATCGGCTCTCCAGAGTCCGACGGCGGCATGATCCGCCGGGTCCAGGATGTCATCGCCGAGACCTATGGGCCTACCGAAGACGGAGAAGCGCTGCTGAAACAGATGCGCGGCGCTGTCCGCGATCTCTTTGAGATGTTTCCCGAAGGTGTTTCCGGGTATGCCAGAACTTCGGGGGTGGCCGCGAAACTGGCCGGGGATCACCAGCTGCTGCTCCGGGCCGACTCCAGCCGTGACCTGGAAAGCGACTGGCCGCTCTGGCAGGAACTGCGCGGCCTCCAGCATTCCACCGCGCGCAATCCCCTGCCGGAAGGATATGACGAGTATGCCGAAGCGGTTGAGCGGGCCGCCGACGGCCTGCTGCGGCACCCGGGCCCGCTGGAGGAAGCCTGGCTGCACGCCGAGGCGCTTCTGGGCGCCGGCCGGAATTGCCTGGCCCGCTTTGCCGTCGGCAAGGCCGACCGCGGCCTGGTCGACTACACGGACATGCTGGCTCTGGCTCTGGAGATGCTCGGACGCCGCCCGGAAGTTCTTGCCGCGGTCCGCCAACGCATCGACTGCCTGGTCATCGACGAGTTCCAGGACACCAACCCCCTGCAGTTTGCCTTGCTGTGGTCTCTGAAAAAGGCGGGCATACCGACGCTGATCGTCGGGGATCTCAAACAGGCGATCATGGGGTTCCAGGACGCCGACGCGCGCCTGCTGGAGGAACTGCAGAAAAAATTTGCCTCCACCGTCAGCCCCCTGCGGAACAACTGGCGCTCCCATCCCCGGCTGATGGCCTGGATCAATGCCGTGGGCCAGGGACTCTTCGGCGGCGGCTACACCTGCCTGCAGCCGAAAGCGGAATTCCCGAGCGCCCTGAGCCCCCTGGAAATCGTCCAGTTCAGTGACAGAAGCAGAAACGACCGGCGCGCGGAACATACCGCATCCCGCCTCAAGGAACTGCTCGACGATCCCGACTGCCGGGTCTGGGACAAGGCCTTCAATGTCTCAAGGCGCATCCGCGGAGGGGACATGGCGGTTATCTGTCCCACCAACGGCCGCCTGATCGCCTATGCCGAAGCCCTGCGCCGCCTCGGCATAAGAACCCGCCTGAGCCGGCAGGACTGGTTCGGCTCCCGCATCGTCCAACTGGCCTATCACGCTCTGGCCTACGTGGCCGACCCCCAGGACCGGCACGCCGGGCTCTATCTCGCCGCCACCGAACTGGGGGAGGATTCCCTGGAAGATGCCCTGAAGGCTTTGCTGGACGAGGTGGAGAAGACCCCGGAAATCCTCCTGCGGCTGCAGCCGGCGGCCGCCGATGTGGAAGAAAAGTTTCCGGCGGAAATCCTGGCCGAGGTGATCGGCGTTTTGGACCTGTACGGCCGGGTCGCCCTGTGGCCGGACGCCGAACAGGCCCGGGCCAATCTGCTGCGCCTGGAAAGCGAGGCACACGGTTTTGCTGCCGCCAACCGGGATGCCCTGGCCGCCAGCGGTTTTCACGGCAGCGATCTCAAAACTTTTTTGGCGTGGCTGGTGTCCCGGGTCGATGCCGAAGACGAACAGCCCGACCCCAGAGTGACCGACGAGGACGCCGTTCAACTGGTGACCTGGCACCGGTCCAAGGGACGCGAATGGCCGGTGGTGGCCGTCTGCGCCGCCGATGCGGAGATTCGCAGCGAACTGCCGGCCCTGGAGGTCAACTACGAGGATTTTGGCGATCTCGACGCCATTCTGGACAGGGCCCGCCTCGATTTCTATCCGAAATTCGCGGCCCCCGAGAAAAACCGGGCTTTTTTGGATTCGCTTTGGCCCGGCGAGGAGGCCGGCGCGCGCCGCCTATGGTACGTGGCCCTCACCCGCGCCCGGGAGAAGGTGCTCCTCGAATGGCCCGCTTATCTGGACAACGGCAACGAGCGAGCCAAGGTGACCTTCTGGGAGTTGCTGGTCAAGGAGACCGGGATGGCGTTGGCCGGGAATAAACTGAGGGTTCTCGGCCAGGAATATGACTGCCGGGTCCTGCAGGTCGAGAAGGACCGTTCTCCTCTGTTTGAAAATACCGACTCGCCCCCAGACGCCGATCTGCCGGTTTTGGGGCGAAGAGCCCTGAAGCCCGGACCTCTCCCCAGCGGACTGACCCCGGAGACCATTCGCCCTTCGCTACTGGATACGGCCATGGATAAGCCGGCCGCGTTCCTGGAAACCTTCGCCTATGCCCAGGCTCTCGACTGGCGGCCGGATTTGCCGGCCAACGTCCGGGGAACGATTCTCCATCAGCGATTTGAATGGATCGGAAAAATCCTGAATCGGGAGAAACTGAGCCGGGCGGCGGCTTACGAATTCACTCCGGAGGAATTCGCTCTGATTGAAAGCCAGGTCAAAGCCTTCGATAGTTGGATGAAAGGGAAGTTGGGGGCGACAGCTGTTTCAACGGAACTGCCGATTCTGACACTGGATGAGCGGGGAAGCGTGGTCACCGGCACCATCGACCTGCTGGTGGAAACCCCGGAAGGGCTGTGGATCATCGACCACAAGTCGGACCAGTGCGAAGACTTGGAGGAACGTTTTCTCCGCTACCTGCCGCAACTGCGCGCCTATGCTGAGGCCTTTGGAAAGGCCCGATCCGACAAGCCTCTGCTCGGCGTCGGGATCAACTGGATTTCTAGTGGGGTAGTGATGTTC
>JAAZDE010000179.1 GCA_012512925.1 Desulfuromonadaceae bacterium
ACAAGTGACAAGTGACAAGTGACAAGTGACAAGTGACAAGTGACAAGTGACAAGTGACAAGTGACAAACAATAGGTAAGCAACCAGTTATAGTCAAAGCATAATAACCAATAACAAGCTGCCGGTTGCTGGTTTTTCTACGAGCTACGAACCACAAACTGTTTTTCAGTCACCAGTCCGTCAGCCGCATCCACCTTTCACCTGCGGTATTTCCACTCCGATTCAGGAACATGCCAGCGGATGAAGTTGTGCATGAGGCCTACCGGCGCCGGCTCGATGCCGCGAAAACGGGCCGCCACTACCGGCAGGGAATCGGGTACGTAAAGGAACGCATAGGGCTGTTCCTCGGCGAGGATTTCCTGGAAACGGCCGTAGATGGCCTTGCGCTCCTGCTGATCCATGGTGCGGCGCCCCCGCTCCAGCAGTTCGTCCACCTCCGGATGGTTGAAATGGATGAAATTGAGCTGGCCGACGCCGGTTTTGCTGGAGTGCCAGACGTTGTAGCCGTCGGGGTCGACGGGCACGGTCCAGCCGAGGAGAGTGGCCTCGAAATTTCCTGGATTGATGAATTCCTTGAGAAATGAAGCCCACTCGATGACCCGCAGCCGCACCTCGATCCCCAGCTCCCTGAGACGGCGCTGGATGATTTCACCGCACTTGACGCGCTGGTCGTTCCCCTGGTTGGTGACGATGGTGAAGGAGAAGGGGCGTCCCTGGCGATCGAGGATCCCGTCCCCGTCGCTGTCCCCCCATCCCGCCTCCCGCAACAGCTGGCGGGCTTTTTCCGGGTCGTAGGGATATTTGCGGACCTCGGGGTTGTAGGGCCAGGTTCCAGGTACATAGGGCCCGGTCGCCGTCCTTCCCAGACCCAACAGCACCCCCTTGACGATCTCCTCGCGATCGATGGCGTAGGAAAGCGCCTGGCGCACCCGCTTGTCCTGAAACAGAGGTTGGCGCAGATTGAAGCCGAGATAGGTGTAGGCCATAGACGGATAGCGGTATTTGCGGAAGTTGCGCCGAAAGTTGGAGGACTCGGTCTGGCGGGCGTACTGCAGAGGAGTCAGCCCCATCTGGTCGATGCCGCCGGTCTGCAACTCCAGAAACATGGTGGTAGGATCGGGAATGACACGAAACACCACCCGGTTAAGATAGGGCCGCCCTTCGTAATAGTCGGGATTGGCCTCGAGAACGATCCGTTCGCCCCGCCGCCACTCCTTGAAAACGAAAGGACCGGTGCCGACCGGCTCGGCGGAGAGGGGGCTCCTGGTGATCTCGACCCCTTCCAGCAGATGGCGGGGATGAATGTCGAGGGCCCAGCTGCTCAGGGCCGAGGCCAACGGTTTGCGGTAGGTGACGACGAAAGTGTAAGGATCGGGGGCCTCGGCCCGCTCCACCTGGCGATAACGTTCCGCGTAAGCGGTGGGAGTCTTCGGGTCAATGTAGAGGCGATAGGTGAAAAGCACGTCGGCGGAGGTAAAGGGGGTCCCGTCGTGCCATGTCACCCCTTGGCGCAGGTGAAAGGTCAGGGTCAGATGATCGGGGGAAATCTGCCACGATTCGGCCAGATCCCCCTCGATCTCGAGGTTCTTGCCGTAACGGACCAGACCGCTGTAAATCAGCCCGTTGACGCTGGCGGAGGTGCCGTCCGAAGCCAGCACCGGCAGCAAATTGACAGCGTCGGCGCCGCTGCCGATGAGTATGGTATCGCCGTGGACGGGGGACTTTGCCCCCTCCGCCACTACCACCGGCCCTTCCACCTCGGAACAGGAGGAGAGCAGCAGAATCAGCAGCAGGGCCGCCGACAACCATTTTCCGGCGATTATTCCAGAATCACCCCGGAGACAGCCCTTTGTCGATAGAGCGGGGAAAAAAGAAAGGAACCGCTTCATGGCAGGGAATAGATCCGGAACCCCTCGGGAGTCCGCAATTCAAAAAGGTCGTCCGCGAGGGCAACGTTGGTCTCCAGGGTGGTGAAACGGATGGTCATCTCGACTTCGCGGGCGGGGAGAAAAAGTTTCATCTCCAGGGGGAAATTCCCCGCTTCACCGGTGAAATCGGCATATTCGGCTTCCAACTGCCGATCCCCCCGGAAATAGAGGACCACCCTGGTCAACCGCCGATCCCGGCTGAAATGGAGGTCCTGCTTCCACTCCCTGCCCGAGCGGGTCAGCCGGTAGCCCTCCGCCGTCGCGACAATCAAGGGCCGGTCGGGAAAATCGCCTTGCGGCGCCTGGTTCAGGGCCAGGCGGATCAGATCGGCGGGAGCCAGGGGGAGATGCAGCAGACGGTGAATGTTTTCAGCCGAAGCCCGGCCCCGGTAGAAGATCCCTTCCGCCAGATCGAGGGCGGTGACCTCCCGGTCATTGACGGCCGCCACCAGCACCGGCTGCCCGAACAGGCCGAACAGTTCCGAGCGGATCCTGTCCGGCTTGCGGATCAACAGGGCCTGCCGGCTTTTCAGGGAAAGGCGTTTTCCTTCCCGCCAGGAGATATGGGCCAGGCCGCGCAGGCTGAACAGGGAATCCTCCCGGCGGCGCAGTTCCTCCAGCAAATCCTTGGCCGTCACCTCTTCCGGGGGCGGCGGCAGAACCGTCGGCGGCAGGGTGCAGGAACAGAGCAGGAGCACCAGCCCGATCAAACCGAGTCGCTTCATGGTTTCCCCTCCATTTTGTCCAGTTTGTCCCGCAGCGCCTGGTTTTCCGGATCCAGCTCCAGACTTTTACGGTAGGCCTCCCCGGCCTCCCGATTCCGCCCCAAGGCCCTCAGCGTATCCCCGATATGTTCGTGAAGCACGGGATCTTCCCCCATCTCCGCCAGGGCTATTTCCAGATGTTTCAGAGCCTCGGCAAAGTTCCCCCGTTTGTAGTGAACCCACCCCAGGGTATCGCGGATATGGGGCCTGTCTCTGAGTGCCAGGGCCTGCTCCGCCAGACGCAGGGCGCGATCCAGGTCCCGTCCCCGTTCGGCCAGGGAATAGGCGATGAAATTGATGGCTTCCGCATGTTCGGGCTGGAGGCGCAGAATCTCTTCCATGACCGCCATGGCGGCCTCCCCTTCCCCCCTTTTCTCGAGGAGCATCCCTTTCTGGTAGAGCAGATCGGTTTCCTTGGGAAAAGCGCTGACGCCGCGCTCCAGGGCGTTGAGGGCCTTGCCGCTATCCCCCCCATCCTCATAGAGAGCGCCGAGAAGGCGGAACAGCGCCGGGTTGCCCGTCCGCCCCGCCAGGTTCTTTTCGATCAATTCGAGTCCCTCGCCGCTTCGGCCGAGACCGTGGTAGAGATAGCCCATGTGGACCAGAGCGTCGTCGTAGAGGGGGGACCAGGGGCGGATTTCCGCGAAGGCGGCCAGCGCCTCCGCATCCTTGCCCTCTTTGACCAGGGCGATCCCCAGATAGTAACGGGCCTGATCCCAATCCGGGCGCAGTTTGACCTGGCGGGCGAAAACCTCCGCCGCCTCGGACCAGCGCTGCCTCTCCAGATGAATCAGGCCGCTCTTGCGCAGCGCTTCGAGATTGTCCGGCTCCTCGTCCAGAATCAGCCGATAGTGGTCCATGGCTTCATCGAGGCGGTTCTCCATGAGCAGCACCTGGGCCAGATGAAGGCGCATTTCGGTGTTGCCGGGATTCTCCCTCAGCCCTTCGCGAAAAACCGCCCGGGCCTTGTCCCACTCCTTCATCTGTTCCAGCATCCCCCCCAACTCGAGAACTACCGGCTCGAAACCGGGCTGGCGGGCGAGAATCGACCGGTAATGCTTTTCCGCTTCACCGGTCAGACCGAGTTGACGGTAGAGACGCCCCAGGGCCAGTCCGGCCCAGGGCGAATCGGGATTCCTGGCCTGCATTTCCCTGAAAACCCGGATTGCCTCCGCCTTGTCCCCTTTCTGGGAGTAGGCCATACCCAGTTTCAGGGAGGCCCCCTCCTCTTCGGGGTCCAGTTCAAGAATGCGCCGCAGGGGGGGGATCGCCGCATCCGGCTCATTGGCCGCCAAATGAATCTCGGCCAGCAGAAACAGGGCGTCGATCAGATCGGGATCCAATTGGAGAGCGGTCCGCAGCGAGGCCAAAGCGGCCTCCTTGTCCCCATTTTGGGCCTGGAGAGAAGCCATCCGGTAATGAAGATAGGGTGCCTGGGGATCGAGACGGAGAGCTTCGCCAAGGGCCTCTTCGGCCTCCGCGGACAAGCCCTGGTCTTCCAGAAGATTGGCCTTGGCGAAAAGGAAGGCGGCTTTTCCGGCGGCGTCCTCCGCGCCGAAGGGGTGCGAATCGCCCGGGGGAAAACCGGTCAGACGGCCGCATCCGGCGACAGCCAGGGGTAGCATCAGCCACAACGAAAAGCGTCTCAGTTGGCGGAAAAACATGGATTTCCCTCGCTATTCCAGCGAAAAGTTAGCACACCCTCTCGCCGAGCGTCAAATCTTACCTCGTCCCGGCAGGTTTTGTTCCTTATCTTCTAATTCATGTTATCATACCCCACCCCCGGCTGGTTTCTTTACACCCCTTCCCGTCATGTTAAAGTTTTCATAAGCCGGGAGAATTCTCCATGGATGACAACCTATTGCATCGAGCGCTGATGAACAAAGAGGCCTACCCCGAGGAGACCGCCGCCATACACTTTGTGGAAACCCACGCCTCCCGCCTCTACCTCACCGACCGCCATGTCTACAAGATCAAAAAGCCGGTCGACTTCGGCTTTCTCGACTTCAGCACTCTGGACAAAAGGCGCCATTTCTGCGAGGAAGAGGTGCGACTGAACCGCCGTTTCTCGCCCGCCACCTACCTGGGAGTGGTCCCCCTGTGCCGTTCGGGGTCCGCCCTCCGCTTCGGCGGTCCCGGAGATACCATCGAATACGCCGTCCTCATGAAGCGTCTTCCCGAGGATCGGATGCTCGACCGGTTGGTGGCGGCAGGCGCCGCAGGACTGGCCAAGGAGATGGAGCGGCTCGCTCTCTTCATCGCCGAGATGCACCGCCGGACCCCACCTCACGCAGAGTTGGAAGAATCGTCCGATCTCCAAGTCATCCGGCAGAACTGGCGGGAAAACTTCGACCAGACCCGCCCTTTCGCCGGAAAGACCATCCCCCGGGAGGGACTTGAGGCGGCCCGCCGCCTCGTTGAAGGGTTCCTGGACAGCCAGGCGCCGCTGCTGCGGCAGAGGGAAAAGGAAGGATTCGTCCGTGAACTCCACGGCGACCTGCATAGCGAACATATCTGCCTGACCGATCCCATACAGATCTACGACTGCATCGAATTCAACCGCCGCTTCCGGATCTCCGATGTCCTCGCCGATATTGCTTTTCTGCTGATGGACCTGGAATTCCGCGACCGGCGGGATCTGGCCCGGGCGCTGCTGAAAAACTACCGCCGGCATTTCGCCTGGGGCCATGGGGCCGATCTGCTGATCCCCTTTTACAAAGCCTACCGCGCCTGGGTGCGGGGCAAGGTCGCCTCCCTGGCCATGGCCCAGCATCGCCAGGCAGAGGAGCAATACGGCCTCCTGCAGAACCGGGGCCGCCGTTATTTCAATTTGGCCATGGGCTATCTGGCCCCTCAGGCCCTCGTTCTGACCTGCGGCCTGATGGGAGTCGGCAAGTCGCTTTTCGCCGGAGAACTGGCCGCGGCGACAGGAATGACCCACCTTCGCTCCGATGCGGAACGGAAGGAACTGGCGGGCCTCGATCCGAACACCAAGATTCGGAATAACTTCGGAGAGGGGCTCTACGCGCCGACCATGAGCGATGCCACCTACCGCTCCCTCCACGACAAAGCCGGCCGCGCCCTGATCAGGGGGAATTCGGTGGTGGTAGATGCCTCTTTCGCCAAAAACCGCCACCGGGAGATCTTCAGCCAACTGGGGGAACAGTACGGCGTTCCGGTTCTGCTGGCCCACCTCCAATGCGGCCAGGCTACTCTCATGGAACGCTTGCGGCAGCGTGAAAGCAGAGGGAATGACATCTCCGACGGGCGCCGCGAACTCCTTTCTTTCCAGGCCGGATACTTCGACTCCACTTCAGAATTTCCGGGAGTTATCGAAATCGACAGCGAAAAGGAGATCGATTATAATGTCGGTCTGACCTTATCCAGATTGCTCGTGAAAAAAACCGGAGGCCGATGAAGAAGTTTCCCGTTGGCGTCGTTTCCGAAATCTGCCTGCTGTTGCTGCTGGCGGGAATGATTCTGCTCAATTATCCCTTTCTGGGAATTTTCAGCGGTTCCGGCCCGGTTTTGGGTTTCCCTTCCCTCGTCGGCTTTCTTTTTCTGGCCTGGGGCCTGCTGATCGTCATGATCTTCCTGCTGGCGGCACATCTCGGCCGGGACGGCGAAGAGCAGGATGAGACCGGCGGACGGCGGGAAAAGAGGCGGCCATGATCCCCTTCGCCATCGTCGCCGGAACATCCCTGCTTTATTTCGGGATCCTCTTCGGGGTCGCCTTCTACGCCGATAAATGCCGCCGGGCCGGGTACAGCATCACCTCCAACGCCTATATCTACGCCCTGTCCCTCAATGTTTTCCTGAGCGCCTGGACCTTCTACGGAGCCGTGGGCAGAGCCGCCAACAACGGCATCGATTTTCTCGCCCTCTACCTCGGACCGTCCCTGATCGTTCTCACCTGGTGGCTGCTGCTGCGCAAGATGGTGCGGGCCAGCCGGGAACAGCATATCGTCAGCTTCGCCGATTTCATCTCCAGCCGCTACGGCAAGTCGGCCTCCATCGGCGCCGTGGTGACACTCTTCTGCATCATCGGCACCCTCCCCTACATCGCCATCCAGCTGCGGGCCATCACCGCTACCTTCGACATGCTGTCCATTCCGCCGGTGGTCAGCCCCCAGCACCTGATCGATCTGTTCAACACCTTCGACCTGCTCTCCGTCCCCGCCGAGCAACTCGGCAGGGTGCCGACCGCGATCTCTCCCACGCTCCCCTCATACATCGACAGCGGCCTGATCCTCGCCCTGATCCTCGGCCTCTTCTGCGTCCTTTTCGGCGCCCGCCATCTCGACGCCTCGGAACGCCACGAGGGTCTCATCGCCGCCGTCGCCCTCGAATCCCTGGTCAAGCTTTTCGCCTTTCTGGCCCTCGGACTTTTCGTCACCTTCGGTCTCTTTGACGGTTTCGGTGATCTCTTCGAACAGTTTTCCCGCCATTCCCCCCGGACCGGCGAACTCATCTCCCTGCCCAGCGCGACGATTCCCTATTCCCAGTGGTTCTCCCTGATGGTCATCGGCATGCTGGCCATTTTCTGCCTCCCCGGCCAGTTTCACCTGTTGGTGATCGAAAACAGCCAGGAGAAACATATCCGTACCGCCATGTGGCTGTTCCCGGCCTATCTTCTGCTGTTCACCCTCTTCGTCATCCCCATCGCCGCGGCCGGACTGGTTTTCTACGGCGGCACCGACCTGGCGGCCGACTATTTCGTCCTTCGCATTCCCATGGAGAAAGGACCGCCCTGGCTCACCATGCTGATCTTTCTCGGCGGTTTGTCGGCCTCCGCGGGAATGGTGATGGTCACCTCCGTGGCCCTTTCCACCATGATTCTCAACAACCTGGTGGTGCCCGCCATCCTCAAGATCAGAAGCGGCGCCGCCTCCCTGTCCGGGCTGCTGATCAACACCAAACGGGTCGCCATCTTCGCCGTCATTCTCGGCGGCTATTTTTATAACGAAATGATCTCGGCAAGCTACGGGCTGATCAGCATCGTTCTGATCTCCTTTGTCGCCGCCATCCAGTTCGCGCCGGCTTTGATCGGCGGCCTGCTGTGGAAAAGGGCTTCCCGCAGGGGAGCGCTCACCGGCCTGGTCCTGGGCTTCGCCGTCTGGAGCTACACCCTGCTCCTCCCCTCGCTGATCGCTTCCGGCTGTTTCCCCTGCAACATCCTGGACCAAGGTCCCTGGGGATTCTCTTTTCTCCGCCCCCAGGCCCTCTTCGGCCTCTCCGGGCTGGACGTCTGGTCCCATGCCCTATTCTGGAGCCTGCTCTTCAACCTGGGACCCTTTGTCGCCATTTCCCTGTTTGGCCAGCTTACCCCCAGCGAAAAAGAGCAGGTCGACCGCTTCGTTCATGTCCTCTCGCCCCCGGCCGAGCCCACGGGGATGAAGATTCTCAGCAAAGCCCCCAGCGTCAGGGAGTTCGTCGAGTTGATGACCAAATTCATCGGCGAGGAAAGGGCCCAGTCGGCCATCGGAGATTACCTGAAAGACAGAGGGTTCGATCATCGCGGCACCCTTCCCGACCGCGAGGTCCCGGCCCTGAAACGTTTTACGGAAAAGACCCTGGCCGGATCGGTGGGCACCGCCCCGGCCCGCATTATCATCGAAAATTATCTCTCCGCCCGGGGCAGCAAGATGGAGGATGTCTTCGATATCTTCGGCAACGTCACCCTGAGCCGCAACGCCAGCCGCGAGCAGCTCAGCGTCCTTTACGAGGCGGCGCGGATGGTGGCCAGCGGCAAAGGACTGCAGACCACCCTCGACGATATCCTGCGTCTTCTGGAACAGCAGTTCATGCTCGATTTGTGTATCATCCGCATTTACGACCCGGCCCAGAACGCCCTGGTCACAAAGAGCCAGATCGGCATGACCGAAGGGCATCTGCTCACTTCCAGGATCCAACTGCACGAACAAACTTTCGTAACCGACACCTTCCGCAAGAACGCCGTCGTCGTCATCAACGACGCCGAAACGGTCAACAATCCCTTTTCGGCCAAGGTCATCCGCCGGGAAGGGATCAAATCGATGGCCCATGCGCCGATCGTCATCGAAGACCAGCCGGTAGGGGTTCTTTCCGCCTATTCCAAAACCATCAAGGGCATCTTCACCGAAGAGTTTATGGAATTTTTCACCAGCCTGGCCGGTCAAGTGGGAGTGGCCTGGCGCAACGCCCAACAGGCGGAAAAATTGCTTGAAGCCAAGGAACACCAGAAGGAGATGGAGATCGCCAAGCGGATCCAACTCAGCCTGCTCCCCACCACGCTGCCTCAGATCGAGGGGCTCTCCCTGGCCGGAGTCTGCGAACCCGCCAGCCAGGTGGGGGGGGACTATTACGACGTTTTGATCAACGGCGACGAAAGTCTCGACATCCTCATCGCCGACGTGTCCGGTCACAATGTCGGCGCCGCCCTGATGATGGCCGAGGCGCGGACCTTCATCCATGCCCTGTTCCATACCTTTTCCGGCCCGGCCGGGATCATGCAAGCCCTGAACAACTTCTTCAACCGCGACCTGAGCGAGGCGGAACTGTTCATCACCCTCTTCTATCTGCGCCTCGACCCCAACAGCCGCCGCTTCAGCTACGCCAGCGCCGGCCACAATCCCCCGCTGCTGTTTCGGGCCGATATCGGGAAGTGCCAGGCTTTGGACGCCGAAGGGCTGATCCTAGGCATCAAAGAAGAGGTCGATTTCGAAGAGAAGGTGGAATCCCTGTCCCCCGGGGACGTCCTTCTCCTCTACACCGACGGCATCATCGAGGCCCGCAATGACGATGAGGAACTCTTTGGCGAGCCGCGTCTGAGAATCTTTCTCAGGAAACACCACAAGCTTCCCCCCGCCGACATCGCAGTCGAACTGTTAAGTACGGTGCGCCAATTCTCCGGCAGGGAGAGCTTTGAGGATGATGTCTCTCTGGTGATCATCAAGGCGGATCTTTGAAAGGGTGCAGCCAACTTTTCCGCCAAGGTGAAAAAATTTATGCTATTTTAATAGGGATATGGTTTTTATGAAATTTGAAAATCGGAGATGTCATCATCAGGAGGAACTGCAATGAACTGCGATGTCACGGACCATGGGAATGCGGTTGTCGTCGAAGTGAAGGAAGAACGCCTGGACGCCCACAACAGCAACGAATTCAAATCCCAGATGCTGAGCCTCTTTGAAGGGGGCAAAAACAACATGGTCATCGATCTGAAAGGGGTGCGCTTCATCGATTCTTCTGGCCTTGGCGCCCTCGTGTCGGGCTTCAAGAACGCCACCGCCCGCAACGGCAGCCTCAAACTCTGCGGCATGCAGACGCAGGTGAAATCGATGTTCGAGCTGACCCGCCTGCATCGGGTTTTCGAAATCTTCGCCGGTGTCTCCGAGGCCCTGGCCAGTTTCTGATCACCTCCTCCGGGTTGGTATGTACGATAAAATCGAAGTCAATATCCGCATCCCCAACAAGACCCGCTACCTGAGTCTGATCGGCAATATCGGCGAGAATCTCGCCCGTACCCTCGACAAGTACGGCGGGGACCGGGAAGAGTTGGCCTACCACATCAATCTGGTGCTGACCGAATCGATCGCCAACGCCATGATCCACGGCAACGTGGAGAACCCGGACAAGGAGGTCCATATCTCCATCGGCATCGACCACGATTGCCTGCGCATCCGGGTCCGCGATCACGGCCAGGGATTCGACATCAATTCCCTCCCGCCGCCGGATGAAAACATACTCGACGATCACGGACGGGGAATCCATATCATCCGCTGTCTGATGGACGAGGTTTCCTATCGCAGGGTCGATGGCGGCAACGTTCTGGAGATGGTCAAAGACCTGTCCAGGTCGCCCTCCAGAAAAAGAGAAACCAGTTCGGAGTGATGCCCGATCTTCAATTTTCCTCCGGCTTCCCCCTTGTAATCGGCGAACAGTATTCCCGCCGCTTCCGCCGCCAGACGATCCAGATCCGAATCCCCCACATAGAGGACCTCGTCCTTTCCCGCCCCCAGCCGTGACGCGGCCAGAAGGAGCATCTCCGGATCGGGCTTCGGCCGCGCCACGTCCTGGCAGGTTACCACCGTGCGGAAATAGCGGGCCAGATCGAAATGCTCAAGAATGGCGTAGGTGCTCTGGCCGCGGTTGGTCGCCACCGCCAGATCCGCTTTGCCCCGCAGACTCCGCAGTGCCGGAAGGAGACCGGCCTCCATCTCCATCAACGGGACGAAACGGCGGAAATCGAGGGCGGCGGCGTAGGCCAGAGCCTCGTCCCGCCTCTTTTCCCCCAGCAGAACCTCGAACACCCGGGCGCTGTTGGCGGTATGGCAGAGAAACATCTTTTCGGGGTCCTCAGCAGTCACCTCGGGGGCGCCGAAGGCCCTGAAGACCGTATTGTAATAGGCCAGATTGGCCCGGAGGCTGTCGAACAGCACGCCGTCGAAATCGAAAATGATCCCTTTGATTCTGCTCATCGCGCCACCTTATTTTTATAAACAAGAACCAGGCCGCCTATCCCCAAAGCCATCATCGGCAGGCACAGCAGCTGCCCCATGGTGGCGCCGGCCCACAGATAACCGAGGTGGGCATCCGGCTCGCGAACGAATTCCACCAGAAAACGGAACATCCCGTATAACAGAAAGAAAGTGAAAAAGGGAACGCCGTGGGACACCTTTCGGCGGTGCAGAAAGAGGATCACCACGGTCAGCGCCAAGCCTTCGAGAAACGCCTCGTAAAGCTGGCTCGGGTGGCGCGGCAAAGGACCGGCGCCGGGGAAAACCATCCCCCAGGGCAGATCGGTGACCCGTCCCCACAACTCGCCGTTGATGAAGTTGCCGATACGGCCGAAAAAGAGGCCGGGAGCGGCGGCGCCCGCCATGATATCAGCCACCAGCAGCACCGGAAGCCCTTTTTTCCAACTGAAAATCAGGACAGCGGCGGTCACTCCCAGCAACCCGCCGTGAAAGCTCATCCCCCCTTCCCAGACGGCGAAGATGCTTAAAGGATGACGCAGATAATAGGCGGGATTGTAGAAAAGGACATAGCCCAGCCGGCCGCCGAGAATGACCCCAAGCATGGCGTAAAACAGCAGATCGGAAGCGGTTTCGTCGGCCATAGCGAGTTGGCGGTAGCGGCCGAGGCCGCGGATCACCAGGTAGCCGATACCGAAAGCCAGCAGATACATGAGGCCGTACCAGCGCACCGACAGGGGACCGATCTGGATCAGTACCGGATCGATGTGGGGATAGCTGAGCATTGGAAAATCCTTATCGGTGACCGGCAACTGGTTACTGGTGATTAGTGACTGGTTTCTGGTTGAAATAAAAACAACATACCAATCACCCTTCGGTTTTTTGCTGCCCATCCCGGAGCCAGGTGATTGCCTCCGTCATATCCTCGGGCAGCGGCGCCGTCAATTCCAGTGACGCGTCGGTGACGGGATGGGGCAAAAGAAGATGAAAGGCATGGAGCATGGGGCGGCAAAACCGTATGCCTGAAAGAGATTCCGCCCCGCCATACCTTGGGTCCCCCAGCAGGGGACGGCCGGCCTCCGAAAAATGAACGCGGATCTGGTGGGACCGGCCGGTCAGGATCTCCGCTTCCACGTAAGTCGCCTCGGCATACCGCTCGAGCACCCGATAGCGCGTGATCGCCTCCCGTCCGCCGACGGCCACCGACTTCATCCGGTTGGTGCCCCGATTGCGGGCAAGCAGAGAGCGGAACTCCCCCTCCCCCTCCGGAAAAGTCCCCGCCGCCAGCAGGCGATAGAGTTTTTTCACCCGCCTCTCCTGGAAAATGGCCGTCAGCGGTTTGTGGGAGCGGCGGTGAATGGAAAATATCAGCAGGCCCGAGGTATCGCGATCCAGACGCTGGACCATCCCCAGTTCGGGCCGGTCGAGAGGGCGAAAGGGGTTGTGGAGATAGCGGAGCAGGGCTTCGTAGAGGGTTCCTTTGTAGCGGGCCGGAGTCGGATTGGTGTCGATTCCCCAGGGTTTGTTTACGGCCAGCAGCCATGGGTCGCGGAACACCACCATGGCATCGTCGATAGAAAAAACCTCCAGCGGTCGGCCGTCGAAAAAAACCTCCACCGTCTCCCCGGGCCGCACCGACTGGGAACAGCGACGAACACGGCGCCCGCCGGCATGAACCCCGCCCAGGTCGATTGCTTTGCGGACCGTCCCCCGGGACAGCTCAGGGCATCGTCCGGCTATAAAAAGATCAAGCCTCTGCCCATCCTCCTCCGGCAAAGGCTGCAGGCGCCAAAGCTTTTTTATGGGAGGGGAAATAACGCCGCCTTCCATTCCTGCATCAGTCATATCGTCCATGGTGAAAAAAAACCGCTTGGGTCCAGCGCTGCAACCGAACCAGATTACCGGGAAAAAAGAGGGAGGTCAACGGTTTCACCGTTGACCTCCGGATAAGTATATAGCGAATTATATTCCGAAAAAGGATTTCCCGTCCAATTTAAAAAAACCAGCCGGGAAAAAATCGGGAATGGCTTGTCAGGCAAGGGGGCTGGAGCGGTTTTCCTCCTCCCGGACCAGTTCATGCAGGCTTTCCTGGCTGATCTGGTGCAGGTAATTGCGGATCGCGCTGATTTCCTCAAACTGGAGTCCGACGAACTGGATCCCCATTCCCGCCGTCAAATCAGGATTCGCCTTATGGTGAGGAGGATTGACCCAAGCCACACGCCCCCGGCAGGAGACGGTCCGCTTCTCGCCGGGGAGAATAAAGGCCAGCACCAGGGGGGTGTTTTCCGGAAGGACCTCCTCGGTTTCCAGGAAAACCCCGCCTGTGCTCATGTTGACGGAATAGCGCTGAAGGGTCCGGGTATCCCCTTCAGTTCCATAACTGATTACCAGGCGGGCACGGACCCGGGGAGCCTGCCGTCCACAGTCGCCCAGAAAACGATTGGTCATTTCCATGAAATCCCCCTTTTTGACCGGCTTGAAAACGTATCCCTCGCAACCGCTGGCCTCGCACTTTTCGATGTCATCCTCATCGGGATGGGTCACCAGGATGATGGGAATATGTTTTAAAAGTGGATCTTTTTTGATCAGGGCGCAGGCCTCATCCCCGTCCATGTCGCCCATGTGTAAATCCATGAAAATGATCCCCGGAGGCTGCCGGGAAACCAGACGCACCGCTTCCAGAGCGGAGCAGGCGGTCAAAACATCAAAACGCTTTTCGTCGAAAAACGACCTTTCCAACTCCAGAAAAGGAGCGACATCATCGACCAGAAGAACCTTTTCTCTATTCACGCCTCTCTCCTGCGGATAACCCTATCCGGCAAACCACTCTTGAAAAAAACAACGCAACGAAATCCACCTTAACGCAAAATCACCTTTTTGACATATTCCAGCGCCGCCACCGACTCCATCAGCGGTATGATCGTCTGGGTCTCGGGGCGAACCCGGACCGTCAAATCAACCTTCATCTCGCGGCTCATCAGGTCCCGCTCCAGTGAAAAATCAAAAATATCGATCTTTTTCTCCCCCAGAAAGACCCTCAGTTTCTCCAGCGTTCCGTCTTCCGCGGAGCAATGAATGGTCAGAATCCGGAAGGAACCGCGCCGTACCCGCCTTTCCACTTTCTTGAGAACCCACAAGGTGAGCAGCGAAAGCAGGGTGGCGAAAAAGGCCGGGAAATAGAGCCCGACACCCACCGCCATCCCCAATCCGGCCACCAGCCAGAGGCAGGCGGCGGTGGTCAGGCCCCGCACCGAAAGCCCTTCGCGAAGAATCGCGCCGGCCCCCAGAAAACCGATTCCGGTCACGATCTGAGCGGCGATCCGGGTCGGGTCGAGACGCAGTATCCCCGTCGCCGGTTCAGCGCCGAACCTCAGGTAAAAATACTCTGAGATAAAAACCATCAGGCAGGCGCCCATGGAAACCAGAAGATGGGTGCGGAAACCAGCGTCCCGGCCATGGTACTCCCGCTCCAGACCGATCAATCCGCCCAACAGGGCAGCCAGCAGAAGCCGCCCTGCAAAAACCGCCATGTCTCCTTGTAAGATCATCTTATGCAATTCCCTTTCCCACCAGCCTGCCGATCAGGTCCGGCCAGGAAAAACTGGCGATTAATTCCTCTTCTCAAATGAAATTTTATCTTATTTCCAGGGAAGGGGTCCTCTTTTGCCTGGGAATTGGGACAAATCGCGGCAAAGGGATGCGAATTGTGCGGCCATTCCACGTCGCCAGGGCCTGGATTACAAAAAAACGGGCGACAAAGCCGCCCGTTTCATTGACACAAAAATGGAGATTGCGCTTTCCTATTCTTCCTGCTGTCTCTTGAGTTGTTCGATCACCTTCTCCGCCATCTGGGCGGGAACCTCCTCGTAATGGGAAAATTCCATGGTGAAAAGACCACGGTCGGAGGTCATGGAACCAAGCTCGGAAGAATATTTCAACACCGAGGCCATCGGCACATTGACGCTGATCACCTGATTCCCCCCTTTGGCCTCGAAGCCGAGAACCCGGCCGCGGCGGGAGTTGATGTCACCGATCACGTCCCCCATGCACTCGTCCGGTACGGTGATATCCATGCGCACGATCGGCTCGAGAAGAATCGGGTTGGCCTGCTCCATCGCCTTCTTGAAGCCCATGGAACCGGCGATCTTGAAAGCCATCTCGGAGGAGTCGACATCGTGGTAGGAACCGTCGAACAGGGTCACCTTGAAGTCGACTACCGGGTAGCCGGCCAGAATGCCCTTGACGGAAGCTTCCTGGATCCCCTTGTCAACGGCCGGTATGTACTGGCGCGGGATCACCCCGCCGACGATCTTGTCGACGAATTCGTAGCCGCCGCCCCGCTCATTGGGCTCCACTTCGATCCAGGCATCGGCGTACTGGCCGCGCCCGCCCGACTGCTTCTTGTATTTGCTCTGCAACTTGGCCTTTCCCTTGATGGTCTCGCGGTAGGGAACCTTCGGTTCCTTGAGCTCGACGCCGACGCCGAACTTGCGCTTCAGCTTTTCCATGGCCACCTCCAGGTGGAGTTGGCCCATGCCGGAGAGGATCAGTTCATGGGTCTCCTCGTCGCGCAGCATCTGCAGGGTGGGATCCTCCTCGATAAGACGCTGCAAACCGCTGTGGATCTTGTCCTGATCCCCCTTGCTCTGCGCTTCCAGAGCGAAGGAGATGACCGGGCTCATCGGCGTCGGAGACGGCAGCAGGATCGGCTTGGCGGCATCGCAGAGGGTATCGCCGGTACAGGTGGCCTTCAGCTTGGCCACGGCGACGATATCTCCCGCCGCCGCCTCGTCGGTGGGTTTCTGTTTCTTCCCTTCCAGATAAAAGATCTGGCCGATCCTTTCCGAGGCGTCCCGGTTGGGATTGTAGACGTTCGAATCGCTCTTCAGCGTCCCCGAATAGATCCGGAAAAGGGTCAGCTTCCCGGTGAAGGGGTCGCTGATGGTTTTGAAAACACGGGCCGCGAAAGGGGCCTGTTCATCACAGGGACGTTCCTCCTCGGCATCCCCCTTGACCGTCTTGCCGATCACCGCTTTGCGGTCGGCGGGAGAGGGCAGGCAGGTCGCCAGACAATCCAGGAGCTGGTCCAGCCCCTTGTTGGCCAAGGTGCTACCGCAGAGAACCGGCGTCAGCAGGCAGCTGCGCACACCTTTTTTAAGTCCGTCGAGGATCTCCTCACTGGACAGTTCCTCGGTTTCCAGGTATTTCTCCATGAGGGCGTCGTCGGCCTCGGAAACGGCCTCCATCAGCACCACCCGCATCGTCTCGGCCTCATCCTTCAGTTCCGCCGGGATTTCGCCTTCCGTGGCCTTGCCGCCGGAAGCGTCGTTGTAGGTGTAGGCTTTCATGGTGATCAGGTTGATCACCCCTTGGAAGGCGGCTTCGGCGCCGATCGGCATGGTCACGGCCACGGCCTGGGTGGAAAAGGCCTCGGAAAGTTCCTTGACCACCGGCTCGAAATTGGCCCCTTCCCTTTCCATCTGGTTAACGAACACCACCCGCGGAACCTGATACTCGTTGGCCCATTCCCATATCTTGATGTCTTGGGCCTTGACCCCGCCGATCACCGGCGCGACCAGCAGAACGCCGTCGACGACGCTGAGGGAGTCGCGGGTATCATGGAGAAAATTGGTATATCCGGGAGTGTCGATGATGTTGAAGGTGGTCCCTTTCCAGTCGAAGTGATTGAGACTGGAACTGAGGGTCAACTTGCGCTTCACCTCTTCCGGCTCGTAGTCCATGACGGATGTGCCGTCATCGACCCGGCCCAGCCGGTCGGTCACCCCGGTCATGAAAAGAAGCGTCTCAGCCAAGGTGGTTTTGCCGCATCCCCCGTGGCCGACGATGCCAAGATTCCGCAACTTGTCTCTAGAACACTTGCCCATTCATTCTCCTTTCGTAGCCTGGGACCGTCGTTCTTTGCGGTTTTTCCAGGCACTCTCCATCAAAATATGCGAAAGATTCGCTTTTAACGCGGCTATTAAACCAAAATTTCTCGTCTTTGAACAGTCACTTATTCCGGGGCGGCGCCTTTATTGCGTTCATGGATAATGCGCAGGCCCTTCAAGGCCAGTAAGGGATCGCTGCGCTCGATGGTCTCGGAAGCGGCGGCGATGGCATCGCACAAACCGCCGGTGGCCAGCACAAAGGAATTTTCCCCGGACTCCTTCTTCATCCGGTTGACGATGCCGTCGACCAGGCCGGCATACCCGAAAAAAAGACCGGCCTGGATGCTGTTGACGGTATTTCTGGCGATGATCTGCGGCGGTTGGGCCAACTCGACTCTGGGCAACTTGCTGGCCTTGTCGAACAGCGCCTCGGAGGAAATGCTCAGTCCCGGGGCGATGGCGCCCCCCTGATATTCGCCGCGGCGGCTGACGAAATCGAAGGTGGTGGCGGTCCCGAAGTCGACCACGATCACCGAGCGGCGGTACTCCTCATAGGCGGCCACGGCGTTGACGATGCGGTCGGCCCCGACCTCTTTGGGATTGTCGTAATGAATCGGCATGCCGGTTTTGACGCCGGGACCGACGATACAGGGATGGTGGCCAAGATAGCGTCGGCAGAATTCGCTCAAGGGATTGAGGACCGGCGGGACGACGCAGGAGATGATAATGGCGTCGATATCTGCCAGATCGAGGCCGCCGAAATGGAACAGGCTGCGAATGACGATGGCGTATTCATCAGCGGTACGGAATTTGACGGAAGTGATGCGCCAGCTTTCACGGAGTTCCGCTCCCCGGAACACCCCCAGCACGATATGGGTGTTGCCAACATCGAAGGCCAGAAGCATGATGGCACCTTTTTAGTCAGTGGTCATTGGTCATTGGTCGGTGACTGGTCCCGGAAAAATTCCGGGTCAATGAACCGCCAGGATATCCCCGCTCAGCACCCGCTCCACGCGACCCCCCTGCAAACGCAGCAGCAAGGCCCCCTCTCCGTCGATGCCGAAAGCTTCTCCGCTGAGGAGACCGCCGCCGCCATCGATCTCGACGCGCCGGCCCAGCATGGCGCAGCGCTCCTGCCAACGGCGCCGGATGGGGTCGAATCCTTCTTCCAGAAAGATCCCGTAGTGAAGGTCCAGCAGCCGCAGCAGCCGTTTGGCCAGCGGCACCCTGGGCACCGTCTCCCCTTTCTCGATGGCGACCGAGGAGGCGGGATAGAGGGGACGCTCCGGGAGTTGATCGATCCTCATATTGACGTTGAGGCCGATACCCAGGATAATGAAATCGACTCCCGACATGGTGGCTGCAATCTCGCCGAGAAGGCCGGCGACCTTTTTCCCTCCCAGCAGCACGTCGTTGGGCCACTTGACCCCGGCGATCAGGCCGCAACAGCATTCCACCGCCTCGGCGACGGCCAGGGACGAAAGCAGCGTGATCTGCGGCGCCTGTTGCGGCGCCAGGCGCGGGCGCAATACCACAGAGAGATAGAGATTGACCCCCGGCGGCGACACCCAGTTCCGCCCCATGCGACCGCGGCCGCCGCTCTGCTCGTCGGCAATCACCACCGTTCCCTCCGGTGCCCCTTGTTCCGCCAGGCGGCGGGCCTGAAGGTTGGTGGAATCGGTGCTCTCCAGGTAAACGACAGAGCAACCGATGCGGCGGCTTTCGGCAAAGCCGACCCCCGCCAGCTGACTCAGATCGTCCCGGCCGTCCATCGGATAGTTCCTCTCACGGAAACGAGGTGTCGAAAAGAAGGCTGATATCCACCGCCCGGCTGGAATGGGTCAGTGCTCCCACCGAGATGAAATCGACCCCGCATTCCGCCAGAGAACGGACCGTGGCCAGGCTGACCCCCCCCGAAACCTCCAGAAGAGCTCGCCCCGCCACGAAAGCGACGGCCTGCCGCACGGTTTCCGCCTCCATGTTGTCGAGCAGGAGAATGTCGGCGCCGGCGGCGAGGGCCTCGGCCGCCTCGTCAAGCGTAGAGACCTCCACCTCGACCCGCAGGGGATGGGGCGCCATCCGTTTCGCCCGGCCGACGGCCGCGGCGATACCTCCCGCCGCCCGGCTGTGGTTTTCCTTGATCAGAATACCGTCGGCCAGGGAAAAACGGTGATTGCGCCCGCCGCCGACGCGGACCGCGTATTTTTCCAGAAACCGCAGCCCCGGCGTGGTCTTGCGGGTATCGACGATGGCCGCCCTGGTCCCCTCGACCGCCTTGACGAACTGGCGGGTCAGGGTGGCGACGCCGCTCAGCCGCTGCACAAAATTGAGCGCCACCCGCTCCCCCTGAAGGAGGGACACGGCCCGCCCGGAAACGAGAGCGAAAACCTCACCCCTGGCTATGGCCATGCCATCCCGGAAGCCGCTCTCGAAGCGGATCTCCTCATCGACCAGGTGAAAGACGCGGCGGGCCACGTCAAGGCCGGCCAACAGGAATTCCTCCTTGGCCAGCAGTTCCCCCTGGGCGGAAGTGGCGGCGTCCACCGTCACCCGGGTGGTGACGTCCCCCGAGGCGATATCCTCCCGCAACGCGTTGCGGAGCAGTTCATCAATGGCAAACATGGACCACATCCTCTTCCCGGCCGGGTTTGAAGATTTCATTCATAGCACAGGGAACCACCTCCCGCAACTGGGAAAACCTTGAAAAACAGAGTGATTTCCTTGGGCAAAAGTACTTCGGGAGCGACGCCTGGCGATCTGTCGGCCAGGTTACCGGTTACCAGGTACCGCTCACAAATCACCTGCCCCGCCAGCCTGCAGTTCCTCCCAGCGAAGGTAAAAACGATCCACCTCGCGGCGGAGATCCTCATGGCGGTGGATGGCTTCGGTAAATCGTTCAGCATCGCCGTAGAAAACAGGATCCGCGAGAAGCTTCTCCAGGGCGGCGAGTTCTTCCTCCCGTTCGGCGATGGTCTCCTCCAGCGTCTCGATCTCCTTGAGGCGCTTGCGCTCCTCCCGCTGGGCGTCCCGACGTTCCCGGTGCTCCTGGCGACGCTCGGCTTTTTTGTCATCCTCCCCATTGGCGGCCGGTGCCGCGCTCCGGCACTCGACCCGCTCCCCGCTATGGGTGGCGTCCCCTTGCGACTGTTTGCTCTGCAGGAAATCACCATAATTGCCGGGATAGGAAAGAACCTTGCCCTGCCCCACCTCCAGAACGCGGGTGGCCAGTTGGTCGACGAAATAGCGGTCGTGGGAGACGAAGACCATGGTGCCGTCGAAATGGCGCAGGGTGTCGAGCAGCACCTCTTTGGAATCGATGTCGAGATGGTTGGTCGGTTCGTCCAGCAGCAGCAGATTACGCGGTTTCAGGAGCAGCTTGGCGAAGGCCAGCCGGTTGCGCTCGCCGCCGGAAAGGACGGCGACCTTCTTGTCTACGTCATCGTTGGAGAAGAGAAATCCCCCAAGCAGGTTGCGGAGTCTGGGGACCATATCAAAGGGAGCCGCTTCGGTGATCTCCGCCAGCACCGTCCGTCCCGCATCGAGGAGCGCCGCCTGGTTCTGGGCGAAGTAGCCGATCCGCAGCCCCTCCCCTTCGCGGCGTTCTCCCTTCCACGGCGTTTCAACCCCGGCCAGCAGGCGCATCAGGGTCGATTTGCCGGCCCCGTTGGGTCCCGCCAGGGCCACCCTCTCGCCCCGGCCGATCGGCAGATCGACCCCTTCCAGAACCGTCAGCGGACCGTAGCCGTGGCTGATCCCGGAAAGCCGTAAAACATCCTTGCCCCCCTTGGGGGAAGGCGGGAAGCGGAAGCCGATCCTTTTGGGCTGAGGCGGCAGATCGATCCTGTCGATCTTTTCCAGCTGCTTGACCCGACTCTGAACCAGGGAGGCCTTGTTGGCCTGATAGCGGAAGCGGCTGATGAAATTCTCGATGCGGGCGATCTCCTCGTCCTGGCGCCGTTTGGCCTCGCGCAGGGATTCGATACGGCGCTCCCTTTCGGTCAGATAGGCGCTGTAGTTGCCGGAATATTCCTGAAGACCGCCATTCCAGATGTCGATGATCTTTTCCACCACCTGGTCGAGAAAATGGCGGTCGTGGGAGACCACCACCAGGCTGAAGGGATAGCTCTGGAGGAAGGATTCCAGCCACTCCCGCGTTGCCAGATCGAGATGGTTGGTCGGCTCGTCCAGAAGGAGCAGGTGAGGACGCCGCAGCAACAGCTTGGCCAGGGCGATGCGCATCTGCCAGCCGCCGGAGAAACCGCTGCAGGGCTTCTCCCAGTCAGCCCGGGCAAAGCCGAGGCCATCGAGAACCTTCCCTGTGTCCGACTCCATGGTGTAGCCACCCTTGAGACGGAACAGCTCCTGCAAGGCCGCGTAACGCTCCAGGCCGGCCTCGTCGGCCCGGGAGGCCATGCCCCCTTCCAACTCCTTCAACTCCCGCTCCAGCGCCTCCAGCTCGGCCAGGGCGGAACGGACCTCTGAAAAGAGGGAGTTGTCGCCAATACCCTCCACCAATTGCGGCAGGTAGCCGATGGTGATCCCCTTGGCGGCGTCGATCTCTCCCCGGTCCGGCTCCAGTTCACGGCTAAGTATCCGCAGCAGGGTGGTCTTGCCTGCGCCGTTGGGGCCGCACAAGCCGATGCGGGTCCTGTTGCCGATAAACCAGGAGACCCCCGAGAGCACCTCGCGCCCGCCGAAATCCTTGCTGATGTCTTTGATGTGGATCATCCGCCAAACCCGAAGAATCGATTTAAAATAGGCAAAGTTATTTTCGTCATTTTTTATTCGCTGATCGCCGACACAAAAAAACGAGGGGTTCGCCAACCACCCCTCTCGAAAAAACAAGGATAAGGAATATCCGCCCTGTGGGGCAAGATCAACAAAAAAATTCTTGGGCTTTTTTACCCGGCGCTGCCTTTTGTTTCTGGCCCACCTAGTCATGACTGCCGATACCGAGCGGAACGATTCCTTTTTCGGCACCCAACAGGGCCAGAGTGACGCGCTGGCTGCAGGCAAGAGGATCAGGGGCGGTTTGCTGTCGGAGCAGAACTGCCGAGGGCGGAAATAAAAAGAGATAGGGCCGTCAACAAACCCTTTTAGGCAAGCAGCGGTTCGCATCATTCCGAACCCTAAAAATTTCGCCAAACACCCCCCATTTTCCTCTGCGCCATTGCCAACCGCAGGACTTTCTGCGATAAATAAGATTAGCGTTATCCTTACTATCCCCTTTTATTTAAAGTCGGTCATTCCCGAATACTCGTCGGGAACCTGAGGGGACCAGAGTTGGTGACGCCAATTCAAGACAAATTGACGGTGCAAGACTGGCCGTGGCCATATTTTTTACAGTCATCCGACTCCTAGCGGCCTGTTGGCCGCCAAGAGAGAAGAAAAGGATTTTATGGGCAGAAAAATTTTGATCAACGCCGATCATCCCGAGGAGAGCCGCATCGCCATCGTGGAAGACGGCGTCCTCGTCGAATACGAGGTCGAATTCACCGGCAAGGAGCAAAACAAGGGCAATATCTACAAGGGAACCGTCGTCAACGTGGTGCCCGCCCTTCAGGCCGCCTTTGTCGATTACGGCGCCGAACGCCCCGGTTTCCTGCAGAGCAGCGACATCAATCCGCGCCTGCTGCGCAGGGAGGGGGAACCCGCCCCATCGGGCCCCTTCCGCATCGAGAAGGTCCTCAAGCAGGGCCGGGAACTGCTGGTCCAGGTGGTCAAGGACGCCCGCGGCACCAAGGGCGCGGCGCTGACCACCGAACTCTCCCTGCCGGGGCGCTTCATGGTGCTGATGCCTTACGGCGATGCCCGCGGCGTGTCGCGGAAAATCGACGACGAAGCGCAGCGCAAGAAGATCAAGGAGACGATGGCCTCCTTCAACCTTCCGGAGAATGTCGGCTATATCGTCCGCACCGCGGCCATCGGCCAGAAAAAGGAAGAACTGAAAAAGGACATCGACTACCTTCAACGCATCCACGAAAAGGTTCAGGAACTGGCCGCCAAGGCCAAGGCCCCGGCCCTGATCTACCAGGAATCGAACCTCGTCATCCGCTTTTTGCGCGATTACTTCAGCACCGACATGGATTCGGTGCTGGTCGACAATCCGCAGGTCTATCAGCAGGCCGTCGATTTCTTCAAGGACGTCCTCCCCGACTACGCCGGCCTGGTCAAACTCCACCGGGAGAAGCGTCCCATCTTCTCCCGCTATCAACTGGAAGAGCAGATCGCGGCCATTTCCAAAAACAAGGTGACCCTCCCTTCCGGCGGTTCCATCGTCATCGACAGCACCGAAGCGTTGGTCGCCATCGACGTCAACTCGGGAAAAACCCTCGGCGAGGGTAACATCGAGGGCACCGCCTTCAAAACCAACATGGAGGCGGTCACCGAAATCGCCCGCCAGCTCAGGCTCCGCGACCTGGGCGGTCTGATCGTTCTCGATCTGATCGACATGAAGGACCGCGCCCACATCCGCGACGTGGAAAAGGGGCTCAAGGATGCCCTGAAAAAAGACAAGGCGCGCATCAACATCTCCCGCATCAGCAAGTTCGGCCTGCTGGAATTGAGTCGGCAGCGGATCAAGCCCACCCTCGGTGAACAGTCTTTTATTTCCTGCCCTCACTGCCAGGGCAGCGGCCGGCTGAAACGGGTCGAAGCCCAGGCGGTCACCGCCCTGCGCAAGATCGCGGCGGTGCTCATCAAGGGGGAAACGGATCGGGTGGAAGGGGAACTGCCGCTGGAAACCGCTCTCTACCTTCTCAACGAAAAACGTTCTTCCCTGGCGGAATTAGAGGAAAAATACCAGAGCCAGATCCTTCTCAAGGGCCGCCCCGACGTCCTTCCCGACCATTTCGAACTGACGGTCCACAACAAGGAGAAAACCGCCGCCGCGGACGACACCCAGCCCCCGACAGCGGCCGTAGCAGCGGCTTCGACCCTGGAGACGGCGGAGCCGGCTGAAAAGGAAACTGCCGCCCCGGAACCGGAAAAGAAGAAATCCCCCCGGAAAAGATCGCGGCGGGGCAAGGGCGGCGCCAGAAAAGAGCCGACTGCCGGAGAGGCCGCCACGGCCGAAGCACCGGCCGTCCCTCCTCCCTCTGCCGAGACGGAAACCCCGGAGCCGGCCCCGGTCCCGGAAGAAGCCAGGGAAACCTCCTCATCATCCGAGGCGCCGGCCGCCGCGGAAAAGAAGCCGGCGCGCCCCTCCTCCCGCCGCCGGGGAGGTCGAACCAGAACGAAAAAGGAAACCGCTCCGGACTCGTCCCCAACCTCCGAACAGCCGGAGCGCGGCGCGGCAGTCCCGGAACCGGCCGCCGCGGAAACCTCACCCAGCCAGGGGATGGAAGAACCGGCGGCGGCTTCCGGCATTGGGAAACCGGCGGATGCGCGTCCCAAGGCGGCCCGGCGACCCCGCAGAAGGCCGCGCCAGGGAGAGAAGAAAAAGGATCAGCCGAGCGAAAAAGCGGCCGGCGAATCGGCCACCCTTGCGGCAAAGGAAAGCTCGGAGGCGAAAACAGCTTCCGAGCCGGAAAAAAAGGAAGAGAGCTGATTTTCGGGAGACTGGCAACTGACCCCTGATGACTGGCAACTATCCGAAAAACAAAACATTCACCAGTTATCAGTGATCGGCAGTCACTGCCTTCGCGGCCTGGAACGCAGAAAAACCGCCACCGCTCCTTCGCCGCCGAGATTGCGGGGGGCGACCCCCCAGGCGGAAATCCACTTCTCCCCTTCGTTGTCGAGAAAATCCGCCACGGCGGCGCGAAGCACTCCTTCCCCCTCCGACCCTTTCCCCTTGCCGGTGACGATGAGCACGGTCCGCAGGCCGTTGTGAGACGCTTTTTGGAGAAAAAAACCGACCTTCTGCAGGGCTTCGGCGCGAGTCAGGCCATGCAGATCAAGTGTGTCCTCGGGCACGACCCGCCTCTTGCCAAGACCTTTCAGCCGCCGAGACGGAGACTCCTCCCCACCCTCCAGATCGACCTGATCATGAAAAACCCTGTCGAGATTCCCCAGGGCCGACAAAAAAAGCGTCTCTTCGTCCTCAGCCACCGGGTATTTTTCTTCCGGCTCGTGAAGATTCAGAAACGCCTCTTCGGCTTCGAGTTCCTCTTCTGGTTGCAAATCCGCAGGGGCACCCAGCCTGCTGACTGCCAGGCGGGCCATTTCCTCTTCAAAAGAACCTGTCAGATCGCCGCCGGAAGTCTGGTCAGGAACCGGTTTCGGGAGTTGAGGCGGCGAATCCTTGACGGGGAGTGATTTTTTCAGGGCGCGCAGGGCGTCGCGGAAATCGCTGCCGCCCCTCTTTTTCCGCGTCACAACACTACCGCCTGACGATCTTGCGGTGCCCCTGGATGGCCCGGGTCTGCTGTTTGATCAACTCCCCCGGCTTTTCAAGGTGAAACTGGAACCAGAGGTCACCGTAACCTTTCATCTTCATCCTCTTCCCTTCCTGAAGGGCGGCGAGATTGGCCTTCAGCCGTTCATCCTCCCCGGTCTTCTTGATCCCCTTCTCCATTACGGCGATGGCTTTATCCTTTTCGCCGATCTTTTCCAGGCAAAAAGCATAAAGATTCCAAAGTAACGGCTCTTTTTTGGTCAGGTTGAGGGCCTTTTCAAAGGTCTTCTTCATCTCTTTCGGCTTGTTGCGCTTCATGTAACAGATGCCCAGCATCCCCATGCCGGCCCAGTTGCGGGTGAACCCCTTCTGGAGGTAATCGAAAGCGGTTCGGAAATCCCGCTTCAGGTAATAGATCATGCCGATCTGGGAATGAAGCTGAGAGGCGACATAAAGCTGCCAATTGCGATACTTGAGCCCTTCTTCCAGGGTTTTGATCGCCTTCTCCGTGCGCCCCGCCTGTATATCCTTTTCGGCATTCTGCATGATGCCGGTAAGCTTCTTGATAAAAACCCGACTCAGGATGAAAAAGGACGCCACGTAGACCACGGCCGTGGCCATGGCCGCATAGCCGAGATCGATTCCGGCGCCGAAATAGAGAGCGGCCAGAACCACCAAACCTACTGCGAAGGATATCAAAAGGTTGTACATGAAGCGTCCTTTCCGGAAGAGGCTTAAACGAAAAAATCTTAGCAACCTGGCCGCTAAAAGTCAAAAAGTATCCCATGGAAGGATCGTGACTGCAAAGGGGATCCCGCCACCCGATCGATATCCCGCCCCGGGATCAGAACATGTACCGGCGCATGCTCACGTTCAACAGCAACCCCACTCCGGTCATGGTGGTGACCATATTGGTTCCTCCGTAGGAAAAAAGGGGGAGCGGCACCCCCACCACCGGTAGCAGACCGATGACCATGCCGAGATTGACCACCGCATGCCAGAAAAGCATCCCGGTGACGCCGATGCTCAGGTAGCGGCCGAACTTGTCCGTTGACCGGTAGGCGATATAGATGCCCCAGATGATGATCAGGAAATAGAGAAAAAGCAACCCCATGCAGCCGATGAAGCCCCACTCCTCGGCGAAAACGGAAAAGGCGAAATCGGTGTGCCGTTCGGGAAGAAAGGAGAGTTGGGACTGGGGACCTTTCAGAAAGCCCCGGCCCCAGAAACCGCCCCCTCCCACCGCGATCTTGGACTGGATGATATGATAGCCGGCCCCCAGGGGATCGCTCTCCGGATCGAGAAAGGTTTGGATCCTCGCCTTCTGGTAATCCTTGAGGAAAAACCAGCCGAACCAGGGGGCGACGGCGGCAATGCCGCCGAGCAGAAGCAGGGATCGCGGACGGATGCGGACAAAGAGGATGAGGGTGGCGCCGATGAAGATGACGATCAGGGCGGTCCCCAGATCAGGCTGGCGCAGAATCAGTACAAAGGGGATTCCCAGCAGCAGAAAGGGGACGGCGAGATCGGGCAGGGCGCAGCCTTGGGGATAGCTTCTGTTGCTGAAATAATAGGCCAGGGCGATGATAATGACGATCTTCATGATCTCGCTCGGCTGCAGATTGAAAAAACCGAGATCGATCCAGCGGCGCGCCCCCATGCTGACCTTCCCGAAGAGAGCCGCCCATCCCAAAAGCAGAACCGCCCCCATATACAGAGGCCAGGCCAGACCCCGCAAGCGGCGGTAATCGAAAAGGCAGAGGGTAAAAGCGATGGACAGGCCGATCATCAACCAGAAAATCTGCTTCTGGTAGATGGGGCGGGCGGCGACCGGCCAGGAATAAGTGGCACTGAACAGATTCAATATGCCGACGGCGGAAACCGCCATAATCAGTGACAGGAAAAAGAAGTCGAAATGGGTCAGGAGCCTTCTGTCAAACATCACTAATCCCCTTCGGGAACGATCCCTTCCCTGGCACCGACTGCCTGGACGCCAAAATAGTGGGCAAAAAGGGCCTGGCAGATGGGAGCGGCCATGCTGCTGCCATGCATGCCATGCTCGACCACCACGGCCATGGCAATTTCCGGTTTGTCCGCCGGGGCGAAGGCCACGAAGAGGGCGTGATCGCGGAATCGGTAAGGGACCTCTTCTTCTCTGTTGGGCGGGATCTTGTCCTTGAGTTTTACGACCTGGGCCGTCCCCGTCTTGCCGGCCATGCGGACCCCCTCCAGGCGGCTGCTCCAGGCGGTGCCGCGCTGCTCATTGACCACCGCCGTCAAAGCTTCCCGCACCGCCCGCACGTTTTCCTCCTTCAGGTCGACATGGTTGACAACCGTGGGCTTGTTCTGAAAAATCAGCTCTCCGGAAGGATCCTCGATGCGGGACACGAGATAGGGCCGATAGACCGTGCCCCCGTTGGCCACCGCGGCCGTCATCACCGCCAACTGCAACGGCGTGGTCAGCACAAACCCCTGACCGATGCTGGCATTGACCGTTTCGCCGTCGAACCAGTCTTCCTTGAACGCCCGCCGCTTCCATTCCCGGGTCGGAATCAGCCCTTTTTTTTCTCCGGAAAGTTCGATGCCGGTGGCGGTGCCGAGCCCCAGACCCAACGACATGGCAGAAATACGATCGATGCCGGTTTCGAAACCGACCTGGTAGAACCAGACATCACAGCTCTCCTTGAGCGCCTTGCGCAGATCGGTCCAGCCGTGCCCGCCCCGTTTCCAGCAACGGAAACGGCGATTGCCGATATGGATCTGACCGGGACAAAAAACCTGCCGATCCGGCTTGACCAGCCCGGATTCCAGGGCGGCCAGGGCGGTGACGATCTTGAAGGTCGATCCGGGGGGATATTGCCCCTGTATGGCCTTGTTGGAAAGGGGGTGGCGGTGGTCCTCCAAAAGTTGCTGCCATTCAGCGCTCGATATCCCCTGGGCGAAATGTGCCGGATTAAAACAGGGACTGCTGACCATCGCCAGGACCTCCCCGCTATGGACATTGACCACTACCGCTCCCCCCGCCTCGTCTCCGAAAGCCTTCTCGAGAACCTGTTGCAGTTTGCGGTCGAGGGTCAGATAAACCTGGCGCCCCGGCCTTGGCTCCCTGGTCCTGAGAATACGAAGCTTTTTCCCCTTGACATCGACCTCGATCAGATGATTTCCCGGTTCCCCCCGCAGGTGCCCCTCCAACCCCCGCTCCAGGCCGCTTTTGCCGATAAAATCGCCGCCCCGATGCCCTTCGTAATCGCTTTTCTGCAGTTCCTCCTCGCCGATCTGCCCCATATAGCCGAGCACATGAGCGGCCATGTCTCCAAATGGGTAGGACCGGACCGGCTGCGCCTCAACAAAAACCCCGGGCAGATCGACGGCATTTTCCGCAAGCAGTTCCATCCGCTCCCAACCCAGATCCTCGGCCAGGGCCAGGGGTAGATAGCGGGGTTGTTTTCTCCCTTTCTGCCAGTTCTTCTCCAGGGTTTCCGGATCCTGGCCGGTAAAGGCGTTCAACCGGGCGAAAAGCACCTCTTTTTCCCCCACCTCCCGGGGCAGAACCATCAGATTGAAGGAGGGGCGGTTTTCCACCAGCAACTCGCCGTTGCGGTCGAAGACGGGACCACGGGCCGGGGAGATCGGAACAAAGCGGATACGGTTGTCTTCCGATTGGGTCCGATAACGATGGCCTTCGATCACCTGCAGATTCCACAACCGCAGCAGAAGGATGAGAAAGATCGCCGCCACCCCGGCCACCAAAATAAAAAATCTGTTCTTTCCGGAAGCTACCACCTCAGAACCTCAAACGATGCCACTTTTCCTCAGAGTCCGCTTTCTTCCAGAGACGGCCCTGGCAGGTCGGCTGCCCAGAAAGCCTTTCGCCGCAGGGCCTGCAATCCTTTCAACAACACGAAAGCGGCCACCAGATTGAGCCCGGCTTGAGGGAACAGTCCGAAGGTCACGAGCGCCCACACTCCGCCCCCCCGAGGACTGAAGAAAACCACCAAAAAGGCGATCAGGATCAACTCCAGACAGGTCCCGAGAGCCACCATATAATAAAAAGGAAAGGTGGTTTCGATGTTGATAGGTGAAACCAGAATGCGAATGACGAAAAAAAGGGCCGCATAAACCAGTCCGTAGAGACCGAGCACATTACCGCCGAACACATCCATGAGACAACCCAGAGCAAAGCAGGCCAGGGCGCCCTGGAAAAAACTGGCGAAAAAAGCCAGATAAACCACCATGACCAGAAACAGATCGGGTTTCCAGGAAATCGGAAACATACGGGGGAAAAGCCAGGTCTGAACCAAAACGGCGGTGGCGATAAAGACCGTCAACAGCAGCAGCCGTCTCATTTTTGCTCCCTGCGCAGCACCATGACCTCTTCAAGACGGAAAAAATCGGCTGTCGGCAGCACCGTCACCGATTGAAACAGACCATAGCTGGGACGTCCCACCCGCACCACGTGGCCGACCGGCAGACCGCTGGGGAAAACCCCGCCGCCGCCGGAAGTGACGATCAGGTCTCCCACCTGGATATCCTTCTGCCGCAGGGTGAATTCCATAGTCAGGTAACCTCCCTGCCCGCGAATAATGCCCCGGGCGCGGTTCTTCTGGACCAGAGCCCCCAACGCCGAAGAAGGATCGGTGACCAGAAGCACCCGCGACTCACTGGGGGCCACCCGGAGGATGCGCCCCACCACCCCTTCCGCCACCATCACCGGCATCCCTTCCTCGACGCCGTCCGCACTTCCCTTGTTGATGACCACGGTGCGGAACCAGCTGGTGCTGTCCTCGGCGAAAACCTGGGCCACCAGGGCGGAAAGCTGCATGGTATCGCGAAACTCGAGAAGACGCTGGAGGCGCTCGTTGGCCAGCGCCACCTCATCCAACTCCTGGAGGCGGGCGCGAAGACGGCGGTTTTCCTCCAGCAGCAGACGGTTCTGCTCGGCGGTGGAAACCAGCCACAGATAACTGTCCCACCACCTTCCGGCCGTGTGAAAAAAATAATCGGCCCCCTTCTGCAAGGGGGCCGTGACTTCCAGAACCGTTTTTTCGAAAAAAGTGGTCTGATTCCGGTAACGCAGATGGTAGGAATAGAAAAGCAGGGCGGCGACAAGGAGGATGACCGCGAAAACAAGTTTGCGGAATTTTCTAAGCCAGTCCAGCATGGATTGCCTTGCCCGGTCCACAAGATTCAGCCGGCAACCTGAGCAGCAAGAGAATCCTCATTTCAGGAAGCGATGGAAACCCGCCGCAGCAGGGCGAGTTCGTCGAGGGCCTTGCCGGCACCAAGAGCCACGCAGTCGAGAGGATTTTCGGCGATGCAGACCAGCAATCCCGTTTCCTTCTGGAGCAGTTTGTCGAGATTGCGCAACAAGGCCCCGCCGCCGGCCAGGAATATCCCCCGGTCCACCAGATCGGCGGCCAATTCGGGGGGGGTGCGCTCCAGAGCGACGCGAACCGCTTCGACAATGGCGTTGACCGATTCGGACAGCGCCTCCCGAATTTCATCGGAATCGATGTTCATGTTTTTCGGGATGCCGCTAACCAGATCCCGTCCCTTGACATCCATGTGCAGGATATTGCCGTCCTCGTCGGGATAGGCGCTGCCGATCTCCATCTTGATCTGTTCCGCCGTCCGCTCCCCGATGAGCATATTGTATTTGCGCTTGAGATACTGAACGATCGCCTCGTCCTGCTTGTCGCCGCCGACCCGCACACTCCTCGAGTAGACGATGCCGGCCAGGGAAACCATGGCCACCTCGGTGGTGCCGCCGCCGATATCGACGATCATGTTGCCGGAGGCCTCGGTGATCGGCAGGCCGGCGCCGATGGCGGCCGCCATCGGCTCCTCGATCAGATAAACCTCCCGGGCGCCGGCCGACTCAGCCGATTCGCGCACGGCGCGCTTTTCCACCTGGGTGACGCCGGAGGGAACACAGATAATGATTCGCGGCCGCAGCAGAGTCTTGCGGTTGTGCACCTTCTGGATGAAATAGCGGAGCATTTTCTCGGTGATGTCGAAATCGGCGATGACGCCGTCCTTCATGGGACGGATGGCGACAATCGATCCCGGCGTGCGGCCCAGCATCTTTTTCGCCTCCATGCCGACGGCCAGCACCCTCTTCTGTCCGCCGTCATCCTTCTGGACGGCCACGACCGAGGGCTCATTGACCACGATCCCCTTCCCCTTCAGATAGACCAGAGTGTTGGCGGTACCAAGGTCCACGGCCAGATCGTTGGAAAACATCCCCCAGATGGCATTGAGAAAACCGAACATATCCGAACCGCTCCTTATCATCAAAAAATAAACGTTTTATGTCGTGAAACGAGGTTTGAGATTAGCAAAACCGGTGCCGCATTGCAAGGGCATTCAGGGAAAAAAGGATTGCAAATAACCTTTGATTTGTCTAGTATTTACCGTTCTTGTTCGAAACTTCAGCGGACTCTCGGGAAGGATTTTCGACATGCTTGACATGATTCGCAAAAAACAAAAATCGGTAATCATCCAGATCGTTTTCTGGACCATTATCGCCGCTTTCGTAGGCACCATCTTTCTGGTCTGGGGAAAGGGAGAAATGGGCGGCGGGGATGACAGCCAGCTGGCGGCCGCCGTCAACGACACCCGAATCGATCTGGCGAGCTATCAACACACCTACCAGAACATGACCGACTTCTATCGCGAAGTGTATGGCGTCCAATTCACTCCGGAGATGGAAAAACGGCTCCAGATCAAACGTCAGGCGCTGCAGACCCTGATCGACCAGGCCCTTGTCCTGGAGGAAGGTAAACGGCTCGGCATCCGCGTATCCAGAGACGAGTTGGTGGAGTCCATCGCCCGCATCGGCGTTTTTCAGATCGACGGCCGGTTCGACAGGGACCGTTACATCAGGGTTCTCTCCTCCCAAAGGATGACTCCCGAACAGTTCGAGAAAGGCCAGGAAGAACAGCTGATCAGGGAAAAAACCCTCAAACAGCTCAATGAAGGGATCACCGTTTCCGACGCGGAGATCGAGGAAACCTACCGTCAGCAGGAAGAAAAGGTGGAGCTAGATTTCATCCGCCTGAGTCCCGCCCGGTTCGAGGAGAAGGTCACCATCGACGAAACCGCCCTGGGGGAATTTTTCAACACCAAAAAGGAAGATTTCCGCCTGCCCGAGATGTTCTCCCTGTCCTATGTGGAATTCGATCCGGCAACCTTTCGGGACGGGGTTTCCCACACTCCCGAGGAGCTGGAAAAATACTATCGTCGCCATATCGATCTTTTCGAGATCGAAGAGCAGGTGAAAATCGCCCACATCTTCTTCCGTCTCCCCGATGGCGCGGACGATAAGGCCCGTGATGAGATCCGCAAGAAAGCCGGGGATGTGTTGAAAAAAATCCGCGGCGGAGAGTCTTTCGAAAAACTGGCCAAAAACCACTCCCAGGACCCGGCAAACTCGGCGAAGGGCGGGGAAATCGGGTTTTTCAGCCGCGGCACCATGCCCCCGACCCTGGAGGCGGCTGCTTTCTCGCTGGCCGTCTGCACGGTCAGCGAACCGCTCCTTTCTCCGGCCGGTTATCACCTTCTCAAGGTTCTGGACCGCATCGAGCCGGGCATCCAGCCCCTGGAAACAGTGAAGGAGAAGGTCGAGGACGGACTGATCGGCGAGAAAGCCAGAGAACTGGCCTTCGACAGGGCCATGGACATCTACAACATCCACCGCAAGGAAGGAAGCCTCGAAGCCGCCGCCAAGTCGGCCGCACTGCAGATAGAAACCACCCCGCTGTTTGCGCGGGGGGATGAAGCCGGCAAGCTGGGCATCCTGCCGGAAACCATGGAACGGGCCTTCACCCAGGAGCCGGGAAAGCTGGCCCGTCCGGTTAATCTCAGAGACAAGGTAATCCTGTTCGCCGTCCAGGAACGTCAGCCCAGCCGAATTCCCGAACTCGCCGCGATCAAGGATAAAGTGGAAAAGGCCTTCCGCCAGGAGAAAGCCGCCGAGCTGGCCGCAAAAGCGGCCGACGACGTCCTTGCCGACCTTCGGCAGGGGAAACCCCTGGCCGAGGCCGCCGGCAAGATTCAGGCCGAGGTGGTCAACACCGGCCTTTTCAACCGCCGGAGCGAACCTTTCGTCCCTCTGATCGGCAATTTCGGCGCGGCTTTCCCGGCAGTGTTTCAACTGACCCAGGAAAAACCGTTCCTCGACCAGGTTGTAACCATCGAGGAGGATGCCGTCATCGCCGTCCTCAAGAATTCCCAGCCGGCCGACATGGCTAAATTCACTCCGGAAGAGCGCAGCGCCCTTCACGAGCTGACACTGGCCCGCAAACAGAGGGAAAATATCTCCCAGAAGCTGGCCGAGCTCAATCAAAAGGCCAAAATCACCCTCGGCCCGAGAATGCAGATGATCCTCGAGGAGTCCTGAAACGATGAAACCGACTCTGCTGCAGACCGATTTTCCCGATCTCAAACTGCACAGCCGCGGCAAGGTGCGCGACATCTATGACCTTGGAGAACATCTCCTGATCGTCACCAGCGACCGCATGTCCGCCTTCGACGTTATAATGAACGAAGGCATTCCCTGGAAGGGCGAGGTGCTGACCCGCCTCTCGCGGTTCTGGTTCGAAAAAATGACCGACCTCGTCCCCAACCATCTGGTGGCCGTCGAAGTGGATGATTTCCCGGCGGCGGCCCGCCGCTACCGGGAACAGTTGGCGGGGCGCAGCATGCTGGTCAAAAAGGCCCGTCCGCTGCCGGTCGAGTGCGTTGTCCGCGGCTTTCTGGCCGGTTCCGGCTGGAAGGAGTACCGGCAGCAGGGCACCGTGTGCGGGATTCCCCTCCCTTCGGGCCTGCGGGAAAGCGACAGGCTGCCGGAACCGATCTTCACCCCCTCCACCAAGGCCGAAATCGGCAGCCACGACGAAAATATCCCTTTCAACAAGGCCGAGGAACTGTGCGGCACCATGCTGGCCGCGGAGATCCGCGACCTGACCCTGGCCATCTACCGCAAAGCTTTCCCCCTCGCCGAAGAGCGGGGGATACTGATCGCCGACACCAAATTCGAATTCGGCCTCGACCCCGATGGCGGGGTGATCTGGATCGACGAGGCCCTGACCCCCGACTCCTCCCGCTTCTGGCCCAAGAACAGCTATCAGCCCGGCGGCTCCCAGCCGAGTTTCGACAAGCAGTTCCTGCGCGACTACCTGGAAACCCTCGACTGGAACAAACAGGCCCCTCCCCCTCCCCTGCCCGAGGAGATCATCCGCAAAACCTCAGAAAAGTACCGCGAGGCGCTGGAGAGGCTGACGGGGATAAAGCTCGGATAGGGTCTCCGCCGGTCGAAGCAACGGGCGAAAACAGTCGCGCTATCGGGGTCAAATACCGGTGGCGCCTTATTGCCGCCGCAAACAAGGTCTTTGGCCTTGTCGATCTGTCTGATCAAAAATACGCGCCGCTGGCTCAACGGATAGAGCATCGGACTTCGGATCCGAGGGTTGGGGGTTCGAATCCCTCGCGGCGCGCCA
>JAAZDE010000180.1 GCA_012512925.1 Desulfuromonadaceae bacterium
AAAAAGGCAGTGACTAGTGAGAAGGGCAGCTCTTGGCTCGTGGCTGGTGGCAAAAAGCAGTTACTAGTCACCAGTTACCAATTACCAATCACCAGTTACCAGTCACCAGTCACCAGTCACCAGCTACCAGTCCCAGTAACGAGTGACGAGAAAAAAGATCAAGTAATTTGAACTGTTGAACATAAAAACTTAAACTTAAAACTTAAAACCAAAAACTTAAAACCTGAAACTTAAAACCAGAAACCTGAGGAATTTTTCCATGACCAAAACGCTGCTGGTTACCGGGGGATGCGGCTTCATCGGGGCCAATTTCGTTCGTTATCTGCTGAACCGGGAGGCTGATGTCCGCATCGTCAATCTGGACAAGCTGACCTATGCCGGCAATCTGTCCAATCTGGCCGACGTCGCCGCCGATTCCCGCTACCGTTTTGTCCATGGCGATATCTGCGACGCCGGCCTGGTGGGCGGGCTTTTCGCGGAAGAGAAGCCCGAGGCCGTGGTCCACTTCGCCGCCGAGTCCCATGTCGACCGCAGCATTTCCGGTCCATCCGCCTTTGTCCAGACCAACGTGGTGGGCACCTTCACCCTGCTGGAAGCCGCCAGAAACGCCTGGCTGGACGGTTCCGCAGAAGCCTCCCTGCGGCGGTTTGTCCATGTCAGCACCGACGAGGTTTACGGCTCCCTGGGCGCCACAGGTTACTTCACCGAAGAGACCCCCTATGATCCCCGCTCCCCCTACTCGGCCAGCAAGGCCGCATCCGACCACCTGGTCAGCGCCTACTTCCACACCTACGGCCTGCCGACGGTGATCACCAACTGCTCCAACAACTACGGCCCTCTTCAGTTCCCCGAGAAACTGATCCCCCTGATCGTCAACAACGCACTTCATGGCCGGGAACTGCCGGTTTACGGCGACGGGAAAAACGTCCGCGACTGGCTTTACGTCGAAGATCACTGCGCGGCGCTGTGGACCGTTCTGAACCAGGGCGTTCCGGGAGAGACTTACAACATCGGCGGCAATAACGAGAAGCAGAACATCGAGATCGTCACCGCCATCTGCACCCTGCTGGATGAGATGGCTTCCCCTTTGCCCGGCGGCAAGGCCCGCACCTCCCTGATCCGCTTTGTCAAGGACCGCCCCGGCCATGACCGCCGCTATGCCATCGACGCCGAAAAAATCCGCCGGGAGCTTGGCTGGGAACCGGGAACAACCTTCGAGGAGGGGCTGCGGCGCACCATCTCCTGGTACCTGGCCAACGGCCCCTGGCTGCAGGGGGTTCTCGACGGTTCCTATCAAAGCTATTACCAGACCATGTACGGAGGGCGGTGACGGTGGAACCTCGAAGCAGATTGACCCTGATCGGGGCCAACGGCATGCTGGGGCAAACGGTGAAGGAAATCCTGCCCGAAGGTTACGATCTGGTGGAAGGCAACTATCCCGAGTTCGATTTTCTTCAGGCCGCTTCCGTCGACAGGATTTTCAGACAAGGCGCCGGCGGCATCATCGTCAACTGTGCCGCTCATACCGCCGTCGACGCCTGTGAAAGCGAAGAGGAACTCGCCACCCGCATCAATGGCGACGGGCCGGGCCTGCTGGCGGCTTTGGCCAAAGAGTCCCGAAGCGTGCTGGTTCATGTCTCCAGCGACTATGTCTTCGACGGCGGCAGCGCCGTTCCCTACCGTGAGGAGGACGCCCCAAATCCGCAGTCGGCCTACGGGCGCTCCAAACTGGCCGGGGAGCGGGCGATACAGGAGAGTGGGCTGGAGCGCTACTTCATTGTCCGCACCAGCTGGCTTTACGGTCCCCACGGTAAGAATTTCGTGGAAACGGTATTGC
>JAAZDE010000181.1 GCA_012512925.1 Desulfuromonadaceae bacterium
CCTTGCGGTAGGAATAAGCGAATACCGCCGGCTCCACATGGAGGGCGTCGCCGGTAATCAGGCGGCGGTTTTCGGTAATGTTGGCATCCTGATCCTCATCATAACTGTCGGCGCCGCGGATGTAGTTGATCAGATTGTCGCGGGGTGAACTGCCTTTGACGGGGGTGCCGAGAATGGCTGGGGTGAGGTCATCGTTATCCACACTGAACTGGTTTGCCGTTGCCGTCAGGTCGCTGTTGGTGCCGAGATAGGTGTAGATATCGCGGCTGCCGTTGGCCATATGGTTGCCTTTGGAAGAATCGGCCCAGTTCCTGGTCGCCCAATAGGGTTCGGCGGTATCCCGCATGGCGCCGTTGGGCCAGGTGGCCGGAGCGCCGTTCTTGTCGACGATCTCGTTGTTGGTGTTGAGACCGAACTTGGTGATGTTTCCCTCCCAGAAATTTCCCTCCAACGGCTTGAAGAAGGCCAGATAGATGTAGTCGCCGCTGGCGGTCCGGGTGACGGGAACAACCGGCGCGGTAAAGGTGGCGGTGCGGGACAGGATGCTGTTGAGAGCCGCTATCAGGGCGTCGGCGATGGCATCGGGTGAGTCGGCGTCGAAGTGGAATTTGCCGTATTCGGGATCGTCGGCATTGTACAGGTTTTTGTTGCCGTTGCCGTTGTTGGAGGTGTTGGCCAGAAACGCCCGTGATTTTTCCGTGGCCATGACCCCGACGGTGTAGGTGTAGAGGTTCTGGTAACCTTCCACCTTCTTGGGAATGTCGTGTTCGTAAAGGTAGGTCGCTATGTCATCCAGGTAGGTTGTTCCCCGGACATTGACGGGGATGTCGTAAATATTCTCGTTGATCTTGATCTTTCCTTCACCGATTCCGGAGGCATCACCGTCAAAATCGGAAAATGGGGTGGCGGGCACGCTCTTGGTGTTCAGGCTGCTGGGCTCGGAGGGTACCCCCGCCGAAATTACCATGGCGAAATTTTTTTGGCAGTAGGCATCCATGTCGTAGTCGTTCCACCCGAAACTGGCGCTCTCGAATTCGCTTCCGATGAAACTCAAACCCCTGGCCAGGGGGGAATAGGTGCCGCTTGCCATGTTGTTTACATTGTTGACGAATTCAGAACTAAGTATGTTTTCGGCAGGGTTCGCCGCCAGCGGGGTCTGGACGACCATTTTTATGGGTTGAGCCCGAGTGGGGGTGTCAATGAAATGATAAAGGCCGAATTTGGCCTTGTTGGCGGTTTGCCGGGCCATCTGGAAAATGGCCTTTTTGGCCATGTAAAGCCGGCTTACGGCGGGCAGGTCGGTACCGTTGTCAACGGAGCTGTGGTCGGTGTAGCCACCGAAAAAAAGATAGTTGAGATAGTTTTTGCTGTAGCGGAAGGGTTTCGGGGACTGGTTGTCCTTGATGCCGTTGGCGTCAACGGTGGAGGACGCATACTTGGGCAGATTGAGGGTCCGTCCGTTAATGCTCCAAGTGATTCCTCCGCCTGGTGTAGAGACCCCTTGGGTGGTGGATTTGTTAAAACTAGAATCCACTATCGGCCGCAGATAGAAATAGGTTTTTTCCTCCGAAATGACGTAACCTCGGCTATTGAAAAAACCGTTGCTCCCTTCTATTTCTTCGCCAACGTTTGGCGTGTAATCGATTGCCGGGTTGTAGCCGGAGTGTTCGACGATGTATTCCATCTCGGCGCCGGTATCGAGCAGAAGTAATACATTGGGCGGGACATCATCGGCGGTGACGGCGAAGATGCAGGTGTCATCGGCCGTCAGGCGGCCGACGGAAAGAGCCAGAAGACCCAGGATGGCGGCGCAGAGGAAGTGTTTTTTCATAGGATTGCCTCAGCTCGGGTTAGAAACCGATGCGATAGCCTTCGGCCTGCAGGTCGCTGTTGCTGCCGACGGGGCCGTTTCCGTTCGATTCGATCCGATAGTTGTGGGCGCGGAATTTGCCCGCGGAAAAGCCGGAGCCCCGCAGGATGTTTTCAGAGGCATTGGGGCCTTTATAGATTACTTTGACTTTGAAGGAGGAATCGGTGTCGAGGGTTTTTCCCTCCTCCGGAGAGTCATCCGGGTCGAGAAACAGGTTGTTGCTGCCGTAAAGGGCAGGAGTGGCGACAACATAGGAAATACCCGATTCCGCCGCGTTGAAGGCCGCCTTGTGAGAGCGGGTGTTGGTGGTGACGCGAAGTTCGTTGACGGTCGTCTTCGACATGGTGACGGCGATCAGCGAGAGGACGGCCAACAGAACCATGGCGGTGAGCAGGGCGAACCCTTTTTCCCCGGAAAGCGGTGTGTTCGGCATGACTTTCTCCAGCGCGGCAAGGCGAAACTCAAATGTTGCTGTGACAATGAACCCGGCTCAGGGACAGTTCCTTGGTGGCGGCCCCCTCCCGCCAGGTGACGATGACCTGCAGCATCTTCATGTCGGCTTCCGGGTTGTTGTCGTCGACATTCCAGGAGATCTGATAGGTCGCCCCCAGGACGGAGGTCGTCTCGGTGCCGTCGGCGTCGGCGCCGGTGGAATTCAGGCTGCCGGCGCCGTCGTCCACCAGGCTGGGAAAGGGCAGGCTGACCAGTTGCTCGAGTTTGTTCTGGGCGAGATAGCTGGCCTCCGTCAGCTGGCGCGAGGTGGTGTTCCCTTTCATGGCGCCGATCTGAAGCTGGGCCAGGGCCAGAACGGCGACGGCGAAAATGGTCAGGGCGATGAGCACCTCGAGAATGCCGAAGCCCTCCTGGTTGCTGAAGGGTTGTCCTTTCATCGTCATATCCCCATGTTTCTGAAAACAAAATTGGCCACCAGCAGACGGCGCTGGAAGCGGTCGCTCACGGCGATCTTTTTGTTCCCGACCACGTAGGTGCGGCTGTTGACCAGGGTCTTGCCTTCGATCCGGCTGCGTGCCAGCAGCCAGATCTGGACCGCCCGGATACGGTTCAGTGGGACGGGGGTCGTCAAGGCGGTTCCCGCAGTGCTGTCGTTTGCGTCGATGGAACCGTCATCGTTGGTATCGAGGCTTTTGTCGAGATTGCCGTCGCCGTCGCTGTCTATGGCCCAGATGACGTGGCCGTTGGCGGAGAGATCGACATCGCCGTCCTCGTCGTTGTCAAAGGCGAAGGCCAAGGACATCCCCTCGATATCCTCGGCCAGTACCTTGTCCGAACCGTCACTGCTGCGGATCAATTGGCCGTTTTTGAATTCGTAGGTGATTTCGTTGCCGCCGGTTGCGGGATCGCCGCTCTCCTGCCAGTCGGCGGTACAGGCCATTCCCCCGCTGCCTACGGTGACGTCTCCTATACCGAAAAGCCGGGTCCTTGCCGGGTCGAAGCCGCACATGCGAATTTCCCTGGTCATCAGTTCCAGAGCGCCGCGCAGAGTCTGTTGCACCTCCACGGTTTGTTCCTGGGTCAGGTAGGTGTTGTTCTGGGAGAGGAAGGCCGAGAAGAGGATGCCGCCGGCGATGGCAGTCAGCATGATCCCCACCAGCACCTCGATGAGGGTGAAGCCTTTGTGGTCGAAATGTTTCATATCCGGAAAACCCCCGTTTGCGGCGAGGTCAGTTGATGCGGACGTTGCCGACGGCGCTTAGGGCAACCATCTTTTCGCTGCCCCGATTGTTTTTCAGTGTTACCGATCCGTCGCCAAAACCGCCGTCCTTGTCCCGGGGCATGCCCAGCGGGTTGAAGGCCACCGACGGTTTTCCCGAGGTGTTGTTGGGGAGGTCGATGCCGCCGCTTTTAAAGGAGATTCCCGGTTGGTCGGCAAGTTTTACCGTTACCAGAAGGGTTTCGCCGGCATCGTACTTGAGATCCCCCGACGAATCGAGGTAGACGATATAGTCGTAGGTGACCCCGCCGACCGTGGTGTTGAAGGTGATGGCGCAGTTGGTCTGCTTGGACAGAGCCTCGGAGCGGGCTCTCTGCAGGTGGCCGACAAGGGCCATGGCCGACCCCTTGAGACGGTAACCCGCCAGCCACGCATTGAAGGCGGGAACGGTGATGGCCGCCATGAGGGCCATGAGGGCCATGGCGGTAATCAGTTCCATGAGACTGAAGCCGCGTTGATTGGAACCTGTCATCAAATGGCCTCCAAATGAATAGGGGAAAGCAATACCGAAAAAGGTTTAAGCACAAAAAATGCCCATGCGTCCTTCTTGAAAAATTAAAAAATAAAAATTAAAATGGTGTTTTTTATCCTTGTAATAGCAATGTGATAGATTTAAATTTTTATTTAAAAATAATTTTTTAATTTAAAATTCCGGCAGCGGAGACGGCATTCCCAGGTAAATCCGCTTTTGACGGACTGCTTTTTGTCGCTTTTGATTGGCGGATTAGCCGGGAAAGAAGTTGAAAAGGGCTGGAAAGGGTTTGCCCAGACGTGAAGGATGGGAATAAGATGGCACCTCTCGGAGAGCGTTTTGGAAGGTGCAGTGTCAGGGGCATCAATCTCGGAGGGCGCGCCCTTGGAGTGTGGTTTGGGCTTGTAAAGGCAGACCTCCGGATTGTATTCTGAACCCGATATGTTGCCCAACCGAGAGGTCGATGATGAATGACGGTATCCTGGTTATCGATGACGAACCGATGATTCTTGAACTGGCTGCTCTGGTTCTGGAGAGCCGCGGCTACGAGGTGTTTCAGGCCCTCAGCGGGGAAGAGGGGCTGCGCCTGGTGGCGGAGAAGCGCCCCGCTGTTGCCCTTCTCGACTACATGCTGCCGGGAATGGATGGCATGACCGCGTTGCGCCGGATCCGCCAGAATCATCCCGAAACCTATGTAGTTATGCTGACCGGCAAAGGGAACCAAGAGATCGCCGTCGAATTGATGAAGGCGGGAGCTTCCGATTATATCCTCAAACCTTTCAAAAGCCACGATCTGCTGGAGCGGATAGGCAATGTGCTGCGTATCCGCCGCGCCGAACTGAGCAATCTGGAACTGCTCCGGGAGCGGGAGTGTCTGCTCAAGGAGATCGAATCGTGGAACCTCGAGTTGGAGAGGCGTATCGACGAAAAGACCAAGGAACTGGAGGCGGCCAACAAGGAATTGCTGGTCAGTGAAAAACTGGCGACCCTGGGCCATCTGGTGGCCGGCATGGCCCATGAGATCCGCAATCCTCTCAACGCCATCAGTCTCTTCGCCCAGGTTCTGCAGTCCACGGAGGAAAAGGGTTCCGAGAGGGCGGGGTGTGTGGACAAGATTCTCCAGGAGGTGGACCGCATCGATGGCATTCTGGTCAAGCTGCTGGCTACCAGCAAGCGTTCCCATTTCGCTCCCGAGAAGGTTTTTCTTCCGGAGGTGGCGGGCCGGGTGACCGAGGTCTTTTCCTCCACTTTCAAAGCTCATCAGATCCGCCTGCACTGCGATTTTTTGCCCAATCTGCCCAGGATCATGGCCGATGCGTCGGAGATCGAACAGATTTTCACCAATCTGATCAGCAACTCGGTGCAGGCCATGGTTGGAACCGGCGGTGATCTGGAAATCAACCTGTTCCATGATGACCGCTTCGTTCATCTGATCATCTCCGACAGCGGATCGGGGATCCCTCCGGAGAATTTTTCCAAAATCTTCGATCCTTTTTTCACCACCAAGGAGAAGGGGATCGGTTTCGGGCTCTCCGTGGTGCTGCGGATCGTCAAATCCTACGGCGGCGCCATCTTCGTGGAAGGGGCGGAAGGGAAAGGGGCGGTGTTCCATATTCAACTCCCCTGGAGCCGGGATGTAGGGGAGATGGAAGGGAAAGAGGCGTTGTCCAGTGATTCCGGAGCCGGTATTCAAAGCTGATTTTCCATGACCCTGCGCCTCAGTCAGATAACGATGGCCCTGAACGAGGATGAGGCTTGCCTGCCTCGCCGCGTTGCCCGTCTGCTGGCTGTTCCAGAGCAGCGGCTTGGTGCCCTGCGGGTGGTGCGCAAGGGAATCGATGCCCGCCGCAAGTCGAAGATCGTCCAGGTTTTCACCGTCGATTTCGAGTACGACGACGAACAGGGATTGCTGGAAAGGGAGCGTGCCAACCGCCACCTGGCCAGGGCTCCGGTGATGGCTCTGCCGGAGGCGATCCGTTGCCGCCGCCCTTTCCGGACGCTGGTGGCGGGAATGGGGCCGGCCGGGCTGTTCGCCGCCTGGCGGCTGGCTCAGGGAGGGGCGCGGGTCCTGCTGGTCGAGCGGGGCCGTCCCGTGGAGGAGCGTCTCCGCGATGTGGAGGCCTTCTGGGACGGCGGGGCCCTCGACCCGGAAAGCAATGTCCAGTTCGGCGAAGGGGGGGCTGGAACCTTTTCCGACGGCAAGTTGACCACCCGCATCAGCGGCCCGTGGATTCCGCTGATACTTAAAACCCTGGTCGAGTGCGGGGCGCCGGAGGATATCCTGGTCCAGGCCAAGCCCCACGTCGGCACCGACCGCCTTCGCGCCGTGCTGATCCGCTTCCGCCGCCTTCTTGCCGACCTCGGCGTGGAGATCCGTTTTCAGACCCGGCTCAGCGCCCTGGTGACCGGAAAGCAGGGGGTTGTCGGCGGGGTGGTCGAAGGCCGGGAGATCCTTTGCGAAGCCTTGATTCTGGCCTGCGGGCACAGCGCCCGCGATACCTGCCGGATGCTTTACGAGGCCGGCGTGGCCATGGAGAGCAAGCCTTTCGCCATCGGCCTGCGGGTGGAACATCCGGCACCGCTGATCAACGCTATCCAGTGGGGAAGGTCGTCGCTTCCGGGCTGCAATGCCGCCGATTATCGCCTCAGTCACAACAATCCGCAGACCGGACGGGGAACCTACTCCTTCTGCATGTGCCCCGGCGGGGAGGTGATCAGCGCCTGTTCCGAGGCGGGGAGAATGGTGGTCAACGGCATGAGCCGCCGCGACCGGGACGGCGCTTTTTCCAACAGCGCCCTGGTGGTTGCGGTGCGCCCCGGGGATTTCTCCTCCCCCCATCCCTTGGCCGGAATCGATTTTCAACGGCGCTGGGAAGAAAAAGCTTTTGTCGCCGGGGGGAGTGGCTACCGGGCTCCTGCCCAGAATCTGCTGGCTTTTCTCGGCGCCGGTCACGGGACGCTGCGCTCCACGGTGCGGCCGGGATGGCGGGAGGCCGATCTGCGGGAGGTGCTTCCTTCCTTCGCCGTGGAGGAGTTGAAAACAGCCCTTCCCTGTTTTGAACGCGCCATGCCCGGTTTTTTGAGCCGGGAGGCGGTCCTGGTCGGGTTGGAGAGCCGGACCTCGGCCCCGTGGCGCATCCTGCGGGGGGAAAACGGCGCTTCCCTGTCCCATCCCGGACTCTATCCGGTGGGGGAAGGGGCGGGATATGCCGGGGGCATTGTCAGTTCGGCGGCGGATGGTCTGAAAACCGCCGATCTTATTCTCAAAAAAATGGAACGGAGCGGAATCGATTCGTGAAAACGCAATTTGTCAACGATATTCAGGAGCGGGACCTGGTGGAAAGCACCTTTCTGGTCAAGGACAAGGTGACCGCCATGGCCAAGAACGGCAAACCCTACATGACGATCCGCCTCATGGACCGCAGCGGAGAACTGGAGGGACGGATCTGGGACCGGGTGGACGAACTGGCGGACCGCTTCCGCAAGGATGACTTTCTCTGGGTGCGAGGGCGGGCCTCCCGCTATCTGGGCAAGATGCAGCTGGTGGTGCAGGAACTCAAGTCCCTCCCCGAGCAGGAGGTGAATCTGGAGGATTATCTGCCGACCGCGCCCAGAAATCGGGATGAGATGGCGGCCGAATTCGCCACGCGGGCGGGTCAGGTGTCGGATCCCCACTACCGCGCCCTGCTGGAGGGGATCCTGGCCGACGGCGAACTGTTTCACCGATTCTGTCTGGCTCCCGCCGCCAAAAGCATGCACCATGTCTATGTCGGCGGTCTTCTGGAGCACTCCCTGGCGGTGGCCGACCTGGCCGAAGAGATCAGCCGCCGCCACGCCGATGTGGACCGGGATCTGCTGGTGACTGCCGCTCTTCTTCACGATCTCGGCAAAACGGCGGAGCTCTCTTTCCGGCGCAGTTTCGATTACACCGACGACGGCAAGCTGCTGGGGCACATCATGCTCGGCGTTGAGATGGTGACCGAGAAGATTCGCCACATTGAAGGCTTTCCGGCCGAGAAAGCGGTTATTCTCAAGCATCTGCTCCTGTCCCACCACGGCCAGTACGATTTCGGTTCTCCCAAGCGCCCCAAGACCCTGGAGGCGGTCATCCTCAATATGCTGGACGATCTCGACGCCAAGATCAGCGCCGTCCGCCTCCATTTGCAAAACGATATCAACGGGGACGTTTCGTGGACGGGCTATCACCGCCTTCTGGAGCGTTATTTTTTCAAGGGATTTGCCGGAGATGAGATCCTTCCTGAGCGGCAACCGGCCGCCGAAGCCTTGAAGGATGAAGAAACCGGCGGGGGGGAAACGGCTCTGCCGCTCCGGCGGAAGGAAAAGAAGGCCGGCGGCGGAGGTCGGGAGTTGCGGGTAACCCTTGGTGAGCAACTCAAGGGAAAAAGTCTGGAACTGTTCCGCCCTCGCGACGGAGAGGAGGGTTAGAAAATGATGGTCCATACCCTGTCGGTGGGTCCCCTGGATGTCAACTGCCATGTAGTGGCTTGTTCCCGCAGCCGGGAAGCCCTGGTGATCGATCCCGGCGGCGACGAGAAGGAGATCTGGAAGCTGTTGACGGCGGAGAAACTCAACCTGCGCATCGTCGCCAACACCCACGGCCATTTCGATCATGCCGGCGGCAACGCCTGGCTGGTCAGGCAAAGCGGGGCCGACCTTTTGATCCATCGGCAGGATCGGAAACTGCTGGAGGCGATCTGTTCCCAGGGCGCCATGTTCGGCTGCCGCCTGGAGGCTTCACCCCTTCCTTCCCGCTTTCTTGAGGATGGCGAGGTGCTCTCCGTCGGTGATCTGAAAATCACCGTCATCCACACGCCGGGGCATACCCCGGGAGGGGTCTCTTTCCTGGTCGATGGCCATCTCTTCTCCGGCGACACCCTCTTTGCCGGCTCCGTGGGGCGGACCGATCTGCCCGGCGGCGACTTTGACGCCCTGATGGCTTCCATCCGCGACCGGCTGTTGGTTCTTCCCGACGAGACCATCGTCCATCCCGGCCACGGACCCGACACCACCATCGGCCGGGAGAAAGCCCACAACCCCTTTCTCCGTTCCCAGGAAGGGTATCTATGAGCGGCCGGGGAGAGGACCTAGACGTATTGCAGGGGAAGAAAATCGTTCTCGGCGTGTGCGGCGGCATCGCCGTCTACAAGGCGGTGGAACTGCTGCGCCTGCTGACCAGGGCGGGAGCCGAGGTCTTCGTGGTGATGACGGAAAACGCCAAGCAGTTCGTGACTCCGCTCACTTTCCAGACCCTCTCTCGCCGGCCGGTTCATGGTGAACTCTTCGACCTCATCAGCGAACGGGATATCGGTCACATCTCCCTGGCCGAACGGGCCGACCTCTTCGTCATCGCCCCCGCCACCGCCAATCTGATCGGCAAGGTGGCCTCGGGCATCGCCGACGACCTTCTTTCGACCACCCTGATGGCGACCAGGGCGCCGATTCTTTTTGCCCCGGCAATGAATGTCAATATGTGGGAGAACCCGATTTTTCAGGGAAACCTGCAAAAGCTGGGGGCCCTGGGTTGCCGTATCCTGGAGCCGGATACCGGCCCGTTGGCCTGCGGTGCCGAGGGGAAGGGGAAGTTTCCCGCGCCGCAGCGGATTTTTGAAGAGATCGAAGGTCTTCTCCATGACCGCGATCTGGTTGGGGAGACGGTGCTGGTCAGCGCCGGGCCGACGGTGGAGAAGATCGACCCGGTACGCTTCATCGGCAACTTTTCCTCCGGCCGGATGGGTTACGCCCTGGCCCGAATCGCTCGCCTGCGGGGGGCGCGGACGATCCTGGTTTCGGGGCCGACCTGCCTTCGCCCTCCGGCCGGGGTTGAGTTCGTCCCGGTGACCAGCGCCGAGGAGATGCGCCGGGCGATGCTCGATCGACTCGTCGAGGCCAGCGTCGTCATCATGGCGGCGGCGGTGGCCGATTACCGGATGGCGGAACCCTTTCCCCAAAAGCTGAAAAAAGGGGAGGCGGAGGGGCTTGCCTTGCGGCTGGAGCGGACGGCCGACATCCTGGCCGAGGTGGGGAAACAGAAGGGCGGACGGTTCGTTGTCGGTTTCGCCGCCGAATCGGAAAACCTGCTCGAAAACGCCCGCCGCAAACTGGTTGCCAAGAATCTCGACCTGGTGGCGGCCAATGACATCAATCAACCGGGCGCCGGTTTCGGCGCCGACACCAACATCATCACTCTGCTGTCGGCTGACGGCGGCTGTGAAACCCTCCCCTGCCTACCCAAGGAAACGGTGGCCGGACGGATTCTGGACCGGGTGGCCGCAGCGCGGCGGCGGTGACAAGGGACCTCGCCGTCCGTAGCCCGGCGAACGGTGATTGCACATGAAAGCTGGATGGGAAGGGGACAAATCCCTTCGTTTTTTTATACCCTTTCCCGCCGTCGAATTATTCTAACCAGCCACCAGCCACCAGCCACCAGCCACCAGCCTCACTCCGCCGACAGCAGTTCCAGAAGCTTGTCCGGCTGAGTGATTCCCTCGCGAAATTTCTCCTTCAATTGACGAATAATTTCCTGCGCCTCGCGGGGCGGCAGTTTGCCGTCCAGCCACAGGGTGTTGAGGTTTCGCCTGATCATCTTGGCGGCCTGAAGGGCTCTTTCTCCCGTCGGGTCGGCCTTCCAATAGGGGCTCTCCTCTCCATGGACGAGGATATCCGTGGCGGCTTCTCTTGCCAGGGTCAGGTACTCCCGGGCATCCTCTTCGCGGATCGTCCATTTGCTGACCTGGGAGTGGGACAGGAGGACCCGGCGCCATTGGCGAAGGCGGCTTAAAAGAAGCAGGGAGTTGAAGATCTGTTTGTTGGTTCGAAAGGAGAAGAGGGTTTCGGCGATCACCTGCTGCATCATGGCGTCGTTGTCGCGGAAATTCCTCCGCGAGATTTCCCTGGCCAGCTTCCAAATCTCCGGATCGACCTTCGCCTCGAGGCGGACCTCCCAGTAGGTGTGGCGGAGCATGGGGGTGTTATAGGAGCGGACCATTTTGTAAGGGACGAAAAATGAGTGGCCGATGGTATCCGCCCCCAGGTGGGCCAGGTAACCCAAGGCGCAGGCCAGGCGGGAATCGCTGTCGGCCGCCTCGAGAATCTTTTTCCCGACCCGCCAGGAATGGCAATGCTGAAGATGGTGGGTGAATTTCTTGCCGATGGTGATGTCGGCGCTGACGCAACCGTAGAGGAAATCGAAAGGAAAACGGCCGATCACGTCCGCCGCCAGGGAGGGCAGAATCCCCGGGTTGGCGAGAATTTCCGAACCCACCTGCAGATGGACCCCCATCCCCCAGGCCCACAGATCGGTCGGCATCAGTACCAAAACGGTGGCGATGGTGGCGGTGAAGAAAAGCATTGTTTCACTATAGCAGATCGGTCTTTTCCGCCGGGAGGTTTTTGTCGGGGCCATTTTCCGGCGCTGCCTGGGAAATTTTGAGGCTGAAGCAAACCTTCGTGCCGATTCCGGCTTCGCTTTCCAGCCAGATCCTGCCGTCGTGGGCTTCGATGATGTTTTTGACGATGGCCATGCCGAGCCCCAGGCCTTCCGGGGCGGTGTCGGAGGTGTCGGCCCGGAAGAATTTGTCGAAAACCCTTTCCACCTGTTCCGGGGTCATGCCGATCCCCTGATCGGCGACGGTCACCTGGAATGAATCATCGATGATTTCACCGATGACCTGCACCGTGCTTCCCTTGGCGGAGAATTTGACCGCGTTGCTCATCAGATTATCCACCACCTGTTCCAGTTTGGCCGGATCGATCAGCATCGGCAGGACCCGGTCCGGGATTGAACAGGTGTATTGGTGATGGCCTTTTTCGCTGCGGTATTTCTTTACCTGTCCGCGCAGAAGCTCGGTGATGTCGCAGGGGACGCGATGAAGAGTGATCATCCGTCCCGACTGGACCCGGCTCAGATCGAGCAGATCGGAGACGATGGTGTTCAGGCGGCAGGCGCTTTCATGGATGGTGGAAATGAACTCTTGTTTCTGCTCCTCCCCGTCGATGCCGAATTCCTCGGGTTTCTGGAGGATTTCCGAAAAGCCCATGATGGTGGTCAATGGAGTGCGCAATTCGTGGGCGGCGGTGGCGATGAATTCGTTCTTCATCCGGTCGATTTCCCGTTCGCGGGTGACGTCCCGCAGAATGGTCAAGGCGCCGGTGATCTCGCCGTTTTTGTTTTTTACCTTGCTGCTGAGGGTGACGAAGGTTCTGTCCTGGTCTGAGGCCGAATCGCGGACCTGCCATTCCAGGGGTTTGACGCTTCGTTTCCCTTTGATGGTCCGGGATATCTGTTCCAGCAGTCCTTTTTCCGGAATGACCGTTTGGAGTGGCTGCTCCAGCCCTGAATCGGGGGGGATGCCGGCAATCTTCTCGGCAACCCGGTTTATCAACTGGATTCGTCCTTCGAGATCGACGACCAGCAGGCCTTCGGTCATTGATTTGAGAATGGCGTCGATCTTTTCGCGGGCCCGCTCCGCATCGGCCAGGGCTTTGGTGAGGTTTTCCTCGGCAAGTTTGCGCTCGGTGATGTCCTCATAGGTGCCGAGGATGCCGACCACTTTCCCTGTTGTGTCGTGAAGGGGGATTTTATTGGTGTCGATCCATATTTTCTGGCCATCGGCCTTTCGCTGGCTTTCGGCGATATGGTAGAGGGGAATGCCGTTGGTCATCACCTCCTGGTCGCATCTCAGGTACCATTCCGCCTCTTCACCTGCCCAGGCCAGTTCATGGTCGCATTTGCCGACGATGTTCTCCGCTTCGCCAACCCCAGCCGCCAAAGCGAAGTTGCGATTGCAACCTTGATAGACCGATTGGCGATCCTTCCAGAAAACATACTGGGGAATGTTGTCGAGGACCAGTTGGAGTTTCTGACGGGATTCCCACAACTGGTGATCGGTCATGGGGTCATGAAAACGGGGCAGCGACCCTTCTCCTCTCTGGCCGGGGTTGGCCGGCTGATTAGGCAGGCAGAAAAGTTCCGGAGGCTCGGAGGCTGCCTCCGTTCTTCCGGTTCGAATCCGCCTCAGGAAAAAGCCGGTGGCGATAATTCCCAGGAGCAGGCCGCTGGCGGTCAGCAGCCAGGTTTTCATGACCTCTTTTTTGATGATTCGGACCTCGGACTGAAAACTCTCGGGCCAGGCTGCACCTGGCTGATCGGCGGCGGAAAGTGGGGGAGTAAACACGGAGGTTTCTGTCAGCCCATTTTCCGGCCGGGCCTGGCGTGCCGGGGAAGGGGGGGGAGAAAAATTTTCGGCTGTGACAATCCCCTTGCCGATGGCGGCGATTCGATCGGAAAGTTGATTCAGTGAGAGCCAGGAGACCCATCCCAGGGCAGTGGTCATCATCAAACCGGAAAGGATTCCAATCA
>JAAZDE010000182.1 GCA_012512925.1 Desulfuromonadaceae bacterium
ATCCTATTTCGCTGCAAAGGGATAGCCCAATTCCCGCCATTTGTTCAGGATATCGTTTTTGGCGTAAAAGCCGGTATGGCGGAACAGTTCTTCCCCGGACGGGGCGAAAAAGATCTGGGTCGGGATCATGCGGACTCCGTATTCGGCAGCCAGATCCCGGTTTTGCCAGACGTCGATGAAAACCACTTCCAGTTTCCCGGCGTACTCTTTGGCCAGTTCATCGAGAATGGGCGCCATCATCTTGCAGGGGATGCATTGCGTCGCCCCCAGATCGACCAGGCGGGGCAGGGTTTTCTCCTGGCCGCGAACGCTGTCCACGAATCCGCCCGCGGCCATCAGAAGCAAGGCCGCCAGGGTTAAAAAAAGTAGCCGCCCTTTCCGGGCTTTCGGTCTGGAGGTCATCGTTCAAGCCTTTCACCGGAAAACGGTTTTTTATCCCAGCAGTTTTTTGATTTCCTCGGCGGAGGGGAGTTTCCCCTGCAACAGCACCTTGCCGTCCACGGCCAGACCGGGGGTGGCCATGACGCCGAACTTCATGATGTCGTTGATGGCGGTGACCTTTTCGATCTCATAGTCGAGGCCGAGTTCCTCGGCGGCCTGTTTGGCGTTCTCCGCCAGTTTCTGACATTTGGCGCAACCGGTGCCGAGAATCTGAATCTTTTTCATGTTTGTTTCCTTTCCCGCAAGAGAGATTTTTGACAGAGACGGAACAGGTTCCGCCTTCCGGAAAACTTGGGCTTAAAAAAGAGCGCCGAAAATCAGGCCGCTTATGGTCGCCATGACGACGACAAGGGAGACGAAAACGACCGTCTTCTGCGTGCCCATGACGCTGCGAATGACCAGCATGTTGGGCAGCGACAGGGCCGGACCGGCCAAAAGCAGGGCCAAAGCCGGACCCTTGCCCATGCCGGCGCCGAGCAGCCCCTGCAAAATCGGCACCTCGGTGAGGGTGGCGAAATACATGAAGGCCCCCACCACCGACGCAAAGAGGTTGGCCCCCAGCGAGTTGCCTCCCACCAGGCCCGAGATCCAATGGGAGGGGATCAGCCCCTCATTTTCAGGCCTGCCCAGCAAAGCGCCGGAGATCAGCACACCCCAGAACAGCAAAGGCATGATCTTCTTGGCAAAATCCCAGGAGACGGCAAACCATTCCTGAAGTTCGCCGTCCTTTTTCCCGCCGCCGGTGGCGGTCAACACCGACAGGCCGATGCTCCCGGCGACAAAGGCCAGCGCCGGATATTGGGGAAAAACCAGGGCCAGAACCAGCACCGGCAGGGCCGCCAGCAGCATCTGAAACTTGCCTACATTGAACCAGAGAACCAGGATGACGGCCAAGGCCAAAGCGAACAGCGAGGAAACCCACCATTTGGAGATATAGATGAGGTGCCACAAACCGCTTGTTTCCTCCGGGCGCCCCCAATTGGCGAAGACCAGGATGCCGACCATGGCAGCAAAATAAAGGGCTGTCTGCCACAGAGGGCGCTGAACTTCCGGTTCGGGAAAACCGGCCGCCGCCTCGAATTTGGCCTCTTCCTCCTTGCGGAAGATGAAATGCATGCACAACCCGATGACCACGGCGAAGACCACGGCGCCGACGGCCCTGGCGATGCCCATTTCGGGACCGAGGACGGAGGCTGTCAGAACGATGGCGAGGATGTTGATGGCCGGCCCCGAGTAGAGAAAGGCGCTGGCCGGTCCCAGACCCGCCCCCATCCGGTAGATGCCGGCGAAGAGCGGCAGAATGGTGCACGAGCAGACCGCCAGCACCGTACCGGAGACGGAAGCGACTCCGTAGGCCAGCACCTTGTTGGCGCGGGGGCCGAGATACTTCATGACCGCCGCCTGACTGACGAAGACGCCGACGGCGCCGGCGATGAAAAAGGCCGGCACCAGACAGAGCAGCACATGCTCGCGGGC
>JAAZDE010000183.1 GCA_012512925.1 Desulfuromonadaceae bacterium
TGGGATACAGGCCTGCCAAGACGACAGAGGCCACAGAAGCAGCACTTGCCGAACTGGGTCGCTCCCGCCGTTTTGAAGGCTTCCACGAAGGCGGCATAGCTGCCGAATTCGGCGTCGATCTTCTTGGCCACGGCTCCGGTCGGCGCTCCTCCCCCTCCCGGCTTCATGCACTGCCAGTAGAAGGCGTGGTTCCAGACCTGGGCGGCGTTGTTGAAAAGGCCGGCCTTGGCGGGATCGGTGGCGCTTTTGCGGATGATGGTTTCCAAATCGGCGTTTTCCAGATCGGTTCCCTTGATCAGGTTGTTGGTGTTGACCACGTAGGCGTTGTGGTGCTTGCCGTGGTGGAAATCGAGGGTGCGGGAGCTGATGTGGGGTTCCAGGGCCTCTTTCGGGTAGGGCAGATCGATCAATGTAATGGCCATGATTTTCATTTCCTCCTTTGCTTCGGGTTGATGGTTGCTGCCGGTCACAGTTCACTGGTCATGATGAAGAGCGGCTGTCCTTTGAAGGTCTCGTATTTGGGGCGGAACCGCTCGGCATTGTAATACTTGTCGATATCGACCACCTTCTTGCACTGGGTGACGACATCGAGGGGAACGCTGTCGTAGCAGCCGTTGCGCAGACTGACCAGCCTCCCCGACTGGCCGGAGAGGATCAGGTCGAGGGCCAGGTTGCCGAAGGCCATAGGCACGATGGAGTCCATGGCGTCGGGTTCGCCGCAGCGCACCAGGTAGCCGAGGCGCTGGTTCACCATGCTGACCCCCCGGCCATGATTGTATTTCGGTGACAGTTCCTTGAGCCGGGCGGCCAGGCGGTCGCCGATTCCCCCCAGCTTGCGGTGCCCGTACTGGTCGGTTTCCGCCCCTTCGAAACTCATGCCATTATCGTACAGCATTTTCGCCCCTTCCGAAACCAGCACCACGGCGTATTTGCTCGGATGGTGGCGCCGGTCCTGGATGAGAAACTCGGTGAGGCGCTCCACGTCGCAGGGATGCTCGGGGATCACGCAACGATCGGCGGCGCCGGCCATGGTGGGGAGCATGGCGGTGAAGCCGGCATAGCGGCCGAAGACCTCGATGACCAGCAGCCGCTCGTGGCTGCCGGCCGTGGTGCGGAGCTTGTGGGTCAGTTCGATGGTACGGGTGACGCAGGTGCTGAAGCCGATACAGTAGTCGGTGCCCGGCACATCGTTGTCCATGGTTTTGGGAATGGCGACCACATTGACGCCTTTTTCCTGCAGGCGCTGGCCGTAGCTGAGGGTGTCATCGCCGCCGATGGGGATCAGGTGGTCGATGCCGAGGAATTCCAGATTGCGCAGCACGTCGGGGGTGATATCGTTGATTTCCTCGTTGTATCTGCCCTTGAGGTGTTCGGGCAGAAGGGCCTTGGGGAGATGGCTGGGGCGGGTCCGGGAGGTATGGAGAAAGGTGCCGCCCGTGCGGCCGGCGCGGTTGACGATATCTTCGGTCAGCACCACGATGTGGTCGCCGTTGTCCTCGTTGTAGTGGGGGACCAGATCGACCAGCCCGGCCCAGCCGCGGCGGATGCCGATCACCCGGTAGCCCTCCCGGAGAGCGCGGAAGGTGACGGCGCGGATGGCGGGATTGAGGCCGGGCACATCTCCCCCTCCGGTGAGGATGCCGATGGTTCCTTTGACGCGTAGCATGATGGGCGAACTCCTTTTGTTTGATAAATTCTGTCTCGAGTGCGCAGTTTCCATCAGCAAGTTTACCCGATTTGGCAGCCCGGTGCATGAAAGGGGAGAGGATAGGGAACCGTTTTCGTGGCTGAAAGCTCCCTCTGGTGAATTTAAATATTTTTTTTGAAACAGGTATTCCGTTGTTATTGTGATGAATTCTTTGCTATAAACAATGTCATCTTGTCGTCGCGCCGGAGAATTTCGACCGGCAGATCGGTTTGCCTTTCGGTACCGGAAAAACGGAGCACAGTGTGATCCGCTTTGAAAATGTCAACA
>JAAZDE010000184.1 GCA_012512925.1 Desulfuromonadaceae bacterium
CCATATCAGCAGCTAATCAGTACGGAGGCGCTTTCCGCTGAAACCGGAACATTTTACGGGCGTCGGGAAAGCGGCAATGAGAATTCCGCCGGCGGGGAAATTGCCGGGGATTAAACCAAGCTTCACAACCTGGAGGGTGAATGTCATGAAATCGAGTATCAGGGACAAGGCGGAAGGTAAGTTTCACGAAGCAAAGGGAAAGATCAAAGAGGTTGCCGGAAAATTAAGCGATAATCAGGAGTTGGAAACCGAGGGCAGAGACGAAAAAAACACCGGAAAAATTCAGGGAGAGATCGGCAAGATCAAGAAGAATCTTGGCAAATAACGAGTTCAAACATAGCAAGAACAAAAGGAGATCATGACGTGAAAAGACTAAATTCCATATCGCTCATATTGGCTGCGGCAGCCCTGCTCGCTCTTAGCACCCCTGTGCCGGCTTTTGCCCAGAGAATGGGAATGGGGTCCATGCACAGGATGGATGGCATGGACAGGATGGGTGACATGATGGATAGGTGCCTTGAACAGGCGGAAGAGATGGGGCTTACCGAAGACCAGATCATGAAAATCAAGCCTGTCCATAGAGAAATGCAAAAAAAACAGGCTCGGTTCCAGGCCGACCTGAAAATTGCCAAAATCGAACTTATGGAAATCATGGAAGTGAAAGACTTTGACCTGGAAAAGTCCAGCGCGGCAGTTAAAAAAATTGACCAGATAAAAACCGCCCATCATCTGGAAATGTTGAAAGACATGAAAAAAATACGAGCTTTGTTGACGGATGAACAGTTCAAAAAAATGAAGAAGATGATGTTCATGAAAATGGATTGGGAAAAACCGGCCAAGATGTGATCCTCAACTTATTAACACTAAAGGGAGCATTGTATGAAAACAATATATTCTATTTTCCTGCTGGTGGCGGCGGTGTCTGTTCTGGCGCTCAGCACACCTCTGAGCGCGGCGGAAATGGACGACCGGATCGAATCAGCCGCCAAAAATTCCTATGTGTTCAGGAACTACCTCAAAGACTCTGATATTAAGATCCAGTCCAAAGCCGGCGCCGTCACATTGACCGGAACCGTCACCGAGGAATCCCACAAGGCATTGGCCGGGGAGACCGTAGCCGCTTTGCCTGGGGTTACCAGCGTGGATAACAATCTTGCGGTCAAAGGGGAGCAACCCGCTGAAACGTCAGATGCATGGCTTATGGCGAAAATTAAAACCACACTCCTGTTTCATAACAGCGTGAGCGGTTTACATACCGAGGTTGACGTCAAAGAGGGCATCGTGACCTTGCGGGGTGAAGCCAAAAGTCATGCCCAAAAAGAATTGACTACGGAATACACCGCGGATATCGAAGGGGTCAGAGCCGTCAACAATGAAATGACGGTGAAAAAGACCTCGGAAGAACCCCGCACTCTCGGCGACAAGATTGATGACGCTTCGATCACCGCCCTGGTTAAATTGACGTTGCTCTATCACAGATCGACCAGTGCCCTCAACACCTCGGTCACCACCAAGGATGGCGTGGTCACATTGAGTGGCAAGGCAGGCAACACCGCTGAATTGGATCTGGCCACTAAACTCGCCAACGACGTCAAAGGTGTGAAGAGTGTCAACAATCTGATGACTGTCCAGTAATCCAGGGCCAATAGCAATGATCAAGGAGGCTGTTCTCAAAAAAAGGGAAAGCCTCCTCGATCCACATGAAAAAACAGTGCGCTCTCGGATAAAAGGGGGTTTTATGTTAGGAACAATTCTGATCATCGTAATAATTTTACTGTTAGTGGGTGCTCTGCCTACCTGGCCGCACAGCCGCCAGTGGGGTTATATTCCAAGCGGCGGGCTCGGCTTAATCCTTTTGATTCTCCTCATCCTTCTGCTGCTGGGCCGGATTTAGGCGGCCGAAAACCTTTACATCATCCGTTAAAGATTGGAGGTGATCAGCTACATGCCGCTACTTCAAGTGATAATTGTCCTGATCGTGGTCGGTGTTCTTCTATGGCTCATCAACCGTTTCATTCCGATGGCGGGGTCAATAAAATCAATTTTGAATGCCGTTGTAGTCATCGCCGTGGTTTTATGGCTCCTGAATATTTTTGGAATTCTTAATTACCTCGCCACGATAAATGTAGGGAAGTGATATGAGATCAACTGGTAAAAAGCCATCAAGGCAGGCCGCTGAGGAAAAAATGAATTAGCCATGGTGTGTTATGAATGGGGTATCAATATCAGACTCGCTCTTCAGGCGAAGGAAGATGGACATCTGGCTAAGCCGTCAGCCTTATAAAATTTATACCCCAAGAGGGAAAACCATGATTGACGCCACTATCAAGCTGACATCACAACCAGATAAATTAAAAGAAATTCTTCAAACGCTGAAAGCTATACTCTTATCGATCCGATACGAGCAAGGTTGCATAAGCTGCCATTGCTATGTGGATGTTGAAGCTGAAAACAATATTTTTTTCAGGGAAGAGTGGAAAACCCGAGAGGACCTGGACGTCCATCTTAGATCCACCCATTTCGGCATTCTGATTGGAGCCATGAAACTTCTCAAAAATGAGCCGGAAATCAGGTTCAACACGATCACTTCAACGGATGGCGCGGAAGCGGTGAAGGCGGCGAGAGCGTTACCGTCGCCGTTATGCAATGGCCCCGGTTCCGGTTCCGCGGTCAACAAAAATGATTTTCGGAAAGTTTGACCTGAAAATTTGCGTGGGTCTGGACGACGCTTGTGCCTGATCGATAACGTCAAACAAACACAAAGGAGAAAAAACATGTTGAAAATGAAGCTCATCGTAAAACTTATGGTCTGTCTGGCCGTTATGGTTGCATTCATGGGATGCGCGTCAACGGATAAAAGGTCAGGAACCGGGGAGTATATCGACGACACCGTCATTACGGCAAAGGTAAAATCGGCGATCTTCTCTGATCCGGACCTGAAAGTTTTTCAGATCAATGTTGAAACATTCAAAGGGGTGGTTCAGTTGAGCGGATTTGTCGATTCGGCGCGGGACCTCAAAAAAGCAGAAGACGTTGCCCGCGCCGTGGAGGGTGTCGTATCGGTAAAAAACGACCTGATTGTGCGATAGGCCGTTTTTTCGTGCGGCCTATCATGTCCAAAAATCTGCGGCATGAGAAGACGGGGGATGCCGGCGGCTAAGCCGGTATCCCCGCGGGGTAATCAGGTCAGATGGCCTCCTCTCGAAGGGGAGGATGAAGATAATGAACATCAGACATTTCTGTGCGTGGTTTTTCACGTCCATTCTGGGCCTCAGCACCGGATGTACGGCCCTGCCGAACGTTTCTGCAATAATTGATGACGCATCGACGGCACAGAGTGCGCGCCAGCTTGTTTCGGTCAAAGGCGTGTTATCCCCAAAAGAGAGCCGGGCAATCATGGAACGACTGAAAAAAACAGTCGCTCCAACGGACATTCTGGCGCGCCATACTGTCGTGGTCGAGTCGGTCACCGACAGCCCGCTGACAAAAGGAAACCATGTAACCCTGCTCGCTGATGGTCAGGCGACCTATGCCGCAATGTTCAAAGCCATTGAAAACGGCAGAGATCATATCAACCTTGAAAGCTATATCATCGAAGATGATGAGACCGGGCAGGCGTTTGCCGATCTGCTGCTGCAGAAACAGGCGGAAGGCGTCCAGGTCAATCTGATCTATGACAGCTTTGGCAGCATGAATACCCCCGCTTCTTTTTTCCAGCGCCTGCGCGAAGGCGGCGTTGAGATTGTCGAGTTCAACCCGATCAATCCAATGAAGGCCATGCCGGGGTGGGGTCTGACCCATCGGAACCACCGCAAAATTCTGATAGTGGACGGACAAATCGCTATTATCGGCGGCATCAACATCAGCAAGGTATATTCGAGCAATCCTCTGCAGCAGAGAAAAAACCAACGGGCGCCGATTCACTGGCGTGACACCGACGTTGAAATCAAAGGTCAAGCCGTTGCCGAACTTCAGAAACTCTTTCTTGACACCTGGCACACGCAACAGGGATCGAGCCTTTCCGAGGGTAATAATTATTACCCTGATTTAAAAGGTAACGGACATGCCTTGGTGCGAGTGGTCGGCAGCACCCCGGGGCAGACCAACAGGGTCCCTTTTGTCATGTATGTTTCCGCCATCACGTTTGCGGAACATTCCATACACCTGACGCATGCCTATTTTATTCCTGACAAACAGATAGTTAAGGCTCTTGCCAAGGCCGCTGAGCGCGGCGTCGACGTAAAGATCATTCTCCCCGGGATCAGCGATTCCCGGTTGCCGCTGTATTCACAGCGACATCATTACGCCCCTCTCCTGAGAAAGGGCGTGAAAATATACGAACACAAGACGTCCCTGCTGCATGCGAAAACCGCCGTGATCGATGGCGTCTGGTCGACCATCGGCTCAACCAACATGGACTCGCTGAGCATGCTGCACAATAACGAGGTCAATGCGGTTATTCTGGACAAGAAGTTTGCCCAGGAAATGGAGCGAATGTTTTCCGGGGATATTGCTGACTCTGAAGAGATTCACTGGGATCAGTGGAAAAAAAGGCCCCTTTTGCCCAGCGCCAGGGATTGGTTCGTGAATTTATTCGCCCGATGGCTTTAACCGGATGCCACGTCCCAAGTCCGACACCCTCCTGGAAGTGCCAAGAAATTCGGGAGCATCGCCATGAAAATTCTCCTCGTTTATCCCCGCTATCCGGCCACGTTCTGGAGTTTCCGCTATGCCATGAAATTCATCAACAGAAAGGCGAGTTTTCCACCGCTGGGACTGTTGACCGTGGCGGCAATGCTGCCCGGCGAGTGGGAAAAAAAGCTCGTCGACATGAACGTGAGTTCCCTGGCCGACCAGGATCTGCGGTGGGCCGATTATGTCTTCATCAGCGCCATGACCATCCAGCGGCAATCGGCACAAAAGGTCATCGACCGTTGCCGAGGCCTGGGGATCAAGACGGTCGCCGGCGGGCCCCTGTTCACCTCGTGCCCGGACGATTTCCCCAAAGTCGACCACCTGGTGCTGGGAGAAGGGGAAGTCACCCTCCCCTCGTTTCTGGAAGATCTGCGGCGCGGGGCTCCCCGGCGCATCTATGCCGCCGACAAATGGGCGCAACTCAGGGATACACCCATCCCCCGCTGGGAGCTGGTGAAGATGAGGGATTACGCCGCCATGAACATCCAGTACGGGCGGGGTTGCCCCTATGACTGCGAGTTCTGCGACATTACCGGGTTGTTCGGCCGCAGCCCTCGCAGCAAAAACCCGGCGCAACTTCTGGCCGAACTGGAGAGCCTTTATGCGCATGGC
>JAAZDE010000185.1 GCA_012512925.1 Desulfuromonadaceae bacterium
CCCCGTCCCTTGGCGATATCCATCCCCGAATGCCCACCCCGCAGACCGCCGACGGTGACCGTGGCCGCCACCCAATCCGCCGGCAGCGGTTCCCGCGTCACGGGAAGTTCCAAGTGGATGTTCTCGCCGCCGGCGCAGCCGATGGTGAAAACCCCTTCTTTTTCCGAATCGATATTGACCAGGCGCCGTCCCCGCAGGAGAGAGGACTCGAGTTTCTGGGCGCCGGCCAGGCCGGTTTCCTCCTCCACGGTGAAGAGCAGTTCCAGTTCAGGATGCAGGAGGTTTTCATCAGCCGCCAGGGCCAGGGCGATGGCCATGCCGAGTCCGTCGTCGGCCCCCAGGGAGGTTCCGTCGGCGCGCAGCCAGTCCCCTTCCACAATCAGCTGCAGGGGGTCGCGGGAGAAATCGTGGCAGGAGGCGGGATCCTTTTCGCAGACCATATCCATATGGTTTTGCAGGATCAGGGTGGGCGCCTGTTCCCTTCCCGGACTGGCGGGAACGCGGATGACGACGTTCCCGGCCCGGTCGACAAAGCTCTCAAAGCCTTGTTCCCGGGCCCAGCGGCGCAGCCAGGAGGCCATTTTCGCCTCGTTGCCCGAACAGCGCGGAACCGTGCTGATGGTGGCGAAAATGTCGAGGATAGAACGGATTTCCAAAAAAATTTCGGGTATTTTCATGGTGGTTTTTCTCCATTCAAGCGCGGGAAGGCTTTGGCCGAAGCTTATTATGCTTCGTTTTTGTCCTCCAGGGGGAAAAATCAACGCTCTCCGCTCGCTGAGATTTATGGCGCAAGGCCATTCTTTCCAGATTCCGGCGGTTTTTGAGCCGGAAATTTTCGGGCATGAAAAATGCGAGACAGACCATGATGTTTTTCACGCCTTGGTTGGCTCCTAAAAAAAAGGAACAGAACATGGCCAAAATCGATGCCCTTTTCAAGATGATGAAGGAGAAAGGGGGTTCCGACCTCCACCTTTCCCCCGGCAATCCACCGATGTTGCGCCAGGCCGGAGACCTGTCGCCGCTGATCGCCCAGAAAATTACCCATGAGCAGTGCAAGGGCCTGGTCAATGAAATCATGACCGAGGCTCAAAGAAGGATTTTCGAGGAGATGCTGGACATCGACTTTGCCTATGAGGTCACGGAACTGAGTTCCCGCTTCCGCGCCAACATCTTCCATGGGCGTTACGGCGTCAGCGCCGTTTTTCGCCTGATTCCCACTCAGATCTTGACGGCGGCGCAATTGGGTCTGCCCGGTACGGTGCTCAAGTTCACACAATATAAAAGGGGACTGGTGCTGGTCACCGGGCCGACGGGGAGCGGCAAGTCAACCACTCTGGCGGCGATGATCGATCATGTCAACAAGACCCGTCACGACCACATCCTGACCGTTGAGGACCCGGTGGAATTCGTCCACGAAAGCCAGAAGAGCCTGGTCAACCAGCGCGAGGTGGGGCGTCATACCCGCTCCTTCGCGGCGGCCCTGAAGGCGGCTCTGCGGGAGGATCCCGACATCATCCTCGTCGGCGAACTGCGCGATCTGGAGACCATCGAACTGGCCATCACCGCGGCGGAAACGGGTCATCTCGTTTTCGGCACGCTGCACACCAACAGCGCCCCAAAGACTGTCGACCGTATCATCAACGTCTTTCCCACCAACCAGCAGGAGCAGATCCGCACCATGCTGGGGGAGTCTCTCAAAGGGGTGATCGCCCAGCAACTGCTGAAGACAGTGGATGGGAAAAGGTGCGCCGCCTTAGAGATCCTCTCCGTCAATTCGGCGGTGGCCAACCTGATCCGCGAGGGGAAAACCTTCCAGATCCCCTCCATTATCCAGACCGGCCGCGGGGAGGGAATGCAGTTGATGGATCAATCACTCCAGGAACTGGTCAAGGCCAAGCGGGTGACTGTCGAGGAAGCTCGCCGCTTTGCCGTCAACAAGAATCTTTTTTCGGTTTAATGAAGGGGGGACTTAAACAGATGGAAGGGCAAAAAATTCCGAAAAATTCACGTATGGTGACTTTCACCCTTTCCGACGGCAGCCGCGTCGCGGGGGATGTTTTTCTGCATCTTTTCACCTTCCGGCATGACAGCTCCCAGCGCCTGGACGAACTGCTGAACGATGACAACACCTGCTTCATCCCGGTGAAAAGGGATCCCGAAGGATCGGTCATCCTTCTCAACCTGAATCATGTGGTGTTTGTGGAGGCTGAAAGACAGGCTGGCTTCGACGACCTGATGTCTCCCCTCGGAAGATGGCATACCATTTCCGTCAAGACCATCGGTCAGGAGATGATTCGCGGGGAAATACTCATCGACCTGCCCAACGAAAAAGGGCGGGCGCAGGATTTTTTCAACCAGCCGGTAAATTTTTCACCGCTTTTCCAGGGGGAGCGGGTTCTCTATCTCAACCACAACTACATTCTTTACGCAATGGATTGAGAATGGCCTGGATTCAACCCGCCGAATATTCTTCTCCGCAACTCCCAACTTAGGCCGGTTCTGGTATCATTTTGACATTCACCCAGTGGAATCAAGTCCGTTTCCCCCCAGCCGGAAGGACCTTGGCATGGACCGGACCGACAGCGAAAGGCGTCTGAAAAATCTTTTATGCCGGCAGCTTTTCGGGGTGCTGGCCACCGATGGCGGTGACGGGCCCTACGCCAGCCTGGTCGCTTTCACCGCAAGCGACGACCTGGCAAGCCTCTTTTTTCTGACCAGCCGCACCAGCCGGAAATTCCATAACATAACGGCAAACCCTGCGGTTGCCCTGCTTATAGACAACCGTTCCAATCAGCCTGACGATGTCGCCGAGGCAACCGCGGTGACCGCCGTCGGGCGGGCTGTGGAGCGGCAAGGGGAGGCGCGGGATGCCGACTTGAAGCTCTTTCTCCGCAAGCATCCGCAGCTGGCTTCCTTCGCATCCTCCGCGGTCTGTGCCTTGCTGGAGGTGGTCGTCAGCCGCTTCGTCCTGGTCAGCCGCTTTGAGGAGGTGGTCGAGTTCGACATGACTGCCCGCAGGTGAAGTGACTGGCCTCGGGGGCAAGGGTATAAACAGGGTAAAGGGTTCGTTTTTCTCTCAGGGGGTCGACCTATGAAAATCCTTTTCTGGCTCAAGCTTTATCTGCTCACCGTGCCGGTTTTTTTCGCCATCGACATGATCTGGCTCGGCTTTGCGGCCAGAAATTTCTACAAGGAACAGCTCCATTCCCTCCTCAGCCCCCAGGTCAACTGGGGCGCCGCTTTGCTTTTTTATTTCATTTACATCGCCGGGATTCTCATCTTTGCCGTACGCCCTGGACTGGAGGCCGCTTCCCTGGCCAGGACCTGCCTTTTCGGCGCCCTCTTCGGTTTTTTCACCTACGCCACCTATGATCTCACCAATCTGGCCACCCTCCGCGACTGGCCGGTGCTGGTCACCGTGGTCGACATCGCCTGGGGCACCCTGCTCTGCACCCTGGTCGGGGGAATGAGCTATCTGATCGCTTCCTGGCTTAAGTGAGGCGGCGATGATGACGAGCGTCTTTGTCAGCGCGGTGGTTTTGCTCCTGATCGCCATGTGCGGCATGTTCGTGGTCGGCCTGAAAGCCGGGGACAACAGTCTTATCGACATCGCCTACGGCCCCGCCTTTGTTCTCGCCTGCTGGGGAGCCTGGATCATCGGCGCCGGGATGAGCCTCCATTTCCGGATCTTGGTGCTCCTTGTTGCGATAGCCCTGTGGGGTTTGCGGCTTGGTTTTCACATCGGTCTCAGACACCGGGGGAAAGGGGAGGATTTTCGCTACCGCAAGTTCCGCAAAGAGTGGGGAGAGACCGTCGTCTGGCGCAGTTTTCTGCAGATTTATCTGCTCCAGGGGGCGGTGGTGCTGGTGGTGGCGGCCCCGGTTCTGCTCGTGATCGCCGCGCCCGGCGGCGGGTGGCAGTGGACCGATGTCCTGGGAGGATTTCTTTTCCTTTTCGGTTTTTCCTTCGAGGCCATTGGTGACTGGCAGTTGCTCCGTTTCAAGCGGAACCCCGCCAATAAAGGAAAAATTATCCAGGAAGGTCTGTGGCGTTACACGCGCCATCCCAATTATTTCGGCGAAGCCACCCTGTGGTGGGGGATTTTTCTCGTCGGCATCGGCTCTCCTCTGGGTTTCTATGGTCTGGTCAGTCCCCTGACCATTGGTTTTCTTCTGCTTAAGGTGTCCGGCATCCCCATGCTCGAAAAAAAATATCAAGGCAACCCCCAGTTTGAAACCTACAAGGCCAGAACCAACGCCTTTTTTCCCTGGTTTCCGCGCCAGAGGCCGGCAACCGCTTCCGAATCGTCGAAAGATCAGGAGAGGTGATGAAAAATCAGAGTGAGGTCAGCGGGAAAAAAAAGGTTGCGGTGATCGGCGGGGGTGTGGCCGGGATCGTGGCCGCTCATCGCCTCCAGGCAAGCCATCAGGTGACGCTTTTCGAAGCAGCGGACTACCTGGGAGGACACACCCACACCATTCTGGTCCCGGAGGGTCCTGACGCCGGCACGCCGGTCGATACGGGTTTCATCGTCTTCAATGAGGCGACCTATCCCAATTTTATCGGCTTTCTCGACGAACTGGGGGTTCCCTCGCGGGAGGCGGAGATGTCCTTCGGTTTTCATTGCCGACGGAGTGGCTTGATCTACGCCGGCAATGATCTTAACGGTCTCTTCGCCCAGCGCCGCAACCTCTTCGATCCCCGCTTCTACCATTTTCTCATCGAGATCGGGCGATTTTGCCGGCAGGCTTTGGCCGATCTGAAAACTGATGAGGATCTTGGAACTCTGGAGGACTATGTCCTTCAGCATCGCTTCCTCCCGTTCATGGTCGACAATTATCTGAGACCGATGGCGGCGGCCATTTGGTCTACCCCCGCCGGGCAGGTGGCGATTTTCCCAACCCGTCCATTCCTGAACTTTTTCAAAAACCACGGTCTCCTTTCTTTTCGAAACCGCCCCCGCTGGAGAACCGTGGTCGGCGGCAGTTCCAGTTACGTCAAGGCTTTTGCCGGCTGTTTTACCGGGACAATCCGCCTCGGTACGCCGGTTGGAAAGGTCTGCCGCGGCGCCGACGGCATCCGCCTGGAATTTCACGGAGAGGGTCCGGAACATTTCGATCAGGTGGTGATCGCCACACACGCCGACCAGGCTTTGCTTCTTCTCGGCGATCCGACGCCCGAGGAGACGAAACTGCTTTCCCCCTGGCGGTACCTTGCCAATGACACTGTGCTCCATACCGACCTATCGGTTTTGCCCCCTTTGCCAAGAGCCTGGTGCTGCTGGAACTTCACCAGGGAGAGTGGTCCCGAGGCGACCCAGCCGGTCTATGTCACCTACTCCATGAATCTTTTGCAGGGGCTAAAAACCAAAAACCACTATCTGGTGACCCTGAACCATACTGGAGATTTTGATGAAAGCCGGGTAATCGCCCGCATGGTTTATCACCATCCGACCTACACCAGCGACTCCATGGAGACCCAGCCTTTTCTGGCGGATCTCAACAGCCAGGGCAACGATACCTTTTTCTGCGGCAGTTATTTCGGATACGGATTCCATGAAGATGCCGTCCGCTCCAGTTTGCGAATGGTATCGCAATTGCGAGGAAAAGGATGAATTCGTGTCTTTATGACGGAGAGCTGCGCCACATTCGCACCCATAAGGCGGAGCACAGCTTCGTCTATCCCTTGCATCTCTATGCTCTCGATCTGGATGAGTTGGAACGGCTGGAGCGAGATTCCCCCTGGTTCGGCCACAACCGCATTCGGCCCCTGGCTGTCCATGACCGGGATTATCTATACCCCGGCGAAGCGCCCCTATGGGATAAGGTCCAGCGTGCCTTGAAGGAAAACGGCATCGATCGGATTCCGCACCGGGTGGTTCTTGTCACCGCCTTGCGGCAGTTCCACTACGTCTTCAATCCCGTCAGTTTTTTTTACTGCTTTGACGAAAAGAAGAAGATTGTCTGCGTTCTCGCCAATGTCAATAATACCTTCGGAGAATCCCACCTCTACGTGCTCAAGCCGGAGGGGGAAAGCTTTTTCTTTGAAACGGATAAAGTTTTCCACGTCTCTCCCTTTTTTTCGCGGCAGGGGCACTACCAGTTCCATCTGCCCCCGCCGGATGAAGAATTGTCGATCCGAATCATCTATTTCATCGAAGACCGCCAGGCCCTGGAGGCTTCCTTTAGCGCCCAGGCACAGCCGCTGACTCCGGCGGTTCTGGTCCGCATCCTGCTGCTTCATCCTTTGCGGGCCGCCATGACCTTTCCCCGGATATTGTGGCAGGCAGGCCGTCTTTATCTGGGCAAGAAACTGAAGATTCATGCCAGACCCGAACCCTCTTCCTTCCTTACCATCCGTCGGATTCCCCCTTCCATGTTGGAGAGGCTGGGCAAAAAGGTGATTCTCCGCTTTCTGGGCCGCTTAGATCACGGCCGGTTGACCGTGACCTTTCCAGGAGGCGAAAGCCGCTCGTTTGGCTCTCCTGAACAATTTCCCCAGGCGTCTCTGACCGTGCATCGAGATCGCTTTTTCCGCCGCGCCATGCTCGCCGCCGATATCGGCTTCGGCGAGTCTTACGTGGATGGCGATTGGGACAGTCCGGACCTGGTGAAGTTGCTTTCTCTCCTGTCGCTGCGCGAGGAGGCGCTTAACGACCGGCGCCTGTGGCCGGCACTGGCCTGCCGCATGGTCCATTTTTTCTCCCATCTTCGCCGGGACAACACCCTTTCCGGCAGCCGGCGCAACATCAGTGAGCATTATGATCTCAGCAACGACCTGTACGGCCTTTTTCTCGATCCGACCATGACCTATTCGAGCGGAATCTTTCTCGATCCCGGGGATTCACTTGAAGAGAGCCAGCGTCACAAGTTCCGGATCATCATCGACAAGGCGGGGATCGGCCCGGGGGATCAGGTTCTCGAGATCGGCTGTGGCTGGGGCGGGTTCGCCGTGGAGGTGGTGAAACAGACTGGTTGCCGTTTGTTGGGGATCACCCTCTCCCGCCGGCAGTTCGAGTGGGCGACCCGAAGGGTGGGGGAGGAAGGGCTGGAGGACCGCATCGAAATTCGTCTGGCCGATTACCGTCATATCGAGGGGCGGTTCACCCGGATCGTTTCCATCGAGATGCTTGAAGCGGTGGGACATCGTCATCTGGGCGGATACTTTGCGGCTCTCGACCGGTTACTGGCACCGCAAGGTCGCATCGTCCTCCAGACCATTACCCTGCCCGACCAGAAATACCTTCCGTATCGTTTCGGGTGCGACTGGATCCGCAAGCACATTTTCCCCGGCGGCCATCTCCCCTCCTTGGGAGCGATAACCGCGGCCATGACCAAGGGGACGCGGCTCAATGTTACGGCCATGGAGGATATCGGCTGGCACTATGTCCGCACGCTGGCGCTATGGCGGGAGGCCCTGTTGTCCCATAGACAGAAAGTGATCGAACTGGGCTTCGACGAGTTTTTCCTGCGCAAATGGGAGTATTATTTCAGCTATTGCGAGGCCGGATTCCGCAACCGTCTGATCCGCAATTATCAGCTGGTGCTGGGCCGGATGGGGGAACCGGAAAGTTAGGTGAGTTCATGACCGGTGGGCGTGCCTGGAGTAACCTGATCAATTACGCCCTTTTTCAGAGCGGTTGGTTTGTCTGTGTTTTTGGCGCCGTCCATGAACGTCCTTGGCAGGCGACAACGACGGGTATGGGGCTGGTGCTGCTCCATTTGCTCCTGGACCGCCAGCCGCGCCGGGAGGGTAAGCTTCTTATTCTGGGGTTTTTCCTGGGCCTGGTCATCGATACTTTCCACGTTCAAACCGGGGTCCTCCTGTTCCCCGTCGGCCACTTTCATCCCGGTCTGCCGGCGGGTTGGGTACTGATCCTCTGGCTCCAGTTTGCCTCGATCCTTCATTATTCTCTGGCTTGGCTGGCTGACCGGTACCTTCTCGGCGCTGTTTTGGGAAGTATCGGCGGCGCCCTGGCCTACGGGGCAGGGGTGCGGGTCGGCGCCGCTTCTTTTGGCGCCGACCCGTTCCGTTGTCTCGTTCAGATCGGTCTGAGCTGGGGGATGGCGATGATCATCCTTTTGTGGGCCGCGGGAAAAACAGCGCCGCTGGAAGGCGGATCGGTCTATCGCCTGTTTCAACGCGGCACGTAGCAGGGCGCCGGAGCGTGAATCTCCCCGGTCATCCAATTCTAGCCGCCGGGCTGAAGGGTGCGCCGCAACCGCGCCGGGTCGTATCCCTGAGCGGGGAGTTGCTCCAGCAGCGGGCGGTAGATCCCGTCATCGAGACTGCGGCTGCGGCTGAGGATCCACAGGTACTTGCGGCTGGGGTGGCCGACCACCGCCCACTGGTAGTCCGGATCGAGGGCGATGATCCAGTAATCTCCCCAGAACGGCCAGAAAAAGGAAACTTCGAGGCGGGAATTGGCGGGCGGGTTGATGACGCGGGCCTTGCCGGTGACCGACTGGAGCGGGCCGTCGAGTCGCTCCTTGCGGCAGCGGTTGACAACCTGGATCAGGCCGTCGGAACGGAGTGAGTATTCCGCCTCGGTGGCCACGCATCCTTTCTGGAATCTGGCGGGATAGGCGGCGATTTCGTACCAGGTGCCGATATAGCGCGGCAGGTTGACACGCTCCACGGTTTCGAGGGGGGGCAGGCCTTTCCCCGCGCCGGAACACCCCCAAAGGAACAGGGTAAATCCGCAAAACAGAAGAAACCATCCCTTTTCAAAGAATCCCGAAACCATTTCTTGCCTCCTTTCAACTCCGGATGTTGCCCATGGGGATTGCCGTCTCAGGCGTGATTGCGCAGCTGCAGTTCAACGGGATGGGGCTGCAGATAGTGTTGACGGCCGAGATAGGGTTCCCGGTATTTGCGGACGTAGTGGTTGAAGAGGGTGACCGGCACGATCAATGGCACATTGCCCTGACGGTAGCCCGCGATCAGTTCCAGAGCTTCCTGCTTTTCGTCGGCGCTCAACTGCTTCTTGAAGTAGCCGAGAATGTGTTGCAGGACGTTGACCTGTTTGGCCCTGGAAGCGTGCAGGCGCATGGCTTTCATCAGCAAGGCCTGGTATTCCTTCCGCAGTTCCCCGATATCTTCCGCTCCCGCCCTGGCCACCAGCTTCCCCATCGCGCGATACAGCTCGGGGCTGTGGCCGAGCAGCAGCAGCTTGTGGCGGGTGTGGAAATCCACCAGGCCGGCGGTACCGGCGCCGCTTTTCAAAAGGTCGCGCCAGCGTTTGAAGACGAAGACGCATTCGATGAAATTTTCCCGCAGGTGGGGATCGTTCAGGCGCCCGTCCTCTTCCACCGGCAGGTGGGGGAAACGGTCCATGAAGAGGCGGGCGAAGACCCCCACCCCTTTTTTGGCGGGAATCCCGTGGCGGTCGTAGAGCTTGACCCGCTCCATGCCGCTGGATGGGGACTTGGCCTTGAAGATGAAGCCGCAGAGATCTTCTTTCTCCAGTTCCCGCACCCTCTTCTCGGCCCAGTTTTGCATGGGTTCGGTGATGTCCTCGCCGGAGCGGGAAAAGACGAGGCGGACCTCGTCCCCTTTTTCAACCAGGCGCAGGGTCTCGCGGGGAATGGGCAGGCCCATCTCCACCTCTGGGCAGACCGGCACGTAGTCGAACCATTTTCCCAGGGTGTCGCGAAGGTAATGGTCCAATTGATGGCCGCCGTCGTAGCGGACATTCATTCCCAGCAGGCAACTGCTGATGCCAATGCGGATCTTGTCATGGCTCATTGGTGTCTACCTCATCCTTTTTTTTCAGGTTCCCAACCGGGAGCTTTTTCGGTTGGCTGCCGCAAGGCAGCATCGTCCACTCAAGCTTAGCACAATCCGGAAAGAGAAAAGGCTCTATCGGGGGGACTGAAATCCCTTTGGGTCGCCCTGGGATCTTGCTTGCCGGGCGAATCACCACAGATTCTGATATGGTTCACTTCCTGGCGGGATGCCGTTCACAAGGAGGCAGAAGGTTCATGCTTTCGACTCGGGTACGCAGATCGCCGATTCGGGTGAAAGGACTGTTTTGTTCCATGCCGGGCTGCAGGCCGGTAATCACCGTTTGGCCGACCAGCCAACGCCCTTCCCGCCCCCAGAAGTTCTTGGTGCGCACCCCCCACAGGGTATGGAGGACGGCGGCTCGCTCTTCGAATTCGCCGAGGTAGAGCATGATGTGGCCGGGAATCCGGACCAGCGTCAAAAAAGGGATGCCTTCGGCGAGCAGGCGTTGCTCCCGCTCCGCAGGCGCCAGGTCGGCAAGGGGGATAATCTTTCCTTCCCGCGCCTGGCGGGCGGAGTTGCGCGGCAGCCAGATCCCGAAGGGGGCGAAAAGATCGCGGATCGTCGCCGAGCAGTCCCGGTTGCCGAAGCTTTCCCCCCAGCCGTAGGGCTGTCCCATCATCCTCTCCGCCAGGGTGGCCAGATGCAGGGGGGTCAAGGGAAGGGGAAAGACATCCCCGGTATCGCCGGGAATTCGGGCTTGGATCAGATGCGCCGTTCGGCCGCTGGCGGCGACGGCGGCGAGGACGTGATGCCCGTCATCGCCGGTGTCGGCCAGGGGGAGAAGACTGCCGATGGGGAGCCGGCTAAGGAAATTCCCCTCCGTATCGGATACTGCCGTGCCGTCGCGGCTGACGGCGAGATAGCGGCCGGTTTCAAAGGCCTGGACGAAGGCGTCGTCCACCCAGGCGATATCGGTTGCCGGCGCCCAACCGTAGGCCAGGGAGGTTTCGACGAAGACCCAGGCGCCATCCGGGCTTTGGTGGGTTATCTTCAATGGGGTATTGGCGGGGAGGGCGGCATGCTGCAACTGGTCGAAAGGGAACCCTTGCCCCGCCTTCCGTGGATCGTTGAAGAAGGGTCGTCGCGAGGGCAGGGCGCGCAGGTCGCAGCGGTGCACGGTAATGGCACGTTGGTCGAGGCTCGGATATTTTTTAAAATCGGCCCGCCGGATCAATTCCTGAACTCGGTTGGCTGCGACCGGGCGGAGGTTTTCGCCGAACACCGTATGTTCGTTGACCCAGGCGATGGCCCAGGAAGGCTTGTCGGTGGTGGGCAAGGGGCCTTCGCCATGCCAGGGCAGGAAAAATTTCTCCAGAAAGTCGGCAGCAAGGATTTTTTGGCAGCTGTCGGGGATCGAGGGCTGCCGGGATTTTTGCTCATCGAGGTAAGCGATCGGACTTTGCGGCAGCCGCTGCAGATCCCCGATCTCCCGCTGGGGAGGGAGGGACGAACAACCGGCGGTCAGAAAAATCAGAATGATTAAAACGATGTATGGATGATTTTTGAGAGCACGCGGGCGGCGCTTCCGATCAGGCATAGGGTTCTCATTTCTATTTGTCCGGCACGGGGAAATCACCAGGAATCCAATCAATGTCTTGCTTTCAGGTCCCTTGGATTTCTTTTCAGACCGGGCGCGGGGGGGGGGGAACAGCTATAGAAGCAAAAAACTTATTTTTATGGAAGCCAGGAGATGTCTCAAGACTTATTTGGTTGCGGCGATCGATTTCCGGAAGATGGCCAGGCTGTAGGCGAAGAAGCCGAGACCGATCGCGCTGACCATCAGGAATTGAGGCCAAACCGCCTCGATGCCGCCGCCGCGATAGATGATCACCTGGGAAAAGCTGACAAAATGCCGGGAAGGCAGGAAAAAGGTGATGTACTGCAGCCATTCCGGCTGGCTCTCGACCGGTGTATTTCCTCCTGAAAGAAGCATCAGCGACAGGATCACCAGAATGATCAGAAGGGCGAACTGGGCCATCGACCGGGAAATGGTCCCCAGAAATATCCCCAGCGCGGTGGCGAAAAAAAGATAGAGGACAACGCCGAAGAACCAGAGAGAAACGGAGCCGGCGAACAGAACCTTCAGCGCCATATGGACGATGAGAAGGAGGGAGACCCCCGTAGCCAGGAGAATCACAACACTGTTGGCCCATACCTTGGCCAGGGCGATCTCAAAGGGGGTCAGCGGCATGACCAGCAGGTGCTCCAGGGTTCCGTGCTCCCGTTCGCGGATCACCGCGGCACCACAGAGAACGACAGTCAGCAGGGTTATCTGATTGATGATGGCGACGACGCTGATGAACCAGGACGATATCCCGTTCGGGTTGAACATCTTGCGAATGACCAGGTTGATGGGGCCCGTTGCCGGAGTATCCGTACGACTGAGAATGCTCGAGATACGGTCGTTGATGATGTTTTTGATGTAGTTGGCGCCGATGCCGGCCTGCTGCATCGCGGTCGCGTCGATGTTCACCTGGATATCCGGTTGTCTGCCGGCGCGCAGGTCTTTTTCGAGGAGGGGCGGGATTACCACCACGAACATAAAACGTCCCTGGTCCATGGCATCGTCAACCTCTCCGGCGGCGATGGTCCGGGGCGTTTGGAAACGGGGAGGATAGAAGGCATTCGTGAGTTCCTTGGACAGGGCCGAGCCGTCCTCGTCCACAAAAGCGATCGAGGCGTTGTTGACCTCACTCGACGTACCCGTGGCCTGGACGTAAATCGCCAGAGTGAAGGCATAGGCCACAAACAGGACCATCACCCAATCGCTTAAAAGGCTGCGAATCTCCTTGATGCCGAGCCAAAAAATATTCAGCAGAGAAGTCATGACTATTTCTCCTGCTTTCTCAGACCGATAAGACTCACCGCCCAGAGCACCGGGATACAACAGACCAGAAAAACCAGATCCTGGATCATGAGGGCCGCTCCGATCCCCTTGGTATAGGCCCCGACGCTGGAATGCATATAGTAGGTCGTCGGCCAGATCAGGCCGACGAGCCGGGCATTCCCTTCCAGCGTCGAAACCGGCTGCAGCAAGCCGGAAAACTGGATGGTCGGTATGATGGTAACAATCGCCGTGACGAAGACGGCGGCGACCTGACTGCTGGTGAAGGTCGAAGTCACCATGCCGATACCCGTCGTCGCGGTGACATAGAGGAGGGTACACAATGTCAGCATCAGAAAGCTTCCCTTGATCGGGACGCCGAAAACGACCAGCGAGATGACAACCAGAATGAAAAAGTTGAGCATGCCGATGACAATGTAGGGCAGCTGTTTCCCCAGGAGGTATTCCAGTCTCCCGGTCGGCGTGACATAAAAATTGATGATGGAGCCGAGTTCCTTTTCGCGCACGATGCTGACCGTCATGAGGATCGCCGGTATCAGGACCAGCAGCAGGGCCGGCACGCTCGGCACCATCGAATAAACGCTTTCGAATGTGGGATTGTACATGAACCGCTCCTGGAAATTGGCCCGGTATTTCCTGGCGCCCGTCTGCAGTCCGTTTGCCGGATCCTGGAGCAGGGTATTGTGGACCCCCTGAACATACTGGGCCACGGTCTCGCCGCGGAAGGTCATGGCGCCGTCCACCTGGGCCATGACCTCCGGCCGGGAGCCCCTGCGCAGATTTCTGCCGAAATCAGGCGGAATCTCGATTACCAGCGAAATCTCGTCCGATTGCAGTTTCCCCATGGCCTCTTCCGAAGAACCGAGCGGTGGCCCGGAGATGAAGTAAGGTGTCGATCCGGCAAATTGCTCGATGTAAGCACGGCTTGCCGGTGACCGGTCCAGATCGAGAGAGGCAAAGCGGATGTTTTGGATGTCGGTGGTAATTCCAAAGCCGAAGACGAGCATCAGCAGGGCGGAACCGAGGAAGGCGAAAGCCAGTCGCACCGGATCGCGGAGGATCTGCATGGTTTCGTTGTTGCTGTAGGCCAGAAGCCGGCCCAGGCGCAACCGAAAACCGGCGGGCCGGGACGGCGCCGGCGGTGCTGTTGCTGCTACCCCTGCGGTGGCGTTTGTGGCCCCTTTGGCCTCGCTTTCGCGACCCGAGTTTTCCTCGGCAATTGCGTCTTCCATGCAGCCTATGAAGGCTTCCTCCAGATTGGCGGCGCCGCGGGTTTCGATCAGTGCCCGCGGAGCGTCACAGGCCAGCACCTTCCCGGCATTCATCAACGAAATCCGGTCGCAGCGCATCCCTTCGTTCATAAAGTGGGTCGTTACGAAAATCGTCACCCCTTGCCGTCGCGACAGATCGATGAGCAGTTCCCAGAAGCTGTCCCGGGCCACCGGATCGACTCCCGAGGTGGGTTCATCCAGAATCAGCATTTCCGGTTCATGGAGCACGGCAACGGCGAGCGAAAGCCGCTGGCGCAAACCCATCGGCAATTCCTCGGCCAAGGAATCGAGATGGGGGCCGAGGCCGAATTTTTCGATCAGTTCCTCGATTCGCCGTTTCGCTTTTTCGGGCGGAATATGATAAAGGCGGGCATCCAGGACCAGGTTCTGACGCACGGTCAGTTCGCCGTAAAGGGAAAAGGCCTGGGTCATGTAACCGAGATTCTTGCGGACTTCGAGGCTGCCGGCTTCGACCGACTGGCCGAAGAGGGTGGCGCTTCCTTCCGTGGGAGGCAGCAGACCCGTCAACATTTTCATCGTGGTCGATTTTCCGCAGCCGTTGGAGCCGAGGAAACCAAAAATCTCGCCCCGCTCGATGGACAGGGTGACGTGGTCGACGGCGGTGAAGTTGCCGAAGCGGCGGGTCAGGCCCTTGGCGTCGATGGCGATCTCGGTCTGGCCGGAGGCCCGGGGCGGAATGGTCAGGGCTTTATGCCCACGGCGTTTTTCTTCGGGCAGCAGGGCGATGAAGCATTGTTCCAGATCGCTCGTCCCGGTCTTTTTCATCAACTCGGCCGGGGTTCCCGTCGCCAGCACGCGCCCGGCGTCCATGGCGACAATCCAGTCCCACCGCTGTGCTTCGTCCATGTAGGAGGTGGAAATAACGACGCTCATGCCGGGTCGGCCGGCCCGGATATCGTCGATGAGCGTCCAGAACTGGCGTCGGGAGAGGGGATCGACGCCGGTCGTGGGTTCATCGAGAACGAGAAGATCCGGTTCATGGACCAGCGCTCCGCAGAGTCCCACCTTCTGTTTCATGCCTCCCGACAGTTTGCCCGCAGGACGGTCGGGGAAGGGGCCGAGTCCGGTGGCTTCGAGCAGTTCCCTGACGCGGGTCGAGCGTTCCGCCGAGGGGAGTCCGAAGAGCCGCGCCATGAAATCGACGTTGTCGCGGACGCTGAGTTCCAGATAGAGGTTCTTGCCCAACCCCTGGGGCATATAGGCGATCTGCGGACAGACGCGCCGTCGATGTTGGAGGTCGGCGATGTCCCCGTCGAGGACGGTCATCCTTCCCTGCTGCAATTTCTTGGAGCCGGCGACGAGGGCCATCAGTGTCGATTTGCCGACGCCGTCGGGACCGATGATGCCGACCATGAGACCTCGCGGAATATCAAGGGAGATGCCGTCGAGGGCCACTGTCCTGCCGTAGCGGTGGGTCACCTTCCCGATGGAGACCACTGGCCTGTCGGTGGCTGCGGACGATGAGTCCCGGGGCCCGGAGGATGTCATGGATCATTCCTCCTGCGTTTCGCAGCTGAAAGGGGTCGAAAGGGAAAAGGTTGCCTTCCCCTTGTTTCCCGAATGCATCAAAGATTTTCCGGAGAGAATTGCGGGCATAAGAAAATCTACCAGTCAGGTTTTTGCAAAATCGGGATTTCACGGGCCGAGGGTTGCTTCGAGGTTTCGGCCACCGGTTGTGGTGCCAGCAGACGTCCCCAATCCGTCCGTTTTTGCATCTCGATCCGGGTGCTTTCCGCCAGGATGGGCTGTCCCTGACGCAGTTCCCAGCCGCCGCCCAATGCCTTGTATAGGGCGATCAGATTGGTGGCTATGGACGAGCGTGTCTGGGTCAGATTGTTCTGCTCCTGCAACAGGGCGCGCTGCGTATCCAGAACCCGCTGATAGTCGGCGGCGCCTTCCTTGTATTGGGTCAGGGCGATTCCTACCGAGCGCCGGGCGGCATTTACCGCATTCTGCTCAAAAGCTGCAGCTTCCTGAGCTTTGAGAAAACCTGTGAGCGTATCCTCCACTTCCTGGGTTGCCTTGAGTACGGTGTTTTGGTAGTTGACGAGCAATTGCTGGAATCGGGCGTCCTGAATGCGCACCTGGTTCTTCAGCCGGCCGTAATTGAAAAGGGGCCATTTAAGCCGCGGTCCGAAGGAATAGAAGAAGCTGTGGGCGTCCCACAGGTTACTCAGATCCGCGTGCCCCGATTGCATCCCACCCTGACCGCTGGTCTGAAACCCGAACTCGCCAAAGAGTGAAAAACTGGGATAGAGATCGGCCTGGGCAATGCCGATGCGGGCGCACTGGGCCGCCGCGGCAAGCTCCGCGCTGCGGATATCGGGCCGCCGCCGCAGCAGTTCGGCCGGGACGCCGACAGCCACATGCACCGGTGCCACGGGAACGCCTTTGCGCTCCGCCAGGTAGGTCTGGACGCTGCCCGGCGGTTGCCCCAGCAGCGTAGTCAAGGCGTTTTGCGCCTGCCGCAGCTGGGTTTGCAGTTGGGGGATGGCGGCGCGGGTGCTTTCGAGTAAGGTTTGCGCCTGGGTCACATCGAGTTCCGTCGTGACCCCGTTGCGGAAACGTGATTCGGCAATCCTCAGCCCCTCCTCCTGAAGCTGGACGTTTTCTGCAGCGAGTTCGATAAGCACCTCGTTGGTGCGAATCACCGTGTAGGTGCGGGCGACTTCCGCGGTGAGGGAGACAAGAGCGTCATCATAGTCGACCACTGAGGCGGTCAGATCGGCGTGGGAGGCTTCCACGTCGCGTCTGAACTTGCCCCAGAAATCCAGTTCCCAAATCGCATCAAAACCCACCTGGTAATCCCAGTGATTGCGATCCGCGCCAGAGCCGTTGGCAGTGTTTTGACTGAGGCCGAATTTGGTCACGCTTCCGAAAGTCTCCTGCTGCTGAGGATACCGCCCGCCGATGGCCAGTCCCAGGCGGGCCCGGGCTTCCATGATCCTTAGTCCGGCGATCTGCAACGGCAGGTTTTGGCGGGAGGCGACTTGGATCAACTGGTCGAGGGTGGGGTCATTGAAGACACTCCACCACCGTCTGTCGACTGCGGTCTGGGTCGCGACTCGCGGGTCGCCCCGCTCGTTCCAATTGTCCCTGACCTCGGCCTGAGGTTTTATGAAGTCCGGCCCCAAGGTACATCCGCCAAGCGCCAGAAGCAGGCTCAGCAGCCAGGCTGCACCGCGGTTAAACGGAGGTTCTCTCGTCATCGCGGGTCTATCCTCATGGCTGCTCATCAAGGCGTCTCCCGGGAGAGTTTATTCACAGGTCTCGTGACGGACGAATCCTTCAGCGTCGGCCCAAACAGATTCTGCAGCCAGGGCGGCCAGGCGGCCGATTCAGCCAGCTTGACATAGCCGACGCCCCGGATGCCTGTCTTGACGAACTCGATATGCGAGGAAACCAATTCTTCCGGGACTTTGATCTTGACTCGAAACATCAGCTTTTCCCGCTCGCTGAGGGTCTCGACCTGCTTGGGGGTGAACTGCGCCTCGGGGGAGACGAAACTGACATAGCCGGCCGCCGCGCGGCCGGGAGCATTGTCGATGGTAATCCGCGCTTCGGCGCCGATTTTGGTCCGGGCGGCCTGTTCCGCAGGAAGAAAGATCTCCATGTAAACGTCCTCCAGATTCACTATCGTCAGCACCTTCCCGCCGGGTGCCAGCACCTCGCCGACTTCGGCCAGACGATAGAGAACCCTCCCTCGCGCCGGGGACTTCAGCGTCGCATCCTCGATGCGGGTGCGGATGGTGGCTGCGTTGGCCTGGGCGACTTTGACCTCCTGTCTGGCCGATTGCAGTCGGGCTTCCTCTTCGGCAAGTCCGGCAATGGTGGTTTCCAGCCTCGTTCTGGAGACATCGTAGTCCCGTTGGGAACCGGCCCGTTCCTCGACAAGTTTTCGGGTCCGTTCGGTTTCTATCCGGGCGAGCCGGATCTGGCTTTTCCGGCTGACTATGCCGGCCTTGGCGATGGCCACGCCTTCCCGTGCGGCGGCGACCCTGGCTTCAGCCTCGGCCATCTGGGCATCGAGCGTGACCGTGTCGAGTTGCACCACCACCTGACCCGGCTCGACTAGATCCCCTTCGTCGACATATATTTTCTTTACCCGGAGGGCTTCTTTGGCGGCGGCATCGACCAGTTTGGCCTCGATCCGGCCGTTGCCGGAAACGATCCCCGGCGGCAGAGAAAGCTGCTTTGATTGCCAATACCGGTAACCGAAGAACATCGCGCCTAGGACAACCATCACCGCAAGGACCTTTATCGCTAACCGTTTGGGCATGGGGGCTCCTGTGCTTTTATCGGGATTTTTCCAGCGAATAAGTCAAATTTTGTGAAACATTTTTTTATCCACCCTTTTCCTGAAGCTGAAAGGAACCTCACGGGGGTGATTTCCACCACGGAGGCTTTTGTCGACGGCGCTGCTGATTTTTTTGACATGGGGTTCCGATAGCCCATGTATTGACCAGGTGAATGATAGGGAAGGCAAACATTGCGACAGCCATCCCCTTGCATCAGATACTGCCGGACCATCATGAACACCCGTATCGTGAGCTGCAGTTGCGGGACACTTGGTGGTTGGCGGTTGAAAGGAGCGGAGTTGTGGAATTTCCCCTCTTCTAATATGGATACCACGCGCACGAAGACCTGCAAATCGGCTCCGCCAAGGGGGGGCGCCACTTTCCCGGTTTGGAAGCGACAACTTTGACGATCAGCACGGTTGCGGGAGAGAGATGGGATGAACTTCCGGATGTTGAAGGAGACGATTTTCCAGGAGGTGGAGACCATTTTGCCGCGATGTCTGAGAATCAGCTTCCTTCTCAGGGTCGAGAGAAAAATTTCTTCTTACCGCGCCGGCGCGGCGAAGGACGCTTTGGCTCGCTCCCGGTAGGTGGAGAAATCCTGGCGAAAGTCGCTGTAAACCGACCACGCCAGCAGAACTGCGGCAATAGTAACGCCGGCCGCGAAAA
>JAAZDE010000186.1 GCA_012512925.1 Desulfuromonadaceae bacterium
GAGTTTAAAGGTACGGTACTGATTGTGAGTCACGACCGGGCTTTCCTCGATAACGTCACCAACCGCACCATCGAAATATCCATGGGCCGCATCTCGGACCAGAAGATGAACTACTCCCGCTTTGTGGTGTGGAAGGAGGAACAGCGGGAACAGCAACTGGCGGCTTACCGCAACCAGCAGAAGATGATTGAGGACACGGAACGCTTCATCGAGCGCTTCCGCTACAAGGCCACCAAGGCCGTGCAAGTGCAGTCGCGCATGAAAGCCCTCGATAAAGTCGACCGCCTCGAGATCGAACCCGAAGAGAATGCCTCCCTGAACATCCGCTTTGCGCCGGCGCCCCGCTCGGGACAGGTGGTGGTTGAATGCCGCGGGGTCTCCAAAAGCTACGGAAAACTCGACGTTCTCGAAGATATCGACCTGACCATAGAACGCGGCGACAAGGTGGCCTTCGTGGGCCGTAACGGCGAGGGAAAGACCACCCTGGCACGCATCATCCTCGACGAAATTCCCTATTCGGGAGAGGCCCGCATCGGCCATAACGTGAAAATCGGCTATTTCGCCCAGAACCAGGCCGAAAGACTCGACCCTTCACTCACCGTCCTGGAAACCATAGACCGCGTGGCCGTGGGCGAGATACGCACCAAAATACGCGACCTCCTGGGGGCTTTTCTCTTTCCCGGGGAAGACGTCGACAAGAAGGTGGCCGTCCTCTCGGGAGGCGAACGCTCCCGGCTGGCCATGGTGCGCCTTCTGCTGGAACCCGTTAACCTGCTGGTCCTCGACGAACCTACCAACCACCTCGACATGCGCTCCAAGGAACTCCTCAAAAGAGCCCTGGCAGCCTACAACGGCACCATCCTGGTGGTCTCCCACGACCGCGAATTCCTCGACGGACTGGTGACCTGCGTTTACGAATTCCGCGACCGCAAGGTCAGACAGCACCTGGGAGGCATCTATGACTTCCTCCGGAATAAAAAAATGGAATCGATGCGGGAACTGGAAATCCGCAATTTTAAGGGCGATGTCCCGGCAGGAACGGTGACGGGGGGCCGGACTGCCGGCCCGTCTGGTTCCGCACCGGCTGCCAGCACGCCGGCATCTTCCACAGGAGGGAAAGCCGACGTCAGACCTTCCAACGGAAAAGAGCTCTCCTTCGGGGAGAAGAAAGGGGTCAACCGGGAGATCTCCCGCATCGAAAAGAGCATCGCCACCGTGGAATCCCGCATTGCCGCCCTGGAAGCGGACATCTCGGCCATGGACGCCATGCTGGCCGACTCCTCACGGATCACTTCCGGTGAGGTGTTCCTCAAATATGAAAAGACGAAACAGGAACTGGCCGCGGCCTTTGCCCAATGGGAAAAGGAACACGAAGAGCTGGCAGAGTGGCAGTCGAAAAAATACTGGTGATGAACGGAATCTCCCTGGTTGGGGTTGCGGTCACGGCGGTGGCAGAATGGCAGTGGGCTGCCGGGTCTCAGGAGTCTGAAGTGCGATAAATTAAGGGTTGTAAATTGTTCAAAACAAAGGTGTAATATGGAAAACAGGCGGATGAGTGATGATTTTATTTTCGGCACGCGCACGGTCATCGAGGCCATCAGGGCAGGGCGCCCCATCGACAAGGTGTTGCTGCGCAACGGCCTGAGTAACGAACTCTTCGGCGAGCTCTACGCGCTGATCAGGGAGTATCAGATTTCCTTTCAGTATGTGCCGGCCGAAAAGCTGGACCGCATCACCCGGAAGAACCACCAGGGGGTCATCGCCCTCACGGCGGCCGTCGAGTTTTACCGTCTCGCCGATATCCTTCCCGGCATCTGGGAAAGCGGGGAGATGCCGCTGATCCTGATCCTCGACCAGATCACCGACGTGCGCAATTTCGGGGCCATCGTCCGCTCGGCGGAATGCGCCGGCGTCCATGCCGTGGTGGTTCCCGAAAAGGGGGCCGCAAGGGTGGGGGATGACGCCATGAAGACGTCGGCAGGGGCCCTCAACCTGGTGCCCGTATGCCGGTCTTTAAACCTGGTCGACGATTGTGACTACCTCCGGGAATCGGGGGTGAAGGTGATCGCCGCCACCGAAAAGGGAACCACCCTCTACACTAAAAGCATCATGACCACCCCCCTGGCCATCATCATGGGGGCCGAAGATACGGGCATCTCCCCGGCACTGCTGCGAAAAGCCGACGAACTGGTGAAAATTCCCATCCTCGGGAAAATCGGCTCCCTCAACGTATCGGTCGCCGCCTCCCTGTTGATCTATGAGGCCGTCCGCCAACGCTCCTGAGTCGGTAATCGGTGCCTGCGGCCGGTAGTCGGTAATCGGTGCCTGCGGCCGGTGATCTCACGGGTAGACCGGCAGGGTCCGGCGGAAGGTCTCTTCCAGCGAAATGATGGTTTCGGTGCTTGAAATTCCGGGAATCTTCTGGATATGGTCGCTCAGCAGACTCTTCAGGTGCTCATTGTCCTTGGCGTAGACC
>JAAZDE010000187.1 GCA_012512925.1 Desulfuromonadaceae bacterium
GGGTGATCAAGGCCTGGTTGTGGGCGACCCCGCCGGTGACCACCAGGTGATCGAGGGGGAAGGGGCGAAGCATCGGCAGGATCCTTTTGAGCAGGGTCTGGTTGACCCCGGCGCAGAGCTTTTCCAGGGGATGCCCTTCGAGAATGCGCCCTATCAACTCGCTTTCCCCAAAGATCCCGCAGGTGGCGCTCAGGGAAACGGGATCGGCAAAATGGCGGGAGAGTTCCTCCAGGGAGACGTCCAGCACGGCGGCCATGTTTTCAAGGTAGCGGCCGGAGGAAGCGGCGCACTTGTCGTTCATGACGAAATCGCTCAAAAGGCCGTTTTCGACACGGGCCACCTTGGTGTCCTGCCCTCCGAGGTCAAGGAGGGTGAAGGTGGTGAGTCCGGTCTGGAAGGTGACTCCCCGGCAGTGAGCCTGAATTTCAGGAAGGATGCGGGCGCCCCGCAGCCGGATGGTGTTGCGGCCGTAACCGGTGGCCGCGACGGCGACGGGGGCTTCACTGTTGCCGCAATCAATACCGGCCGCTTCGAAATCGATGACCAGGTCCTCGTTTTCAAGGTGGCTGTAGCGGCGGTAGAAGGGGATGGTGTCGAAGGTTTTCAGCCAGACGACGCCCTGTCCGCTCAGCGCCGCCACCTTGACCCGGCGGCTGCCGAGGTCGATGCCGAGTGCTAGGATCGTCATCGGGCTTTTCTGGCTTTCAGCATTTCCATGAAACTCTCCAGACGGATGCGGGTTCGGGCGTCGAGGGGTCCGGGCTGATCCCCTTCGAGGGTGAGAATGGGAACCGTCAGTTCCTTTTTCAGGACGATGTCCTCGATCTGGCGGAAGCAGAAGGATTGTACATAGTGGATCACCCCGTCCACCTCCCGCCGCGCCAACTCGCGGCGGATGTCTTCCAGTCGGGCGAATATTCCGTAGGGATAGGTATAGGCCAGGTACTGTTCGACAAGAGACGGGTGGAGGTCCGGCATGGCGAACTGGCGTTGGGTTTCATTGAAGACGATGCGCCCGCCGAGGCTTTCCACGACCGGATAGAGATCGGTGAAGATGGGCGGCACCCCGGCGAAGGCGAGGCGCAGTTCTTCGCAAAAGGGATCGCGGTGCACTACTTTTTCCAGAAACGCATCGATCTCTTCCTCGAAGGCGTTGACGTCCCCCTTCATGTCGGAGGTGTTGACCAGGAAAAGATGATTCTCAAGGCCGCTCACCCTGTTTTCTTTCCAGGTCAGGCGATCGATTTCGGCGACCTTGGCGCGGATTTTGTCCAGGCGCTCTTTGATCCTTTTCGTCTGGGCCGTAGATACCCCGAAGGCCTGGGAAAAAAGCCGAAGCTGCGAGGCGAGTTCCTTTTTCGATCGGGAAAAAGGGTAGGCGAAGGGAATCGAATGGATCTTTTCGGTGGCCAGCACCTCGATCAGCGCTTTGGTGTTGGAGCAGTCCCCTTCGGTGACGGCGATCACCTCGGTAATGCCCAGGCGCTTGATGATGCTGTAGATCCCCTTGATCCAGCTGCAGGTGTTGCGGGGAAAACCGGCGATTTCCGCTTCTTCGGTCAGGGTGCGGGGATCTTCGTGGGTGATGAAGAGATTGTTGAGATCAATCACCCTGGCTCCCGCCGCCAGCGGGATTTCCAAGGGAACCGTGGTGGTGATTCCAATCATGGAGGGATCAGTCGCTGCGGATGAAGAGGAAATAGATGATGAGTCCCACAATCCCGCAGCCTATGCCGATAAAGACCAGGAGAGAGGGATTGTTCATGGTGTCGATTTCGGTGCCCCGTTCCATCATGAAGTTGAACAGCCAAGCGAGGGCGGTAGCCGAGAGGATGGTGACAAAAAGGAGCCGCCATTTCAGGTAAAAGGCCAAAAGCGCTGCGGCCGCGATGCCAGCGATAACCCAGGGGTTCTGGAGCATCTCGCCGACATTGAGGTCCGCCAGGTACTCGATAACCCTTTGAGTGTTAAATTTCTCCAGAAAATCCATGACAGTGGAAAGGTTCATTTCCTGTTCGAATTGGCGACATTTGGTGACCCAAACCCTGGACTCTTACAACAGGTCCAACGGCCGATGGCGCGGGCTCTCGGCAATTTGCCAATGCTAGCATCATGCCGAGGTGGAATAAAAGATTTTTTTTGAGAACTAAGGACAGTTGTTAATCTTTGTTTTCTTGACAGAGCCCGGCCTTCTCCCTATATTTCCGGGGAGTCATTTTTCTGTTTCTTAATTTTTTTGCCGGGAGAAAAAAAATGGGAAAAAACAGGATTTGGTACGGATTGGCGGGGATCTTTGCGATGCTTTCCTTGACTGCAACGACCGTTTCAGCTCAGGAAAAAAGTTACATCAATGGCATTGATGCCAATTTTCCTCCTTTTGCCTATGTGGACAAAACAGGAAAACCGGCCGGATTCGATGTCGATGCCATTGACTGGATCGCCGAAAAGCTGGGTTTCAAGGTCAAGCACCAGCCGATGGATTGGGACGGCATCATTCCCAACCTGAACGCCAAGAAGATCGATTTCATCGCCTCGGGAATGAGCATTACTCCCGAGCGGGAAAAAGTGGTTAATTTCAGCATTCCTTATTATGATATCAAGCAGGTGTTCGTGGCCAAGAAGGATTCCGGCCTGACGGTCAATGACATTTTGACCAAGAAAATGAAACTCGGCGTCCAGAGGGGAACAACGGAAGCCGAATGGCTGAAGACCGAAGCCGAGAAGCAGGGCTGGAATTTCACCCTGACCTATTATGATTCGGCGCCCCTGGCTGTCGAGGACGTGGTCAATGGTCGTATCGCCGCCGCCGCCATGGATGATGCTCCGGCGGAAGATGCCGTAACGAAAAAACCGGTAGCGATACTGGGCACCTTCGGCATGAAAGAAGAGAAATTCGGTATTGCCGTTCGGAAAGAAGACAAAGAACTTCTGGAAACTATCAACAAGGGGCTCACGTTGCTCATGGCAGACCCCTATTGGAAGGTGTTGCAGGAAAAACATCTGAGTAAAAAATAATCGGATCGTTGCTCCGATGGTGGTATTACCCACACCGGGAGGCGCAATTCAACGCGCCTTCCGGTTTTTCATGTTTGCCATACATGACTGAAAATCAATGTTTGAAACCTTTCAGGTTCTGAGGGATTCCTTCCCTTATCTGTTGCAGGGGGCCGGCGTCACGGCCCTTGCCGTGGCCGGGGCGATGGCCTTTGGATTCCTCATCGGCATCCATATCGCCGTGTTCCAGGTGTACGGTCCGTGGTGGCTTCGCAGAATGGTTGGGGCCTATGTCTGGTTTTTCCGCGGTGTGCCGATTCTGGTGCTGCTCTTTCTGTTTTATTTTGGGCTCTTTTCCCTTATCGGGATCAATCTCAGCGCTTTGACCTCGGTTATCCTGGTGCTGGGCATGACCAGCGGAGCCTATCAGTCACAGATTTACCGGGGTGCAATCCAGTCACTCTCCTACGGTCAACTCAAGGCGGCCCGCGCTCTCGGCATGAGCGATACCAGAGCGATTGTTTCCATCATTCTGCCCCAGGCGCTGCGCCTTTCCATTCCCGGGTTTTCCAACGAATATTCCATAATCCTCAAGGATTCGGCGCTGGCCTTCGTTCTCGGCACCACGGAAATCATGGCCCGCACCCACTTCGTGGCCTCCCGCACCTATCAGCACCTTCCGCTCTATCTGATGGCCGCGCTGCTCTATTTCATTCTGACCGGCATTGGGGTCAAGATGCTGCGCAAACTCGAAGAGAAGGTCCGCATTCCGGGCTATTCCCACCATCAAGGATGAGATATGACGAACCCTGAACCACGGCCTGTTCTGCAGGTCAGAAACATCTCCAAAAAACTGGGGGGCAAGCAGATTCTCCAGGGGGTTTCCTTCGAACTTCGCAAAAGGGAATTGAAGGTGCTGATCGGGCCTTCCGGTGGCGGCAAGAGTACGCTGCTGCAATGCATAAATTTCCTGATTCCCCCGGATGAGGGAGAAATCTTCCTGAAAGGGCAGGAAATTCATATCCATCGCAAACGGGATCTCTATGCCTATCGTCAGAAGGTGGGCATGATCTTCCAGGATTTCAATCTTTTCGACCATCTCAACGCCCTGGACAATGTGTCCATCGCTCTGCGCAAGGTTAAAAAAATGACCAAAACGGCCGCCAGAGATCGGGCTGTCGTGGAATTGGAAAGGGTGGGTATCGGCGATAAGGCGGAACTCTATCCGTCACAGCTCTCCGGAGGCCAGAAACAGCGTGTTTCCATTGCCCGGGCGCTGGCCATGGATCCGGAAGTGATGCTGCTGGACGAGCCGACTTCGGCCCTCGATCCGGAGCTGATCGGCGAGGTTCTGACCGTTATCCGCAACCTCGCCCAGGACGGCATGACCATGATCATGGCCACCCACCAGATCGGTTTCATCCGCGCTCTGGCCGATGAAATTCTGTTCATGCAGGAGGGAAAAATCATTGAGCAGGGAACCCCCTTCGATCTGCTCATGCCGGGGAAGAACAGCCGCACCCAGGCTTTCTGTTCCAAACTTCAGGAACTCTCCGAGGAGCCCGATATCTGATGGAATGGGATTTCATCGTCAAGGAACTGATTCCGGCGCTGAACCGGGGGGTGGCGAATACCTTTCTGCTGATTATTCCCTCCGCGTCCATCGGCCTGTGTGTCGGTGTTCTGGTGGGGACGGTGCGCACCTTCGGCCACCCGCTGCTGAAGAGGATCGGAGACGGCTACGCCGCTTTGTTCCGCGGCACCCCTCTGGTGATCCAGCTCTTTGTTCTCTACTTCGGTCTGCCCAATCTGGGGATCTACCTGGAGCCTTATGTCGCCGCCGTGGTCGGTTTCATCCTCTGCACCGGCGCTTATCAGTCCGAGTACGTGCGCGGCGCCCTGCTTTCCATCCGCAGGGGACAAATGTTGGCCACCCAGGCCCTGGGTTTTTCCACCTTTCAGTCCCTGGTCTGGATCATCGTTCCCCAGGCCCTCAGGCGGGCCCTGCCTGGCTGCGGCAACGAAATCATTTATCTGATCAAATATTCGTCTCTTGCCTACATCATCACCTTCATCGAACTGACGGGGGAGGGAAAGATCCTGGCCACGCGGCATTTTCGTTTCACCGAGGTGTTCCTGTCCATCGGCATCTACTATCTGATCATGGTGACCGCAGCCGACTTCGGTCTGAAAAAACTGGAGAAAAAACTCTATATCCCCGGATTCGGCAGGGGATGATCTTTGGTGACGTGACGAGTGTCGAGCGACATGTGACAAGTGACGAGTGACGAGTTGAAAACCATAATAAATTTGAAAGTTTAAGTGATGAAACAGCACGAAGAAAGGGGATCGGCCGCCGAGTTGTTGGAACTGCTGAAGGGCGAATTCGCTCCCCGGCAGCTTCTTTCCACCCCCGCCGAACTGGAGAACTACGACCGCGACGCATCGGAATTGCGGATTCAACCGCAGGTTGTGGTGAAAGCCCGTGGCCGTGAGGATGTTCAGAAACTGATGCGGTTGGCCAATCGTCATCGCTTCCCGGTCATTCCCCGCGGCGCCGGAACCGGCCTGGCCGGGGGATGTCTGGCTCCCCATGGTGGGGTGATTCTGGCTTTGGCGGAGATGAACCGCATCCTGTCGATAGATGAAAAGAATCTTATCGCCGAGGTGGAACCGGGAGTCATCACCCAGCATCTCAAGGATGCGGCCCGCCTCAAGGGACTCTATTATCCTCCCGATCCCGCCGGGCTCGATCAAAGCACCATCGGCGGCAACGCGGCCACCAACGCCGGCGGGCCGGCATGTGTCAAATACGGCACTACGCGGGATTACATCCTCGCTCTCGAAGTGGTACTTCCGGACGGCGAAGTGATCCGTACCGGTGTCCAGACCCGCAAGGGGGTGGTCGGCTACGATCTGACCCACCTCATGGTCGGCTCGGAAGGGACTCTCGGCATCATCACTTCCTTGACGTTGAAGCTGATACCCCATCCGGCCGCCATCGCCGGCATGGCGGTAATTTTCCCCGACATGGGTGGGGCGACCCGCGCGGTGAGCGAAATCATGAGCCGGGGGTATCTTCCCTGCGCCATCGAGTTCATGGACCATCAGTGTCTCGACCTGGTGCGGAATGAACTCCCCTTCGCCACCTCCGGTCAGGATGCCATGCTGCTGATGGAAAGCGACGGGCCGTCATCCCAGGTGGCTTCCGACATGGAGGCTTTGGGTGACATCTGCCGGGAGATGGGGGCCAAGCATCTTCTCCCCGCCGCCGGGGAAAAGGAAAGGGCGAGGCTCTGGGATGTGCGGCGTATGGTTTCCCTGCGCATCCATGACACAGCCGGACTTTACATCCCCGAGGACGTGGTGGTTCCCTTGAGCCGGATCGCCGACCTGGTGGCCTCCCTGCCCGCCCTGGAGAGGAAGTACGGCTTGAAAATCTTTGCCTTCGGCCATGCCGGAGACGGCAATATCCACCTCAATATCACCGCTGAGGGGAAAGAATTCGCGGACCGGGCGGAGGCCGGGGTCGTCGAGGTGCTGCGCCTGGTTCTGGCGATGGGAGGTACCATTTCCGGGGAGCATGGCGTGGGCCTGGCCAAGCGCCCCTATCTGACCATGGAACTCTCGTCCGCCAGCATCCGTCTCCAACAGGGGATCAAAAAGATTTTTGATCCCAACGATATCCTTAATCCGGGGAAGATATTTCCCTGACAGTCCTTTGGTGCTGAATATGAATCAAAAACGGGTCAGTCGTCGGGTCAGCCGGATCGAGATTTCCGCCACCAAAGAGATGCCTATCCTGGCCGACCGCATCGGCGGTTGTGTTTCCCTGGGGCAGGGGATCCCCTCCTTTGCCACCCCTCCCCACATCATTGAAGCGGTCTGCGCCGCCCTTCGGGATGACCCGCGGGCGGGAAAATACTCCCTGCAGACCGGTATGCCCGAACTGCGGAGCGCCATCGCCTCCCACCTGCTGGCGGCCAAGGCAGTGGAAAGGGATCCGGAAAAGGAAATCCTGGTAACGGTGGGGGGGATGGAGGCCCTGCTGGCGGCCATCCTGACGGTGGTGGAGCGGGGGGACGAGGTTCTGCTGCCCTCTCCCACCTACGCCTCCCATATCGAACAGGTCTTGCTGGCCGAAGGGGTACCGGTTTTCGTCCCTCTCCGGAAGGAAGATTGGGGGCTGGATGTGGATGCGATGGAGCGGGCCATCACCCCTGGCACCCGCGCCATCGTGGTCTGCAATCCGAGCAACCCCACCGGCGCGGTCTTCGCCGATCGGGAGATGCGCGCCATGGGCGACCTGGCCCGGCGTCACGGCCTGGTGATCATCAGTGACGAAACCTATGACGCGCTGGTCTTCGATGGTCCGCCGCCGGTCAGTCTCGAGAGTGTGGCCGGGATGAAGGAGCATGTCATTACTGTGGGCTCTTTTTCCAAGAAGTATGCACTGACCGGATGGCGGGTTGGGTGGCTGACCGCTTCCCCCGTCTGGATGGAGCAGATCATGAAAGTTCACGACGCCTCGGCGATCTGCGCTCCCACCCCCGCCCAGATCGCCGCCCTGGCCGCCCTGCGCGGGCCCTCGTCCTGTGTCGAGGAAATGCGCCAGGCGCTTCGCCGGCGGCGGGATCTTTGCTGTGAGCGCCTGGACGCCCTGGGAGACGCCTTCTCCTACGTCCGTCCCGGAGGGGCTTTTTATGTCATGCCCCGCTATCATTTTTCCATTGCGCCGTCACGTCAGGTGGCTCTGGATATCCTTCACGGAGCCCGTGTCATCACCGTGCCGGGGAGCAACTATGGGGCGCAGGGGGAGGGGCATCTGCGGTTGTCCTTCGGCGGCGACGAAGATGAAATCAACCAGGCCTTCGATCGCATCGGCAGTTGGCTGAAAAGCTGACCGGTTCCGTTGTCTATCGGAATCATGCTGGTTTTTTTGTTATCCATGTTTGGTGTTCATCTTTTCCAGGGCGACATTCCTTGAGTAACAGTTCTAAATGATATATATTCCTGTTGTCTTAAGTTTAAGAATAGGCTATTAAATTGTGCGGCAAGGAGGTCTTTCGAGGGGCCATGTTCCCCTCAATGGATCCGTTTTCCACAGCTGCTTCGATAGACCATTCCCATTGTCAGGGCTACATCATATTGGAAAAGAAGGGAGAGAATTGTAATGGCTGATCTTTCTACCAGGTATATGGGTCTTGAACTCGCCAACCCCATTATCGCGGCCAGCAGCAGTTTGGCCAATTCCGTCGAAGGGGTGAAAAAGCTCGAAAAGGCCGGCGTCGGCGCGGTCGTTTTGAAATCCCTTTTCGAGGAACAGATTTACGCCGAAACGGAACAGATGCAGGGGCAGGAGGGAAATCTCTATCACACCGAGGCCGCCGATTTCATTGAGACCTATGGTCGGGAGTTCGGCCCCAGGGAATATCTGAAGCTCATCCAGGATGCCAAAAAAGAGTGTAAAATCCCCATCATCGCCAGCCTGAACTGTTTCTCCGAAAAATGGTGGGTCAATTACGCCAAAAAAGTCGAAGCGGCCGGAGCCGATGGCCTCGAGCTCAATATCGGAGTTCTGCCCAGCGACCCGATGAAAACGGCGCAGGATGTGGAAGCCGTTTATCTCGATATCGTCAAGATCATCAAACAGGAAATCAAGATTCCCGTCGCCCTGAAGATCGGCCCCAATTTCAGTTCCTTCGCCAACCTGGCCACCATTCTGAGCCGGGGCAAGATAGAGTCCCGCGAGTTCATCGTCGGCTGGTGCGGGCGCGGTGCTGCAGAGTCCAAACCGAGTTGGAACGGGGTCAACGCCCTGGTTCTTTTCAACCGCTATTACAACCTCGACATCGACATCGACAAGGTCAAACTGGTTGCCGGCAATCCTTACAGCAGTGCCAACGAGATCCATGAATCGCTGCGCTGGATCAGCCTTCTGTCGGGACGGGTGGAGTGCGACCTGGCCGCCTCCACCGGGGTTCATGACGGCAAAGGGGTAGTCAAACAACTTCTGGCCGGAGCCAACGCAGTACAGATCTGCTCCGTTCTCTACCAGAAGGGGCTCGGTGCCGTTCAGGAAATGCTGCAGGAACTGACGAGTTGGATGGCGGCTCACAAGTACGAAAAGATTTCTGATTTCCGCGGCGCGTTGAGCCAGAAAAAGAGCGAATTCCCCGCCGCCCATGAAAGACTTCAGTACATCAAACTGTTCGTCGGTATCGAGTAATAGACTGATTCTTAGTCACTTCTTCAAGCCCGGCCGTGTTGATTGCGGCCGGGTTTTTTTATCCCTTTTTGGAGACTGGCGCCGGATCTCCGCGGCGGGGTGATAGAATTAAAAAAATCACCACTTTGTGGTTGCAAAAAGATTATCAATCCAATATATATATTTCCATATATATCTAAATCCAACA
>JAAZDE010000003.1 GCA_012512925.1 Desulfuromonadaceae bacterium
CCGATTTTTTTGATGGCCTCTAAGCCCCATGAAAAATTGAAGGACCTTCAACCCGCCCGACGAAAGGAAAGATCAATGCCTGAAGCCCAACGGAGTTTCCAGGATTCGCTGAACGGGGAAAAGTTTGATGAGGATTTGCAAAAGTATCTCGCCATGGCTTTGGATCTGGGGGCCGACGACGCCAAGATCATCGGCAAGGAAGATGTCATCATTGACGAGAGGATCGTCGCCCGCTGTTTCTCACCCCGCTGTTCCTACTACGACACCAACCTCCACTGTCCTCCCCATTCCTGGAGCGTCGAGGAGACCCGCCGTATTGTCGATAGATATCAAAAGGGAATATTCATCCTGCTGAAAGTGCCGCCCGAGGAGATGGCCGACCCCGATTACGACAATCCGGACAAACACAAGATTCCCGGCGCCATGAAGATGTACAAGATGGTGGCGACCATCCAATCGGCCGCTTTCTACGACGGCTATCCCTTCGCTCTCGGTTTTGCCGGCGGTCCGGCATGCAAAAGGGTTTTTTGTCCCAAGGTGGAATGCAGCGGCTTGACCCAGAAAGGTTGCCGCATGGGGCAGAAGGTCAATTTTACCATGCACGGTGTGGGGATGGACCCCATTACCATGGCCTCCAAAGTCGGCTGGAAGGTCTATCCGATCGGCAAGAAAACCACCCCGGACCAGATCCCCTACGGAGTGGAAATGGGTCTGGTTCTGATCCAGTGAACGAGCTTCGGCAGGGCCCTTGCCCGGGTTTGAGGCTGTTTTGAAACCCCAATGAAAAAGCCGTCCTTAGTGACGGCTTTTTCATTGGTTTTATCGTCTATGCGACCAATCGTTACGGAATGATTCGGATCGGGGTTCCATCCCGAACCAGATTCCAGATCTCGTTCATCTCGTCGTTGCTCACTGCGATGCAGCCGCTGGTCCAGTTTCTTTCCTTGAGAACGTCGGCGACCCGCTCGTAAATTTTGGGGATGCCATGGATCATGATCATCCCCCCCGGCTTGACCCCCCGTTCCCGGGCCGCTTCGCGATCCTCCTCGTTGGGGTAGGAGATATGGATGGAACGGTGGTAAAAGTCGTTGTCGCGCCGCCAGTCGAGCAGATATTCCCCTTCGGGGGTTCGCTTGTCCCCTTCCTTGATTTTGTGTCCCAGCGGGTTTTCTCCCAGGGAGATCGAGTATTCGCGGAAGGGCAGGCCATCCTTGATGAGGGCCATCGTTCTTGTCGATTTGTAGACCACGACCAGGTCGGCCTCCGGAAGGTTGGAACCGTAAGACAGAGCGGGAAGAAAAGAGAGGATGGCCGCAATCAGTATTAGGCGCATTTTATTCTTCGCAGGTTCGAAGTAAATCGGAAATATCATCAAAGCTCAAACGACTGCCGACGGAAAAATCCAATGCAAGTCTTTGACCAACGTTTTTCTCTCAAAAGCGTTGGGCTGGAATCGTTTTTTTTTACATCGGCAAAGAAGCGAACCCTGTTCTGTTTTTTATCAAAAAAAACAATTAAAATCAAGTATATAGATTTAATCCAGAAAAAAAGGGGACGGATAAACGAAATCCGCCCCCTGGCCCTGTTTTTTGTTTTCCCCCTCGATGTCAGCGCAGGACGACCACCGCGGCCGGCTGCAGCACCTGGAAGGTGAATGATTCGGTAAAGAACATCTGTACCTGGTCACCGGCCACGTGATCGAAGCCGACGGAGAGATCCTGCCCCAGGGTCAGCACGAAGTCTCCTCCGCGTTCCGAAACGAGGAACGCTGGTTCAATGGCCGGAGCGACATAGATTTCCCCTCCCAGCAGGTTCAGGAGCTGTTTGCGCAGAGGATAACCTCTGACGACCCGGACCAGTTCCCCGTAGCGGCGCGGATTCAGGACCAGGCTGTAGGGCCCTTCCACCGAGGCCAGGCGCATCTTGCCGATGCCCTGGAAAACAGTTTCGAGAAGTTCTTCGGCGCCTGCGGGATAGGGGAGGGGATCGAAGGCCGAGCTCTGGCTCAAGCCGCGGATGCAGGCTTCCTCAAACCCACTGTAGAGAGCTTTTTCTTCGAACGCGGCGATCCTGGCGGCGGCGTCCTCGAGAGGAGCAAGATCGGGGTCCTGGGCCCCCCGGCTGATGTTTTCCAGTTCGCGCAGATCGAGGGCGAAGGGCACCCGCACCTCCACCAGGGGCTGGATGCGGTGGACGCCGCACTCGATTCCATCGCCTGCCGCAACCGACTCTGTCCGGCCGACGGGGATTCCGGCAAATTTCAACCCTTTGGGACCGTCCAGATCGACGAAACGGCGGGCCGTCAGATGGCCGGCCAGGCTTTTTTTGGCCTGCTGATTAATTTCACTCCACGCATCGGCGGCAATCGGCGCCAGTTCCTGTTTAAGAAAGTCCATATCTCCTCCTTCCGGAAAAAACCGTTATTTGAGTTTCCCGATCCCCAGATCCACACCATGTGCCGAAGGTTTTGATGGCCCGCTCTCTGCGCCGGCTTCCTCAAGCTCCGTTATGTCTCCCTCCGTAAAGAGGTAAGTGTGCAGTTCCTCGTCCCATCCGGCCATGTTGCGGCGCAGCCATTCGAGGATCATGCAGGCATGTTCGATTTCTTCGTCGCGATTGTGGGCGAGGATCTTTTTCAGATTTTCGTCCTTGCTGGCCTCCACTCTCTGGTTGTACCAGTCGACGGCCTCCAACTCTTCTTTGAGGCTGTTTATCGCCCTGGTGCAGTTGCGGGCATGTTCGCTCAACTGTTCCACCGGTTCATGGTAACTGGTCATTTCATCCTCCTTGTCAGTCGGTATTGAACCATTGGTCTTTATCCTTTAACGGTATACCACGCTTCGTGAAAAAGGAAAGCCGGCCACAAAAGCCGGCTTTCCTGAACCCATCGATAAAACGTGTATCCGTTATTGAGGATTTACCTCGAGAAGCTCGATCTCGAAATTGAGTTCTTTGCCCGCCAGGTGGTGGTTGGCATCCAAGACAATCTGGTCTTCCAGGATTTCAACAACCCTGACATGGATGGTTTTCCCCTGGTCGTTGCCCATCTCGAAGACCTGCCCCGGTTCGGGATCGGTCCCTTCCGGGAAAGCATTTCGTCCCACCTGAAAAACGAAATTATCCCGATAAGGACCATAGGCGTCGTTTACCGGGATACGAACCGATTTCTTCTCCCCCGGGGCCATGCCGACGACGGCCTTGCTGAAGCCGGGGATGATTTCCTTGCTTCCCACCTCGAAAATAAGCGGCTTATCATTAAATGTCGATTCGAATTCGCGGCCGTCTTTTAAGGTTCCGCGGTAATGGACCTTGACGGTATCCCCTGTCTTGACTTGTCTGTTGGTCATTACAATCCCCTTTCCTGATCATGGGAACTCTTCTTTAAAAAAACAACAGCCGCCCTGGGCGAGCGGCCAGCGAAAAGGCCAGGCAAAAAACGAACGGAACCGATTACCAGCGGGAAATACGGAACCGACCCGGTCCGGTCAGCAGCAGGGCGGTATAGACGCAGGCCAGTTCCAGGGCATGGGAGGCCCCCGCCCATCCGGCGGCGGCATGATCGGCCGGAAGATGAAGATGGTGAAACACCGCCACTACCATGGTGCCGGCCAGGCCCAGGGCCGCGGGCCGGAACAGGATACCGAAGATCAGCAGCAGGGATCCGAAGAATTCAGCCATGGCGGCGAGCGCTCCCCACAGCATCGGCATCGTATGAATGCCGAAAATCCCCATGCTGGCCCCGACCTGCTCCCACACCTCGGGGCCGCCGGTCAGTTTGGCGTAGCCGTGAAAGAAGATCATGCTGCCGCCAATACCGACGCGGAGCAGCAGCAGGCCCCAGTTGCGGTAGAGTTCCTCGGAGGTAAAGATTCTTTTCAGGGTAGTGAACACAATGTGATCCCTTTCCTGCCGTTCCTTCCGTTTATTGGCCCAACAGTTTATCATGCTATGGCCTGGTTGGGGAAAAAAGTGTGGCGCGGACTGACGGGGGCGGAAGTCCCTTGAGCAAGAAAAGCGCCTTCACCAGGTAAGCGCTGTTGAAAAAAAGGTCCATGAAACAGAAAAAATATCGAATGCCGATTTTGACGGCAGGGGTCGACTTTTTATTGTCCCAAGGAGAGAAACTATGGACAGACTGAGAACACTGACCAGAAAAAGAAAACAGGCCCATTCCCGGCTGCTTGACCTGAATTCAAAGGTTTACAAGGCATTTCTGGAGATGGAACAGGCCGCCTTCGCCGACGGCGCTTTGCCGAAGAAAGTCAAGGAACTTATCGCCGTCGGCATTTCGGTGGTGATCAACTGTGAATCCTGCATGCAGTGGCACATCGAACAGGCCGTTGAAGCCGGGGCCAACCGCGGCGAGGTGGTGGAAGCCATCGAGGTCGGTATCGAGATGGGGGGCGGCCCGGCCACGGTTTCCTGCCGCTTCGCCCTCGATGTGCTGGAGGATGTCTTCGGCGGAATAGCCCCCTGAGGGAACTCGGTCACAAACACCCGTCGTTCACAGCGGCACCTCAGGGGGCCCCTTCCGTCAGGGAAAAACGCCAGGCGCAGACCCACTCCTCGGGATGGGGATCGGGAGGGCAGGCGAGGCACTCGGTGCGAATGCGCGCATCAATGGCTCTGGCGAAATAGGTGTATTCCACCAATCCCCCCGATTTGCAGGGGTAGTCGTCCAGTCCCTTGCGTTGCCGCGCCGCCTGCACCCGGCACTGGTTCATATGGAAAATGAAGCTGTGCGGGCTGTCGTCTTCGAAGGATTGTTTGTTCAGGTTGGCGTAAAGGCGGAAGTTCAGGGCGGTTTTCAGGCCCTCCAGTCCGGCGTTGGCGGGCAGGCCAAGAAACCTTTTGATCGACCAGGCCTCAAAGGGGGAGAAGTGGCCCCAGCAGGAATCATTGCAGCGCTTGGCGTCGTTCATCCCGTGAGTGAATTCCACCGCCTGGAACCAGACCCCATCGGTGGCCAGCCAGTTGGCCGAGACCGCTTCGATAAGGGAAAGCAGTTTTTCTTTGGGCATATCGAGAAGGGGCTCCGGGAGCCCTTTCTTGACGGAAAAACCGAGCGCTTTGGCGAAGCGTTTGATCTGGATATCCAGGCCCCTGCCCAAGGCGTCGTCCATCGCCGCCAGGGCCTTTTCCATCCCCATCTGATGAGAGATTTCGGTAAACCAGAGGGCGTGGTGGATGATGTTGCGGTGAAAGAGATCGAGCAGGAAACGAACGCTGTCTTCCTGGCTCAACTCTTCGATGGCGGTGGGAAGTTCCTTCTCATTCATGAATTCCTCCACGTGAGGGCCGGATTTGTTTCATCGGTCGTTTCTGGAAAATACCAGAATGGAGAAGATTTGGCCATCGGGGATGGGGTTTTTTGCCGCCAGGAACCTTATTGACTCCCACGGGGAATTGGGGTAAATGTTGAATCTCCCGCCACCCTAGCTCAGTCGGTAGAGCAACTGATTCGTAATCAGTAGGTCGTCGGTTCGAATCCGATGGGTGGCTCCAGATAAAGACGGGCACTTGAGGAAAAATTCCTCGAGTGCCTTTTTTTGTCGTTTAACTCTTTTTATTTGAAATACCTTCGAATTTTCTATCGAACCTGCCGAATTTCAGGATTTTCGCCAATTTTCCAATCGACATTCCATCGGTTTTTCCAAACAGGTTCTATGACAAAAGAGGAAAGCATATTCGGATTAGGGATGCCAGGCCTGCAGGAGGATTAAAACGGCAAAGAATCACAGAATGATGTATCGAATGATAAAATAAGCTGTAAGAGCCTTGAGGTTATTTTGCTGTGTTTTTGGAAGGCCTGATTTGACAAGGAGATCCATGATTGTTATTATCACTCGAATAATTTGAATTGAAAGGAGTGCCCAGCCTCCAAGTTGTTTTCCCGCGCAAAACAGGCCCTGATTTACTTTCCGGTTATTTTCCGCCACTCGAGAATCGACCTCTCTATCGGGGTGTTTCGGGCCGGTGGTCCTGCTCTGTTTAAAAAGTCTGATATCTCCTCCCATCTCCCTTTTCCATGGGGTCGCTTCAGGCCGGATAATTGCCGTGGGCATTTTTCTCTTTAAATGTAGAAACGATCAAGTGACGAAAGTATTTAATTTATATGGAAAAAATAAAAGTTGAAAAACTCGGCAAGGTATTTGGAAAGCCTTCCCGTCAGGTTCTGTCACTTCTGGACCAGGGGTGGAACAGAGAACGCCTGGCGAAAGAGAAAGGGTTCGCCCTTGGTCTCTGGGATGTTTCCTTCACCGTGGAAGAAGGGGAAGTCCTGGTGGTGATGGGACTCTCGGGGAGCGGCAAATCGACCCTGATCCGCTGTCTGAACCGTCTGATCGAGCCAACCGCCGGCTCCATCCTAATCGACGGCACCGATGTCCGTGGCCTCAATGAAGCCCAACTCCGGGAGTTTCGTCAGACCCGCTTCGGCATGGTTTTCCAGCGCTTTGCCCTTTTTCCCCATCGCACGGTGATCCAGAACGTCGCCTACGGTTTAGAAATTCACGGCGAAAGCAAGGACACCTGCCGGAAGAAGGCGGAGGACGCCCTGGCGCTGGTCGGTCTCAAGGGATGGGAAGACAACTATCCCGATCAGCTCAGCGGCGGCATGCAGCAGCGGGTCGGTCTGGCGCGGGCCCTGGCCATCGATCCCGGTATTCTGCTGATGGACGAGGCCTTCAGCGCCCTCGATCCGCTGATCCGCAAGGAGATGCAGGAAGAATTGCTGCAACTGCAGAGTCGGGTGGGCAAAACCATCGTTTTCATCACCCACGACCTGGATGAGGCTCTCAAGTTGGGGGATAAGATCATCATTCTGAAAGACGGGCGGCTGGTTCAGCAGGGGACCCCTGAAGAGATCCTCACCAATCCCGCCGATGATTATGTGGAGAAATTTGTCGAGGACGTCGATATGTCCAAGGTGCTGACCGCCTCCTCGATCATGAAAAAGGCCTATTCCATCACCTGGCCCAAGGACGGCCCCAAAACGGCGCTGCGGGAAATGGAGGAGGTCGGCATTTCGAGCATCTTTGTCGTCGACCGGAAACGTCTGCTGCTCGGCATCGTCAACGCCGACGACGCTTCGGAGCTGATCCGCAAAGGAATCTCCGATCTGAAGGAAATTCTCAAGGAACCCTCACGGGTCACCCCGGATACCAGTCTGACCGAACTCTTCGCCCTGGAAAGTTTTCCGGCGGCGGTGGTGGATGAAAGCGGCGTCCTCAAAGGGGCCATCGTGCGCGGCAACATCATTGCCGGCCTGAACCGTGAAAGGTAACTTCCATGACCATTCCCAAACTCCCTCTTGGTGAGGCTATCGAGGCCGCCATCGATTTTCTCACGGAGAATTTTTCCTTCATAACCAAGGCGGTTTCCAATGTGGTCGAAAACGCCAATGAAGTTCTGGTGGAGAACCTGGAAAAAATACCGCCCATGGTTCTGATTCTGCTCATTGCCCTTTTGGCCTGGCGTCTGGCCGGCCGGCGCATCGCCCTTTTTTCGGTGGCCGGTCTCGCCCTGATCTGGAATCTCGGGCTGTGGGGGGCCACTATGGCCACCATTTCGCTGGTCATTGCCGCCACCCTGGTGGCGATCAGCCTGGGCATTCCCATCGGCATTGCTTCAGCGCTTTTCCCCCTGGTCAACCGTATCGTCCTGCCCATTCTCGACCTGATGCAGACCATGCCGGCCTTTGTCTACCTGATTCCGGCCATCCCCTTTTTCGGCCTGGGGCCGGTGTCGGCGGTTTTCTCCACCGTCATCTTCGCCATGCCGCCGGCCATCCGGCTCACCGACCTGGGTATTCGGCAGGTGCCCAAGGAACTGATCGAGGCGGCGGATGCCTTTGGCTCCAGCCGTCTGCAGAAGTTGCTCAAGGTTCAGCTTCCCCTGGCCAGACCGACCATTATGGCCGGGGTCAACCAGACCATCATGCTTTCTCTGTCGATGGTGGTCATCGCCGCCATGATCGGCGCCGGCGGTCTCGGCAGCGAGGTGTGGAAGGCGATCCAGCGCTTCAAGCCGGGGATGGGTTTTGAAGCCGGTTTGGCTGTCGTCATCATCGCCATTATTTTTGACCGCATCACCCAGAAGATAACCCACCAAGGGAAAACCCACTAACGCAAGGAGGATGGAATGAAGAGAAAGCTGTTTTCAAGTCTGACTCTCGTCCTGGCAGCTCTGATGATCTTTGCCTGTCAGAAAAGTGAAAAACAGGAAAAAACCGAGTCCAAGGCGGCACCTGCCGCAACTGAAACCAAGGCTCCGGCCGCTCCCGCCAAAAAGAAGGTGGAACTGGCCTATGTGGAGTGGTCCTCGGAAGTCGCCAGCACCAACCTGGTCAGGGCGGTGTTGCAGGAGAAACTCGGTTATGAGGTCAAGATCATTTCGGTCAGCGCCGCCGCCATGTGGCAGGCGGTCGGCAGCGGCGACGTGGACGGCCTGGTCGCCGCCTGGCTCCCTACCACCCATGGTCACTACCTGAAAGAGGTTCAGGGCAAGGTGGAAGACCTTGGCCCCAATCTGGAGGGGACCAAAATCGGTCTGGTCGTTCCGACTTACGTCACCATCGACTCCATCGAGGAAATGGATGCCAATGCGGATAAGTTCGAAAAGAAGATCATCGGCATCGATCCCGGTGCCGGCCTGATGTCCAAAACGGAACAGGTGATCAAGGAGTACGGCATCAAGAACATGAAACTGGTGGAGGGCAGCGGGTCCACCATGACCATGGTGCTTGCCGACAAGATCAAGAACAATCAATGGGTTGTGGTGACCGGTTGGACCCCCCACTGGAAATTTGCCAAATGGGACCTCAAATATCTGGCCGATCCTAAGGGAGTCTATGGCGGCGCCGAGAATATCAACACCATCGTCCGCAAGGGGCTGAAGGAAGAGATGCCTGAGGTTTACAGGGTTCTCAACAACTTCCAGTGGAGTCCCAACGATATGGCCGAACTGATGGTGTGGAACGAGGAAGGCGGCGATCCCTATGACAACGCCGTGCGCTGGATGAAGAAATATCCCCAAAAAATCGAGGAATGGCTGAAGTAACGCTCTTTCGACAGGGGCGAAAAAAACGGCGGTCCGGAAGGGCCGCCGTTTTTTTTTTGCTGACTGCGAAATACCATATAAATAATAATTATTATATAGGAATATGTTGACAGATAGGATTCAATCCGATATAAACATTCCAGAAATTCGCATCAACAAAAAGTTTCATGTTTGTCCTGGTTCGAGCCCCTTTGGTGGTCGGTGTATTTCCCGGCGACCGTGGACAGAAGAAGCAGATGGGGCTTCGTTACTTTATAAAAACATAAACAAGGAGGAAAGAAATGGAACAGGAAAGACCCGCAATGCCGTTATTGGGCGATAAGTTTCCCGAGCTCGAAGTTCAGACCACCCATGGTCCCATGAACATTCCGGGCGATCTCAAAGGTTCCTGGTTTGTCCTCTTCAGCCACCCGGCTGATTTCACGCCTGTCTGCACCACCGAATTCGTCGCTTTCCAGAAAAGGTATGACGATTTTAAAAACCTGAATTGCAAACTCGTGGGCATGTCCATCGACCAGGTTTTCTCCCACATCAAATGGGATGAGTGGATCGCTGAAAATCTCGGCGTGGAGATTCAGTTTCCGATCATCGCCGCCAACGACACCATCGCCTACAAGATGGGGATGCTCCATCCCAAGTCCGGTTCCAACACGGTCCGCGCCGTCTTCGTCGGCGATCCGGAAGGAAAAATCCGCCTGATTCTCTACTATCCCCAGGAACTGGGGCGCAATATGGATGAGATCGTGCGTGCCGTCAAAGCCCTGCAGATTTCCGACCAGGAAGGGGTGGCCATGCCGGCGAACTGGCCCAATAACGAACTGATCCAGGATCGGGTCATTATTCCCCCGTGCAAGGACTGCAAGTCGGCCAAAGAACGCAAAAAACAGTATCCGGATGGTTACTACGACTGGTGGTTCTGCCATCGGACGTTGAAAAAGTAACTACGCAGCTGGGGAGGCGTCCACCGGGGCCGCCCGGGGACGCTTCTCTCTTTTTTCCTCCTTCCCTTTGATATACTCAACGAAGGAGGTAGAAAAATGGTATCCATCCAAGCTGTCGAACCAAGGGCAAAGGAGTAAAAAATGTATTTCAAGCAGATTGCCGTTCCCGGTCTCGGGTGCTTTTCCTACGTCATCGGCTGTCCCGGGGCCAAGGCGATGGTGGTCGTCGACCCCAAACGGGACGTCCAGGATTATCTCGACATCGCTCGCAATGAGGGGATGAAGATCACCCGCATCATTGACACCCATGTCCACGCCGATCATGTCAGCGGCGGACAGGAACTGCGCTCCTACACCCAGGCCCCGATTTATCTCCACGAAAAGGCCGCGGTGGCATATGAACATGAAACCCTCAAGGAGGGGGATGTCATCGAGATCGGCAACGCCCGGATCAAGGTGCTTTATACGCCGGGCCACACCCCCAACGCCCTGTCGCTGCTGATCAGCGACAAATCCCGCTCCGAGGAGCCGTGGATGGTGCTGACCGGCGACCTTCTCTTTGTCGGCGACATCGGCCGTCCCGATCTGGCGGGGGACGAAATTCTTGAGGAGCAGGTCCATAACCTCTACGACTCACTTTACCACAAACTGGGCGCCTATCCCGATCATCTGGAGGTTTTCCCCGCTCATGGCATGGGTTCTCTGTGCGGACGGGGGATGAGTTCCAAAACCAGTTCTACCCTCGGCTATGAGCGGCGCCACAACCCGATGCTGCAATTCAAGAGCTTTGAGGATTTCAAGGCCGAGATGAGCCGCGGTTTTCCGACCCGGCCCAAGAGCTTCAGCCACATCATCCAGACCAATATCAAGGGCGCTCCCCTGCTGAGCCGCTGCACCTCCGACCAGGCCCTTTCCCCCGATCAGTTCGAGGAGCGGCTGAAGGCGGGGGCGGTGGTCATCGATTCCCGCGATATGGCGGCTTTCGGCGGATTCCACATCCCCGGCTCTCTGAATATCGGCTTTGAAAAGCAGATGGCCAATCTGGTGGGGATGGTGGTCAATCCGGAAAGCGACCTGCTTCTGGTGGTGGACGACAAGGAAGCCTATGACGCCATGTGCATCGAACTGCACCGCATCGGCTATGACAAAATACTCGGCTATCTCGCCGGCGGAATCGCCTCGTGGGTCTACTCCGGGCGTCCCGTGGAAAAACTCGATCAGCTTTCGGTGCAGGAACTAAGGAAAAGGCTCGAAACCGGCGCCGCACAGCGCATCATTGACGTACGCAACCCGCCCGAGTGGGACCGCGGCCACATCAAGGGCGCCGAAAACCTTCCTCTGCCCAAAATATTGAGCCATGATTTCAACCTGCCCAAGGATGAGGAGGTGGTGGTCACCTGCGGAACGGGGTATCGCTCCAACATTGTGGCTTCCTTCCTCAAGCAGAGCGGCTACGCCAAGGTCTACGGCATGGCGGGGGGCACCATGGCCTGGAATCAAGCCGGATATGAGCTGAACAAATGATCGCTTGGTGAATCTTTTGAAGGAGAAAAAGGGATGACTTTCATAATGAAATCGGCATTGTTCGGTGCAATGATGTTTCTCACGGCGACCTCCGGGGTTTTCGCCGCCGAGAGCAAGGTCGATTTAACGGCCAAGGAAAAGCAGGTTTTTCAGGAGATGAAGAAGGAAATTCCTGCCGAAAAAATCATCAGGGTGGAGGATTTCAAAAAGATTGTCGACGAGGTCAACGACGGCAAAAGAAAAGCCTATATTTTGGATTTGAGAAGCGCTCCCGAGTTCTATACCTTTCACATCGAGGGGGCCGACAACATCCATGCCGGACATTTCTACACGATCCCGCGGCATATTCCAGACGCCGACGCGGAAATCTACATTTTCTGCCGGACTTCCCACCGGGCTTTTTACATCGCTCCCTATCTCCAGAAATTCGGCTATACCAATATGAAAATCGTTGAGGGAGGGATTTTGGCCTGGGTCAAGGCGGGCTATCCGGTGGTCAACCAGTACATGGGCAAATTCACCCCGAAGTACGAGGATTTCAGCAAGGATTACAGCCCTGATTACCGGGAGACCGGGAAATACCGCGTCCGGGAGTTCCATCCCTACTGACAGGATTAAGGGCCTGGCCCGGTCCTATCCGTAAACCAAAAAAGAGCGCTGCGAGTCGGCGCTCTTTTTTGTTGGATGTTGCCTTTCACCAAAAAATGGTGACTGGAAATTGGTTTATGTAGTTGATTTTACCAATCACCAATCACCAATCACCGGTCACTTCAATGGCCAGACCACCGGCAGGAGGAGGAAGGTCACGGCGAAGACGACCAGGGTGAGAGG
>JAAZDE010000188.1 GCA_012512925.1 Desulfuromonadaceae bacterium
CCTACCAGGTGGAAATCCCCCTGCGGACTGTCTTCGACCGGCCGACTCCGGCCCGGCTTCTGGAGGCGATCCGGCAGACCGGAGAGACCCCGGCGCCGCCGCTGCGCAAGAGCGGCCAGAAGGAGGCACCGCTCTCCTTCGCCCAGTCCCGACTCTGGTTCCTCGACCAGTTCCGGGAAGGCTCAACCACCTATAACGTTCCCGCCGCCCTCCGTCTCCGCGGCGACCTGAACTCCACCGCCCTGGAACAATCCCTGGAGACTCTCATCCGCCGTCACGGCAGTCTGCGCACCCTCTTCCGTGAGGCCCCCAGCGGCGAGGCTTTCCAGCACATCATCGACCTTGATGACTTCACCCTGCCGGTGGAAAGCATCGCGGAAGGCGATCTCGAGGAGATTCTCAAGCGGGAAGCCCACCATCTTTTCGATCTGAGGGAAGGCCCTCTCTATCGCTTCCGGCTGTGGCGGATCGGCGAGCGGGACCATCTGCTCACTCTCAATATCCATCACATTGTCTTCGACGGCTGGAGTTTCGGTATTTTCCTGCGGGAGCTTGCCGCCTGCTACGCCGCCTTCCGCCAGGACCAAACTCCGCTATTACCCGACCCAGCGGCCGACTATAGCGACTATGCCCAGTGGCAGCGCAGATGGCTGGCAGGCGACCTCCTCGACAGCCAGAGCGCCTATTGGAAAGACCGTCTGGAAGGCATGCCGGAACTTCTCACCCTGCCCACCGACCGGCCGCGCCCCGACATCCAGAGTCTGCGCGGCGGCCACATACCGGTGGAGCTCGATCCCGCCGCCGTCGCAGCCCTGCGCCAGATCTGCCGCGAGAACAACGTCACCCTGTTCATGGCCCTGGAAACCCTGTGGGCTATTTTTCTCGCCAAATACAGCGGCATGGATGACATCGTGGTGGGGACCCCACTTTCCGGGCGGACCCGGCCGGAAATCGAAAACACGATCGGCTTCTTCGTCAACACCCTTCCCCTGCGTCACAACCTTTCCGGACACCCGACATTCCGGGAACTGCTGGGTCAAACCCGCCAGATCGCTCTGGAAACCTATGCCCATCAGGACATCCCTTTTGAAAAGCTGGTGGAGGAACTCGCACCGGAACGAAATACCGACCGTTCCCCAATTTTCCAGGTCCTTTTTGCCCTGGCCGATGAAACCTTCGATCTCTTCGACCTGGAGGATCTGGAGGCCGAAACCCTCTTCCCCGAGTTCGACAGCGCCAAATTCGACCTCACCCTGAACCTCGGGGATTACGACGGCCGAATCTGCGGGCATCTGGAATACAGCAGCGACCTTTTCGACGCGTCGACCGCCGCGCGGATGGCCCGCCACTTCCACAATCTGGTCGGCCAAGCGGCCCTCAACCCAGGGCAACCGGTTACCGGCATCCCCCTCCTCGACCCGCAGGAATACGACCTGGTCGTCTGCCGCTTCAATGACTCAGCCGTCCCCTTCCCCGCCGACAGGATCCTCCACCAGCTCTTCGAGGAACAGGTGGAGAGAACCCCGGACCAGATCGCCGTCCAGGACGGCCGGGAAGAGCTGACCTACAGCCAGCTCAACCGCAGGGCCAACCGCATCGCCTACGCCCTCATCGCCATGGGGGTCCGTCCCGACACCCTGGTCGGACTCTGCCTGGAGCGCGGCGTCAACCTCGTCGCTTCCATTCTTGGCATCCACAAAGCGGGGGGCGCTTATCTGCCCCTTGATCCCCTCTACCCGACGGAGCGCCTGGCCTTCATGATCCAGGATGCGGGTCTGCGCATCATGGTCACCGATTCCGATCTGGAGATCCCTTTCAGGGGGGAACGTCTTCTCATTGATGACCCCAAGGAGTTGACCGGCTTCCCGGTTGTCAACCCCGGCCCTGTCGCCGCCCCCGACAACCTGGCCTACGTCATCTACACCTCCGGTTCCACCGGCCAGCCGAAAGGAGTCCTGGTGGAGCACCGCGGCCTGGTCAACCTGGCCCTGGCCCAGAGCGAGATGTTCGGGGTCACCCCCCACAGCCGGGTGCTGCAGTTCGCCTCCCCTTCTTTCGACGCCTCCATTTCGGAGATCGCCATGGCCCTGGTGCGGGGTGCCGCTCTCTGCGTCCCCAGAAGCGATACCCTGCTGGCGGGAGAAGAACTGGCCCAGATTCTCATCGAAAACCGCATCGATGTGGCGACCCTGCCGCCGACGGCGCTCGCCTCCCTGGACAAGGAGATCCGCTGGCTGAAAAATCTGATCGTGGCCGGCGAATCCTGTCCGCCGGAACTGGTCGGCAAATGGTCCCAGGGGCGCAATTTTTTCAATGCCTACGGCCCGACCGAATGCACCGTCTGCGCCACCATGTCCCGCTACCGGGAGGGGCAACTGACCATCGGTCGGCCGATGGCCAACACCCAGATCCACATTCTCGATGCCCACGGACTTCCTCAGCCCCCCGGAGTTCCCGGCGAACTCTGTGTCGGCGGAGTCGGCGTGGCCCGCGGCTATCTCAACCGCAACCGCCTGACCAAGGAAAAATTCATTCCCAATCCCTTCGGCCCGGGCCGGCTCTACCGGACGGGGGACTCCGCCCGCTGGCTGGAAAGCGGCGAGATCGAGTACCTGGGACGGATCGACCAGCAGGTCAAGATTCGCGGTTTCCGCATCGAACTGGGGGAGGTGGAAAGCGCCCTGCGGGAGCACGCCTTCGTCTACGGCGCCGTCGTCAATCCCTTCGGCAAAGAAGGGGAAAAACGACTGTGCGCTTACGTCGTGGGAGATTTCGAAACGGCGGAACTGCGTGACTATGTGGGTCGCAAACTTCCCCACTACATGATCCCTTCCGTCTTCATGAAGGTGGAGACCTTCCCGCTGACACCCAGCGGCAAGATCGACCGCAAAAAACTCCCCCATCCGGAAATCGCCTCCGACAAAGCCTACACCCCGCCGCGCAACGATACGGAAAAGGTGCTGTGCGCCGTCTTCGCAGAGGTCCTCGGTCTGGAGCAGGTGGGCATCCACGACAACTTCTTCGAGCTGGGGGGCAACTCCCTGCTTCTCGTCAGAACGCGCAGCCTGGCCAACAAACGGCTGGCCTCCCAGCTGAACATCACCGACTTTTTCCACTATCCCACCATTGCCCGGCTGGCGGAACTCCTTGGTGGCGTGGCTCCCTCACCCCAGAAGCGAGAACTGCCGGCGGTCCAGGTCGCCGCCGAGGACGCCGTCGCCATCATCGGCATGGCGGGGCATTTCCCCGGTGCGTTGACGGTGGAAGAGTATTGGGACAACCTGATC
>JAAZDE010000189.1 GCA_012512925.1 Desulfuromonadaceae bacterium
GGCGACAACGTGAGTGTCGTCATCAACCTGATCACGCCGATCGCCATGGACAAGGAGCTTCGTTTTGCGATCCGTGAAGGGGGCCGCACCGTGGGTGCCGGCGTCGTCGCGGAAATTATCGAGTAACAGGGGATTTTTCATGTCGAGTCAGAAGATAAGAATCCGTTTGAAAGCATACGATCATAGATTGCTGGATGTTTCCGTCAGTGAAATCGTCGATACGGCAAAGCGGACCGGAGCCAGGATCGCCGGTCCGGTTCCCCTGCCCACGGTAATCAATAAATACTGTGTCTTGAGGGGCCCCCACGTCGACAAGAAAAGCCGGGAACAGTTTGAGATGCGTACCCACAAGAGGCTTTTGGATATCCTTGATCCCACCCAGCAGACGGTTGATGCCCTGATGAAGCTTGACCTCTCTGCGGGTGTTGATGTCGAAATCAAGCTGTAAGAATGTTTCGGTTACAGCAATAGTGAAGACAGGATTCATGAGATGATAACGGGAATTTTAGGGAAAAAGCTTGGCAGTACGCAGGTGTTCAAGGAAGATGGCACCCTTGTCCCTGTGACGGTGATTCAGGCCGGTCCTGCCGTAGTGCTTCAGAAGAAATCCTCCGACAAGGATGGCTATGCAAGCCTCCAGGTAGGATTCGAAGCGGTAAAGGCCCATCGTGTCAATAAACCCCTTATGGGGCACTTCCGCAAGGCCGGCATGGGAGCTTTCCGTTACCTGCGGGAATTTCCTGTAGGTGGCGAGGATGAATTCCAACTGGGCGACCAGATTACCTGTGACCAGATTTTCCAGGAAGGTGACATTGTCGATGTCACCGGCACCAGCAAGGGAAAAGGATATCAGGGTGTGGTCAAACGCTGGGGATTCGGCGGCGGGCGGGCTTCCCACGGCGCCGAGCTTCACAGGACAGGGGGATCCATTGGCGCCAGCGCCTACCCTTCCCGGGTTTTCAAGGGGAAGAAGATGGCCGGCCAAACCGGAAACCGACGGATTACCACTCAAAATCTCGAAGTGGTGTCCATCAATGCATCGGACCATATCATGCTGATCAAGGGAACGGTTCCAGGTCCCAAGAACGGTATGGTTATCATCCGCAAAGGGATCAAAGCGAAAAAGTAAGTTAGTGATGGGCTTGGGAGAACACCATGGCAAAGATATCCATTTATGACATAAATAAAAACCAGGTTTCCGAAAAGGAGATTGCGGACAGCGTCTTTTCAGGGGAGATCAAATCCTACCTTGTTCATGACATGGTCCGTTATCAACTTGCCGCGCGCCGCCAGGGAACAGTCGCCAATAAAAATCGCAGCGCCGTCAGGGGCGGAGGCAAAAAGCCTTATAAGCAAAAGGGGACCGGGAATGCCCGTCAGGGCTGTATCCGTGCACCTCATTACGTGGGTGGCGGAGTGGCTTTTGCCGCCACCGGAAACGAGAACTATGCGATCAAGCTGAATCGCAAGGTTCGGAAGGCGGCGCTCAAAAGTGCCTTGGCTTTCAAGTTACAACAGGAAAAGCTTCTGGTTTTTGATTCCCTTGATCAAGGCAAGGTCAGCACCAAGGAGTTTGCAGCCTTTCTGAAACGTTTGGGAATCGCCAGTGCTCTGGTGGTTATTTCCGAAGACAATTCCAACATCGTTCTGTCTGCCCGGAATATTCCCAACGTCAAGGTTGTGCGTACCGAAGGGGTGAATGTGTTCGACCTTCTGAAGTACAAAAACCTTCTGATGACCGAAGAGGCTGTTTTTCAGCTGGAAGGAGCGTTGAGCCGATGAGACCGCTTCATTACATTATCAGGCGGCCCCTGTTGTCCGAAAAGGTCACCAGCCAGGCCGATAGAAAAGTGGTGGCCTTTGAGGTTGCCAAAGATGCCAACAAGATTGAGGTCAAGCAGGCACTGGAAAAAGCCTTCGACATCAAGGTGCAGGATGTGAAAACGTTGGTTGTGGCCGGAAAGGTCAAGCGCGTTGGTAAAAATTTCGGCAAACGTGGCAACTGGAAAAAGGCCTATGTCACCCTGACGCCGGAAAGCAACATGGACTTTTTTGGCGTGTGAGCCGATAAAAAACAAATTGGAGTAGGGCATCATGGCAATAAAAAAATATCATCCTACCTCCGCGGGGCGGCGGCATATGACCTCGGTCAGTTTCGAGGAAATTACCAAAACCACCCCCGAGAGAAGTCTTGTGGAACCCCTGAATCGAAGCGGGGGGCGGAACAATCTGGGACGGATCACCAAGCGCCATACCGGTGGCGGTCACAAGCGGAAGTATCGCATTATCGATTTCAAGAGGGACAAGCGAGACATTTCGGCCAAGGTCGTGTCCATCGAGTACGATCCCAACAGGTCCAGCCGGATTGCTCTGCTCGCCTATGAAGATGGAGAAAAGCGTTACATCATTGCTCCTTTGGGAATCAGCGTCGGCGATATGCTGGTCAGTGGAGAAAAAGCCGACATTAAACCCGGAAACGCCCTTCCCATTCGCTCCATCCCTCTCGGCACGACCGTTCACAATGTCGAATTGAAACTCGGCAAAGGGGGGCAGCTTGCCCGGAGCGCAGGGTCATTTGCCCTGATTGCCGCCAAAGAGGGCAAGTATTCCCAGATTCGGTTGCCGTCCGGGGAAGTCCGGATGGTTCTGCAGGACTGCTACGCGACCGTTGGGCAGGTGGGAAATTCCGACCACGAAAATGTCAAGCTTGGCAAAGCGGGTCGCAGTCGCTGGCTCGGCATACGGCCTCAGTCCCGTGGTGTGGCCATGAACCCCGTCGATCATCCCCATGGTGGGGGCGAAGGAAGAAGTTCCGGCGGTAGACACCCCTGTACGCCATGGGGCGTACCGACCAAAGGGTATAAGACACGGACCAACAAGCGTTCCGACAGCTTTATCGTTAAGCGCAGAAAGTAATCGGCAGGAGCTAACTGTGGCGAGATCAATTAAAAAAGGCCCTTTTGTTGATGAATGTCTGACGAGGAAAATCGCTGGAGCAGAGGTCGACAGAAGTAAAAAAGTTGTCAAAACCTGGTCCAGGAGATCCACAATCATTCCAGAGTTCGTCGGCTTCACCTTTGCTGTTCATAACGGCAAGAAATTTATCCCGGTCTTTGTGACCGAAAATATGGTCGGGCACAAGCTTGGCGAATTCGCCCCGACCCGAACCTATTACGGGCATGCCGACAAAAAAGTCAAAGGGAAGAAATAAGATTTCTCCCCGAAAAGCGATAGAGGAGTGTTGTCTATGGAAGCCGTAGCGAAACTCAGTTATGTACGGCTGTCACCCCAGAAATCACGTTTGGTTGTCGACTTGGTGAGGGGAAAGGGTGTGCAGGAAGTACTCAATATACTGAAGTTCTCACCCAATAAAGCGGCCTTGGTGGTAGGCAAGCTGATCGGTTCAGCGGTAGCCAATGCCGAGCAGAAGGGTGTGAGCGATGTGGATAGGCTGTTCGTCAAGACGATCACCGTGGACGGCGGCCCAGTACTACGGAGATTCATGCCGAGGGCGCAGGGGCGCGCCACTCGGATTCGCAAACCTACAAGCCATATCAAGGTGATTTTGGCCGAGAAATAATGAAGGGCAGGAGGTGGCAAGTTGGGCCAGAAAGTTAACCCTATTGGATTGAGACTCAAGATCAACAAAACCTGGACATCCAAATGGTATGCCGAGGCGGATTATGCCAAGTTGCTCCATGAGGATCTCAAGCTGAGCGATTTCCTTAAAAAGCGGCTCTATCACGCGGGGATTTCCAAGGTTGAGGTGGAAAGGGCGGCCAGCAAGGCTAAAATCAATATCTATGCGGCCCGTCCCGGCATCATCATTGGTAAAAAGGGATCTGAGGTCGAGGCCCTCAAAAAAGACTTGTCAAAGCTGACCGACGAAGAGATTTTCATCAACATTCAGGAAGTCCGCAAACCCGAAATCGACGCGCAACTTGTCGCTGAGAATGTAGCTCTTCAACTTGAACGCAGGGTTGCCTTCCGCCGGGCCATGAAAAAGAGCGTCAGCACAGCTCTCAAGTTTGGTGCCCAGGGTATCAAGATCACCTGCAGCGGACGATTGGGTGGCGCAGAAATGAGCCGTACCGAATGGTACCGCGAAGGACGGGTTCCCCTGCACACCCTGCGGGGCGACATCGACTACGGGCATGCCGAAGCCAAAACCACCTACGGGATCATTGGGGTCAAGGTTTTGATTTTCAAGGGCGAGGTTCTTGGGAAAGAATTCGTCGTCAAGGCTGGATAGGAGAGATTCAAAATGTTAATGCCTAAGCGCGTCAAGCATAGAAAGCAGTTCAAAGGGCGCATGACCGGTGCGGCAAGCCGCGGAAACGAGCTTAACTTCGGAGATTTTGGCCTGCAGGCGGTAGGTTGCGGCAGGCTTTCTTCCCGGCAGATCGAAGCCGCCCGCCGGGCCATGACCCGTTACATCAAGCGTGGTGGGAAGATTTGGATTCGCATATTCCCTGACAAGCCGATTACCAAAAAAGCTGCGGAAACCCGCATGGGAAAAGGTAAAGGCGCCCCCGACAGTTGGGCCGCGGTGATTCGTCCCGGCAGAATCCTTTATGAAATGCAGGGGGTCAAGGAAGAAACGGCGAGGGAAGCCCTGCGCCTCGCTTCCCAGAAACTGCCGGTGCGGACCAAATTTGTGATGTCGGAGGAGGTCAGCCATGAAAGTTAGTGAAATTCGGGACCTCACCCCTGAGGATTTGCTGAAAAAAGAGGACGAGCTGAATAAGGAGCTTTTCAATCTTAAATATCAACACCACACCGCTCAGTTGGAGAACACCGCGCGAATCCGCCAAGTACGTAAAGATATCGCACGTCTGAAGACGGTTGTGGGCGAAAAAAAATAGATTTCGGAATGAGGGCATTTATTTATGGATAAGGCGAGAAGGATCCGGAAAACCCGCGTCGGGGTGGTTGTCAGCGATAAGATGGAAAAGACAGTTGTGGTCAGGGTGGACAATCTTGTCAAGCATCCTGCATACATGAAGTACGTCAAGCGATCCCTTACCTGCAAAGCCCACGATGAAAACAACAGCTGTGCCATTGGTGATCGGGTATTGCTTGTCGAAACCCGGCCCTTGTCCCGTGACAAACGCTGGCGGGTCAGTGAGATTCTGGAAAAACAGGCGATTGTTTAGGTCAGGAGACTGAAATGATACAGATGCAATCCATCCTTGATGTGGCGGACAACTCCGGTGCCAAAAAGCTCTTCTGCATCAAAGTACCCGGCGGCTCCAAGAGAAAATACGCTGGCATCGGTGATGTCATTGTCTGCTCGGTGAGGGAGGCCCTCCCTAATTCAAAGGTCAAGAAAGGCGATGTCATCAAGGCGGTTATTGTCAGGACCGTTAAAGAAATTCGCCGGACTGATGGGTCCTATATCCGCTTCGACAAAAACTCGGCGGTGATAATCAATGCCGCCGGAGAACCGATCGGAACCCGTATTTTTGGACCCGTGGCCCGTGAGCTTCGCGCCAAGAACTACATGAAAATCGTTTCATTGGCACCCGAAGTCCTCTAACCATATCAGTATCAAGCAGGGAGATTAGGAATGTCCGCAAAGATGCATGTGAAAAAAGGGGACAAGGTAATGGTCATTGCCGGTAAGGACAAGGGAAAGACCGGCCGGATCAATAGGATATTGCCTGAAAAAGGGGCTGTTTTGGTGGAAGGCCTCAATATTGTTAAAAGGCATTCACGCCCCAATAAGCAGAAAAACACCGGTGGCGGCATTGTGGAGAAAGAAGCCCCCTTATCCGCTTCCAATGTCATGATCCTCTGCAAATCCTGCAACAAGACGGTGCGTGTAGGGCATCAGGTGCTGGAGGATGGCAAGAAGGTCCGTTTCTGCAAGAAGTGCAAAGAACCCTTAGAAGGATAATGGAGTGTCAGATGGCCAGACTTGCTGATTTCTATCAAGCGGAATTGCGGCCGAAACTGCAGAAGGAACTGGGGCTGGGAAATGTTATGCAGGTTCCTAAGGTGGTGAAGGTCGTTGTAAATATGGGGCTTGGCGAAGCGATTCAGAATGTCAAAATTCTTGAGTCAGCGGCTGACGAACTTGCCCGCATCACCGGACAAAAGGCAGTGATTACCAAAGCCAAAAAGTCCATCGCCACCTACAAGTTGAGGGAAGGGATGCCCATTGGTTGCATGGTTACGCTGCGCCGTGAAAGGGCCTATGAATTTCTCGACCGATTGATCAACATCGCCCTGCCTCGTGTGCGCGATTTCAAGGGCATCTCATCCAAAGCCTTTGATGGCCGGGGCAATTATACCTTTGGTATCCGGGAGCAGATTATTTTTCCGGAAATTGACCTGGAGAAAATCGACAAGGTCAAAGGAATGAACATTTCCATTGTCACCTCGGCCAAAAACGACGAGGAAGGACGGGCGCTGCTGACCGGACTGGGAATGCCCTTCAGAAAATAAATCGATTCAAAAAGGCGGAGGAAAAAGTGGCCAAGAAGTCAATGATGATCAAAGCGCAGCGAACGAAGAAATTCTCGGTCAGGGAATACAACCGTTGCCCGCTCTGCGGTCGTCCCCGTGCATTCTATCGCAAATTCCAGATGTGTCGAATCTGCTTGAGGAAACTTGCATCGCAAGGAAAAATCCCCGGGGTCACCAAATCTAGCTGGTAGATAAGGAGTACTAAGAAAATGGGAATGACTGATCCTGTAGCCGATATGCTGACCCGGATCCGAAACGCAGGCATGGCCAAACATAAGAAAATCGATATGCCCTCTTCGCGGCAGAAAATCGCCATTGCCTCCGTTCTCAAGGATCTCGGTTACATAAAAAATTTTAAAGCGGTAACCGAAGACAAGTTTGAGACGCTGCGCATCTACCTCAAATACGATGACGGAAACGCCCCGGTCATCCATGAAATTCAAAGGGTTTCCAGGCCCAGCCGAAGGGTTTATGTCGGATGCGAGGACATTCCCAAGGTCAAGAATGGACTTGGTTGCGCGATTCTTTCAACCTCCAAAGGGGTTCTTTCGGATGAGGGGGCGCGTCGCGCCGAGGTTGGTGGAGAGTTGATCTGTAAGATTTGGTAAAGACATTCCGGAGGAGTTGGAAGATGTCGAGAATAGGGAAAAAACCGATTCCGGTTCCCAAAGGTGTGAAGATAGGACTGGATGGGAACCAGGTTCAAGTAGAAGGCCCCAAAGGGAAATTGTCCAGGGCTCTTCCCTTGCAGGTCCACGTGGCTGTTGAAGGCGAAGAGGTTGTGGTCAAGCATGACCCGGAGGTATTTAAAAATTCATCCCTCCAGGGGTTGACGCGGACCCTGGTTGCCAACATGATCGATGGTGTCACCAAAGGATTTGAAAAAGAGTTGGAAATCGTCGGTGTCGGCTATCGTGCTGAATCGAAGGGCAAGGTCCTCAACCTCTCCCTGGGATATTCTCACCCCGTGGAATTTTCAATTCCGGAAGGGATCAGCATCGAGGTTGAGAAAAACACTAAGATCATGGTCAAGGGGGCTGATAAGGAACTGGTCGGTGAAACCGCTGCCACCATCCGTGGCTTCAGGCCCCCCGAGCCCTATAAAGGCAAGGGCATCAAATATAAAAACGAGCGAATTATCCGCAAAGCCGGGAAAACCGGCAAGAAATAGCTGAAAACGTGGCGGGGAGCATGTATCTATGAGCGTCCAAAAAAACAATAGAAATGTCGCAAGGGCCAGACGTCAGGAACGGGTCCGGAAAAAAGTTCGGGGAACACAGGAAAGACCCCGTCTTTCCGTTTTTCGTAGCGCCAAGCATATCTACGCGCAGCTTATTGATGACGGCAAAGGGGAGACCATGGTGACGGCATCGACTCTCCATGCCGATAGTGTCGGTCTTGCCGACCTCTACTCCGGTAATGTCGAGGCAGCCAAACGCGTTGGGATCGCCATTGCCCGGATGGCTCTGGCCAGGAATATCGATAGCGTGGTCTTTGACCGCAACGGATTTCTCTATCACGGCAGGGTCAAAGCTCTTGCCGACGGGGCCAGAGAAGGCGGTCTTAAATTTTAAACAACCGGAGGATACCAGTGTTCCAGAACGAAACTGAGCAGACCCTGACTGACCGGGTGATTCATATCAACCGTTGTGCCAAGGTTGTTAAAGGCGGCCGGCGGTTCAGCTTTTCCGCTCTTGTGGTTGTCGGTGATGGTCAAGGCAAGGTGGGTTTCGGCCTTGGCAAAGCCAAAGAGGTTCCCGAAGCCATTCGCAAAGGGGCGGAGCGTGCCAAGAAGAACATGATTGATGTTCCTCTGAAGCAGAAACAGAAAACCATCCCCTTTGATGTGCTCGGCAAATATGGGGCCGGAAGGGTACTTCTCAAGCCCGCCTCTGAAGGGACTGGCGTAATTGCCGGTGGTCCCGTCCGCGCGGTGCTTGAAGTGGCCGGCATTGGGAACATCTTGACCAAGTGTATCGGCACCAACAATCCCCATAATGTGGTCAGGGCTACCATTAATGCTTTGGGTCAGCTCAAAAGCTATGAGGAGATCATGGCTCGGCGCGGAATTCAGGTGGAGAGCTAGGCCGATTCAGGGAGAAATAAGATGGCACAGAAATGTCTAAAGGTGACGGTTAGGAAGAGTTGTATTGGTCGGGACAAGTATTTTGCGCGTGTTCTCAAAGGGATGGGACTGACCAAATTGAACCAGACGGTCGAATTGACAGATACCGACGCTACTCGTGGCATGATTCGCAAGGTAAGCCACATGGTAGACGTCGTTGAAGGGGAATAAGTAATGGACCTGAGCAATCTGAAACCTGCAGCAGGATCTACCAAAGACAAGAAGAGAATCGGACGCGGGACCGGCTCCGGCACCGGCAAGACGGCTGGCAAAGGACACAAAGGGCAGAAGGCCCGTAGCGGTGGCAGCGTCAAGGCCGGGTTTGAAGGCGGTCAGATGCCTCTTCAGAGGCGTCTTCCCAAAAGGGGGTTCAAGCCTCTGCAGCGGCGGGTTTTCGGCCTGGTCAATCTTCAGGCCCTGGAATGTTTCGCCGAGAACAGTGTCGTGGATCGGGATGCATTGATCGAAGCCGGCCTCATCCGCAAAAACATCGATGCCGTTAAAATCCTTGCCGAAGGGGACCTCACCAAGCCGTTGACCATCAAGGCCGAAAAGTTCAGTAAAGTCGCCATGGAGAAGATTGCTGCCGCCGGTGGCGTTGCTGAGGTAATCTGAAATGATCCAAAGCCTGATCAACATCTTTTCCATTCAGGAACTGAGACGAAGGGTTCTTTTTACCCTCGGGATGTTGTCAGTTTACCGGATTGGATGCTTTGTTCCGACTCCGGGCATCGATGCATCTGTTTTGGCGAAATTTTTTGAAGGGACCCAGGGTACTCTCCTCGGTCTGGTGGGCGCCTTTACCGGTGGTGCTCTCAGCAGAATGACCGTGTTCGCTCTGGGGATCATGCCCTATATCAGTGCATCCATCATTCTGCAATTGCTTACCGTTGTTTTTGAGCCGATCGAGCGTTTATCCAAAGAGGGAGAACAGGGAAGGAAAACCCTGACCAAATGGACCCGGTATGGGACCATCGTTCTGTCCGTCATCCAAGGGGCTGGAATAGCGGTTGGTTTGCAGACCATGCGGGGCCCCGGCGGTGAGCCGGTGGTACCGTATCCAGGTCTCGGTTTCATAATCGTTACGGTGATCACCCTTACCGCAGGAACTGCGTTTCTCATGTGGCTGGGCGAGCAAATCACCGAAAGAGGCATCGGCAACGGTATTTCCCTGCTCATCTTTGCCGGGATTGTCACCGACATGCCTCTGGCCATCATCAATTCGATTCGCCTGATGCAGACCGGGGCCATTTCAATTTTTGTTGTTATTCTGATCACCCTGGCCATGGTAGCGGTTGTTTGGGCCATTGTTTTCATGGAACGGGGGCAGCGTCGAGTGCCCATCCAGTATGCCAAACGGGTGACCGGGATGCGCGCTTCGGGTGGCAAGGGGAGTCATTTACCCCTTAAAGTCAATATGAGTGGCGTTATCCCTCCCATTTTCGCCAGTTCGATCATAATGTTTCCGGCGACCATTGCCAGTTTGGTGGATGTTCCCTGGATTCAGAAGGCCGCCTCCTACATGACCCCCAGTCATTGGGCCTACAACGTCGCCTATGTGGGATTTATCGTTTTCTTTTGCTATTTTTATACAGCGGTTACCTTCAACCCTGTCGATGTGGCAGACAACATAAAGAAACAGGGGGGGTATGTGCCCGGGATCCGTCCTGGGAAGCAGACCGCTGAATTCATTGACACGGTGTTGAGCCGGTTGACCTTCGCCGGCGCTGTATATGTTTCGGCAGTCTGCGTATTGCCGACCTTTCTGATCAATCAGTTCAATGTTCCGTTTTATTTCGGGGGCACCTCCTTGCTTATCGTAGTGGGTGTCGGGTTGGATACCGCTGCTCAGATTGAGGCCCATCTGATTTCTCGATCCTATGAGGGTTTCATGAAGGGAGTGACCATCAAGGGACGACGTTGATGGGAGGATGTGGAATGCGGATTATACTTTTAGGACCACCCGGCTGTGGTAAGGGAACCCAGGCCAAGAAGATTGTGGCACAATATGGGATACCGCAGATTTCAACAGGCGACATCCTGCGCAGTGCTGTAAAAGAAGCTTCCCCCATGGGGATACAAGCTAAAAAGTACATGGACGGCGGGCTTCTGGTTCCCGATAATGTTGTGGTCGGGATCGTTGAAGAGAGGCTCCAGATGGAAGATTGTCGGCAGGGCTTCATACTCGATGGATTTCCGAGGACGCTGCCTCAAGCCGAATCTCTTGAGAAGGTTCTTGGAGGCCTTTCCATGCCTCTGGACTGTGTCGTTTCCCTGGAAGTAGACAATGCCGCGTTGATCGAACGGCTTTCCGGGCGGCGAACCTGCCGGGAATGTGGGCGTGGCTTTCATACACGATTTGACCCTCCGCGTATTGGAGGGAAATGTGATTCCTGTGGTGGGTCTCTGTTCCAGCGCGATGACGATCAGGAAGCAACCATTAGGGAACGTTTGACCGTATACGCCCGCCAGACCGCTCCCCTTATCGATTACTACCGCAAGGAAGGTATTCTCGTTTCTCTAAATGGGATGGAGGAAATCCAGAAGGTCTGGGGAAATATCCAGAAGGTTCTGGAAGGCTGTTCTGGTTAGTCTGACCTTATAGCATCCGGAACGCCTTTTTGGCCCAACGGAAAAAACAGCGGTGTCGGTCCCATTAATTGGACTGTCGGGAGTTTACGGGACTCGGATTCTGTTAGGTTTTAAAACCTCAAGCATTGTGAAAAGGTAGAAAAAATGAAGGTTCGTGCATCGGTAAAAGCCATTTGTGAGAAATGCAAAATTGTGAAACGTAAGGGGTTGGTTCGGGTTATCTGTGAAAACCCGAAGCACAAGCAAAAACAGGGATAACATTTCTCGTAGGAGGATCAGACATTGGCACGTATTGCTGGCATCGATTTGCCTCGGAACAAACGTATTGAAGTGGCCCTGACTTATATATTCGGAATTGGTCGCTCATCTTCGAAAGGAATTCTCCATAAGGCCGGTATATCGCCCGATACCCGGTCTGATGATCTCAACGACGCCGAAGTCGGCAAGATCAGGGAGATTATTGAGCACGAATACAAGGTTGAAGGCGATCTTCGTCGTGAGGTATCCACAAATATCAAGCGGCTCATGGATCTTGGCTGTTATCGCGGCTTGCGTCACCGCCGTGGTCTGCCGGTCCGCGGTCAAAAAACCAAGACAAATGCGCGGACCCGGAAAGGACCCCGGAAGACAGTAGCCGGCAAGAAGAAATAGCGAGGGTAAAGATGGCTAAAGGCGGAAAACGTTTTGTCAAAAAGGCAAAAGAGAAAAAGAATATAGCGACTGGCGTCGCCCATATCCAATCGACGTTCAATAACACCATTATCACCTTCTCCGACGAGAGGGGAAATGCCGTCTCCTGGTCCTCCTGCGGCACCAAAGGCTTCAAGGGTTTCCGTAAGAGTACCCCCTTTGCTTCTCAGATTACCGCCGAGGATGCCGCAAAAAAGGCACAGGAACAGGGGATGCGATCGGTTGAGGTTCATGTCAAAGGTCCTGGGGCCGGTCGCGAAGCTGCGGTGCGGGCCATTCAGGCAGCCGGGTTGACAATCACCAAAATCCGGGATGTCACCCCTATTCCCCATAACGGATGCCGCCCTCCTAAAAGAAGAAGGGTCTAGGGCAACTGTTTTTAACAAGAAGAATATATAAGGAGGAATCACGTTGGCACGCTATACGGGCCCTGTCTGCCGATTGTGCAGAAGGGAAAATAACAAACTTTTCCTCAAAGGTGATCGCTGTTTCACGGATAAGTGCGCGCTGGAGCGCAGAAATTACGCGCCAGGACAACATGGTCATGGAAGAGTCAAGGTCACCGATTATGGGACTCAGCTTCGCGAAAAGCAGAAGATCAAGCGAACCTATTGCCTGTTGGAATCCCAATTCAAGGCCACCTTCGACAAAGCCGAACGGATGAGAGGGGTTACCGGGGAAAATCTGCTGGTTTTGCTGGAGCGGCGTCTGGACAGTGTCGTCTACCGGATGGGATTTGCCGCTTCCCGAAAAGAAGCCCGGATACTCATCCGCCACTGTCACTTCCAGGTCAATGGCCGGAAGGTCAATATCCCTTCCTATGTGGTGCGGGTCGGCGATACGGTCAGTCTGCGGGAAAAGAGCCGCACTATCGCCCGCATCAATGAATCCCTTGACGGCGCCCAGCGTCGTGAAAGCGCCTCCTGGATCGAAATGGATCGCGAAGGTTTCAAGGGAATTCTCAAAACCCTGCCGGTTCGGGCCGAGATGACCACTCCCGCATTCCAGGAACAGCTGGTTGTTGAACTTTACTCCAAGTAAACGGTTTTAATGTCGCTTCAACCAGGCGCTTTGAGGGGGAAAGTAATGTATAAAAACTGGAGAGATCTCATTAAGCCGAAACGCCTTCAGGTGGAACAGGGTACCCTTTCCAACACCTACGGCAAATTTATTGCCGAGCCTTTGGAACGGGGATTCGGCACTACCTTGGGGAATTCCTTGCGGCGGGTGTTGCTCTCCTCTTTGCAGGGGGCGGCAATCACTTCCGTCCGTATAAAGGGAATCCAGCATGAGTTCTCGACGATTCCGGGGGTCACCGAGGATGGTACCGACATCGTCCTCAACCTCAAAGGCGTGTTGTTGAAGCTGCACTCATATGAACCACGTACCGTCAGAATAGTTCAGAAGGGAGCAGGGATCGTTCGCGCCGGGGACCTCATTACCGATTCTCATGTCGAGGTGTTGAATCCCGATCATTACATCGTCAACTGTGGAGAAGACGCCGACCTGGAAATGGATCTCACCGTGGCGATAGGAAAAGGGTATGTGCCCGCCGATCGCAACCGTGACGAAAAGGCTCCTGTCGGGACCATTTTTATCGATGCCATCTTCTCGCCGATCCGCAAGGTCAATGTGACCGTTACCAACGCCAGGGTCGGTCAGATCACCGATTATGACAAGCTGATTCTGGAGGTGGCTACCGATGGCAGCATCACTCCCGATGATGCAGTGGCCTTTGCCGCCAAAATTCTGAAAGAACAGTTGCAGGTTTTTATCAATTTCGACGAAGAAGTCGAAGTGGTTGAAGAGATCCAGCCTGACGACAGCAAAAAAATCAACGAGCGGCTCTATCGAAGTGTCGAAGAGTTGGAGCTGTCGGTCCGGAGCGCCAATTGTCTTAAGAATGCCCAGATTCATCTTATTGGCGAGCTGGTTCAAAAGACCGAAGCGGATATGCTCAAAACCCAGAACTTCGGTCGCAAATCACTTAATGAAATCAAGGATATCCTTGCCGAGATGGGTCTCTCCCTGGGGATGAAGCTGGATAATTTCCCCGATCCCGAGTATCTTGAAATGATCAAAAAGGGCAGAGAAGAGACTTGAGTTGAGGATTTAAAAGCTAGGTTGCACAGGAAAGGATCGGTAGAAAATGCGTCACAACAACTCTGGAAAGCGACTGGGGCGCAACACCAGTCATCGTCAAGCCATGATGAGGAATATGGTGACCTCTCTTATCGAACATGAGAAGATCACCACCACCGATACCAAGGCCAAAGAACTGCGAAAAATTGCTGAAAAGATGATCACCCTGGGCAAGAGAAGCGATCTTCATGCCCGTCGGCAGGCGTTGGAGGTCGTCCGGGATCAAAAGATGGTCGCCAAACTTTTTAATCTTCTTGGCCCCCGGTTCCAGAACCGGCAGGGGGGATACACCCGCATTATTAAAATCGGCAACCGATTGGGGGACAATGCGCCTGTATCCCGTATCGAGTTTGTCGAGGAGTTGGATGCCTCCAAAGTTAAGGTTCGTGAAACCAAACCTGAAGTGGAAGTCAAAACGGAGTCCGTCACTTCTGAGAGTGTTGTAAAATCCGAATCCGAAACCAACGCCACAGAAAAGTCCTGAGGGCTCAAAGAGGTTGTTGAGGCCCTTCTCCGAGGGCACTATTTTGCAGCAAATGAAAAGCAAGGCTTTTGCCTTGCTTTTTTTATTTTTATCCATTTTACTAAGGGGATAATGCTTTGTGGGCGAATTTAGGATCTTCACATGTATTTCCCCTCTCTGGAAAATTTCCGACAGCTTTTATCTCAAGGCAATCTGGTTCCCGTTTACCGTGAAATTCTGGCCGACATGGACACTCCTGTTTCGGCTTTTAAAAAGACGGACGATGGCAGAACCTCCTTTCTCCTTGAGAGTATCGAAGGTGGACAGAAATGGGCCCGTTATTCTTTTATCGGAAGTGGCTCTTCCACAACGCTTTCCTGCCGTGGCAACCGGTTCGAGGTTTTTGAAAACGGCTCTCCGGTCCGGACCGAGCAAACCGATGATCCTCTGGGAAAAATAAAGGAATTTTTATCTGCATACCAGCCGGTGGAGGTCAGGGGTCTGCCCCGTTTTTTCGGGGGGTTGGTCGGTTATCTCGGTTACGACATGGTTCGTTTTGTTGAGCAGCTTCCCGACGGGAATCCTCAAGAGATCGGCGTTGCTGACGCGTTTTTTGTGCTTACCGATAACCTGTTGATCTTCGATAATGTCCTGCAGACCATCAAGGTGGTTTCCAACGTTCACTTTCACGAAGGGGACGACCCGGAGCTTTGCTATCGCCAGGCTCTGGGCCATATCGATGAACTGATCCGCAAGCTTAAGGGACCGGTACCCGCTACTCCCCC
>JAAZDE010000190.1 GCA_012512925.1 Desulfuromonadaceae bacterium
CCCCGGCTGAAAAACTTGTGTTGGAAATAAAAACAGCTTCATGAACACCAATACACCGTTCATGAAGCTGTTTCATTTGGGGATATGCCCGGCCTCCGCTATTTGCCGCGCCGCGGGCCAGCCAGACGCGAGAGAGAGGTTATCCGGCCGCTTTCTTGCTCTGATGCTCTTTCAACCCCGTTTATTGGTTCCCGCCAGCGTCATTCGGGTTTGACTGCGGCGCTGGGGTTGAACGCCGCCGCCGGCGTTTTTTCTTGAGATCGGCCGGCGCGGTTTCGGATCGCGGGCGAATTCGCGCGGATCAAGGGCCGGACCTGAGTAATTGAAGCTGTCGAGGGTCCGGCGCTGGAGGACGGAGCCGAGCGTTCTCTCGATGGCGCGGACCTGAACGGCGTCTTCGCTGCCGACCAGGGTGAAGGCGTCACCGGTGCGGGTGGCGCGACCGGTGCGGCCGATACGGTGAACGTAGGCTTCGGGAGTGGCCGGGATATCGTAATTGATGACATGTGAAATCCGGCTGACATCGATGCCGCGAGCGGCGATGTCGGTCGCTACCAGGATCTGGAATCGCCCCGAGCGGAAGCCGTCGAGAGCTTCCTGGCGCTTGTTCTGCGACAGGTTCCCCTGCAGGGAAGCGGCCTTATAGCCGGAATTCTCCAGTTGTCGTCCAAGACTTTTGGCCCGATGCTTGGTGCGAGTGAAGACCAGCACCGACTCGGTGTCCGTCCGTTCCAGCAGAGCAAGCAGCAAGGCGGTCTTGCGCTGCGGTTCGACCGGGTAAAGGGCGTGACTGACGGTGGCCGGCGGCGTGCCGCTGGAGACCTGGACAGTTACCGGATTCTGCAGCACTTCGTGAACCAGTTTGCGGATCTCGTTCGGCATCGTGGCCGAAAACAGCAGACTCTGGCGTTGAACCGGCAGCGCCTTGAGTATGCGCCGGATGTCAGGGAAAAAACCCATATCGAACATTTGATCGGCTTCATCGAGTACCAGCACCTCGATTTGCCCCAGGTTGATGGTCCCCTGGCCCAGATGATCGAGCAGTCGTCCCGGGCAGGCCACGACAATATCGACACCCGACCTGAGTCGGCTGATCTGGGGATTGATGCCGACTCCGCCGTAGATGGTGAGGCTGCGCAGCCCGGTTTTGGCGCCGAGCGTGGTGATATCGGTGTGGATCTGTTCCGCAAGTTCGCGGGTGGGAGCGATAATGAGGGCGCGGACCTTGCCGCGAGGCCCGCCGGCCAGGCGATTCAGGATCGGAAGGGCGAAGGCGGCGGTTTTGCCGGTTCCGGTCTGGGCCAGACCGAGTACGTCTCTGCCGGCCATGACGTGGGGAATGGCTTCGACCTGGATCGGGGTAGGGGTGGTAAAGCCTGCCGCCTCGATGCCGGCGACGACTTTAGGGTGTAAATTGAAACCTGTGAAATCCATAAATTCCTTTTCTTTGTCTGTAAATAAAAAGGCCCCGGAGGCACTCCGAGGCTCACAATGATATTCGTTTTGACCTGGACAGCTTTTTCAATACTGTGAACCTATCAGTAAACCCGGGCCATTGTCAATTTTAATCGGAGTCAAAAAAGGGGACAGGCTACTTTGTCAAAGGAACTGAATGCCACGCGTAGCACGGGGATTAGCCGACAGCCTGATCTGTTAGCAAATCATCCATAGAGGAAAGGACGCCAGCAGGTTTTTCACAAGGGGCAGTGGCAAGTGACTGGTAACTGGTAACTGCTTAAAATCAAAGCATAAAAACCAATCACTAATCAATGGTCGCCAGTCACTGGTTTTAGGGTATGCAGGGGCCGGCCCCTGTGCCTGCCCTGGGTTACCGCCGAAATACCAGGATCTTCATGCAACAGGGATTAAGGGGATAAAGGGGATGTTAAAACCCTGAAAATCAGAGATCCTGATTTTTGCCGTTATCCCCTTCATCCCAGTTGAAGTGAGCTTTTGAATTTGAATTTAAAGACTTTTTTACCACACAGGCCGACAGTCGAGGGGCAGTCCCTTTACCCATTCCAGGCATTGCCTGTTTTGGGTAATTTAGAAAAGCGGTGATTGGTGACTGGTAACTTGTGACTGGTAACTAGTTAAAAACAAAGGCTAAAAACTAAGAACTCGGGTCTGGCTTGGATTGACCTTGCAGGCCCCTGGGCCCCGGAAGAGGGCAGTCCCGAAGCTTCCGTTTATCTCCAATCCCTTGAACACGCGATTGAGGAAGCTGTTCGCTGAATGGTTTTTCCTGCTTTTTTGTGTCTTTCGGGAGGTGGGACGAGGATGGGGGAAATGGTTTGTGGTGTGCGGGGGTTGGAGTCAAGTTCGATATCCCTTGGTCGGAACGCGTTCAAAGGCGCTGGCCTTCCTGGGGAAGTCCGAAAGCAGACGGAGCAGCAGCAACGGCTCAGGCGGCATGGGCAGAACGTCGATCCAGAGGCGGCTCTCTACGGCGGCATGCTACTCCAAAGGCCTGGCTTCTGCGAGGGGGCGGCGCGGATTGCCGGCCTCATCCGCCGCGCCGTGAGAACGTATCTTTATTCACAGAAACATTGATATTTTTTATTGCACGTTCCTTAACCTTATGGCTAAATTGCTGCCACATCCCTCCGATATCCGCCCGTCCGATCTTTCAAGTCCGGTCCGGAAAAACGCCCCCTTTTGCTGATTTCGATCCTGTTTTTGTCACGCCGGCGCCGCCGGTTTGTTTTCCAATGGCATAGGACTTCAAAACTAGGAGACCTTTATGGCGAAAAGACCCGATGTGAAACGCAACCTCCTGATTCATTTTCTGGTTCTGGCTCTGGTAGGACTGACCCTCCCGGGAATTGTCTTTTCGGCGCCCCCGGAAAAAAGCGCGCCCGCGAAAATTTCCCCCATCCTCACCCCAGGAACCTCCCAGAAGCTGAACATCACCAAACCGCAGTCCCAAATTCCGAAACCGAAACCGGTCGGAAAGATCCTGGACCTGAAACTGGACACGGAATCCAACGGTGACTGGAGCTATCTTTATCAGATCAGGAATACCGGTCTGGTTGCCCTGAACATGAGAGAAGCCCGTTTGAAAGCCTTTCAGACCCTGGCGGACAACCGGGAAATCCTGATTCACGAAGTGAATTACGAAAGTGTTCTCGGCCCCGGAGGAGTCGCCACCGGCCGGGAACCGGTGCACCGGTGCTTCGAGGCCCGGAAATTACGTTTGGAATGGTGGTATCAGGGGGTCAGACTCGACAGCAAAACCCTTCAGGTTCCGGCGATAAAAGCGGAGATCGTCAAGACCCGGATCAACAAGAAGGACAATACCTGGTATGCCGAGATCAAAAACCGTACGTCGCTGGCCCTGAGAGTGTCCGCGCAACCCTTTGCCAAAGGGGGGATGACTCCCAAGACCGGGCAATCCATCGGCACCGAAGCGCAGCAGGTGATTCCGGCCAACGGCCAGGCTAAGTTCATGGGGAGCCTGGCGGCCTTCGACGGGAAGGGAAGCGCCGAAGTCCGGGCGTGGTACAAAAACCCCAACCTCTGCGGCGGCCCGGCGGAGACACTTCTCGACACGATGCTGATCGGGGATGACGGTGCCGGGGTTCCCGATGTCTTCATCGAGAATCTCACCTGGGATCGGCCCGCCAAGAGTTGGACTGTCCGGGTAAAAAACCAGAGAACCTCGCCGGTCCAGGTCATGGTGAGTACCTGGCCGATAGAAAACGGCACCCCCGGGATGACCATGCACAGCCTCCTGGGAATAGGCCCCAAGGATTCCGCTTTGGCGGCCGGCACCTTTTGGAACTATAACGTGCCCCCCGGCACCCGGTTGCAGGTCAGGGTTCTGTTGAAACCGTCCGATGAACTCATGGATTCAAAGATTCTGATCATGGATTAGCAGTTCCGGATGAATCACCACGGCGTCCCCTGATCTTGGCCGGGGGCGCCGTTTTTTTATTTGACCAGGTCGTCGCAAACCCACGCCACCATGCCGGCGCTGACGGCGGCCGTTGCCGGGTTCTACACCCGTCCCCACCTTCAATCCCTTCACCAAAAAAGACCTGGTCCTTTGGACCCCGGAAGAGGGCAGCCCCGAAACTCCCGTTTATCTCCAATCCCTTGAATATGCGATTGGGAAAGTGGTTCGCTGAACGGTTTTCCCTGTTTTTTACCGGTAGAGGCTCTCATTCAACTCGGTTCACCAGAAAAGTCTGCTGCGTTTGATCGAGCTTGTGTACCGGCACAGGAGCAAGGGCGTCCAAGCCAGGGGCCGCCCCTTCCGTACATGATCCGGCTACGGACCGTTTTTCAACACGGCTCCCGTTGAGGCCGAGGTGGAAAGGAGCGCATAGCGGGCCAGATAGCCTCGGCTGACCTTCGGCTCCGGGGCCTTCCAGGCTTCGAGACGGGCTCTTAGCTCAGGTTCCTCCACTTCCAGGGCCAGCAGGCGGTTCTCTATATCGATCACCACGATGTCCCCGTCCTGGATAAAGGCTATGGGACCTCCCTCCATGGCTTCCGGGGAGACGTGGCCCACGGCAGGACCCCGGGTCGCCCCCGAGAAGCGCCCGTCGGTGACCAGGGCCACGGACCGGTCGAGGCCGCACCCGACGAGGGTGGACGTCGCCAGGAGCATCTCCCGCA
>JAAZDE010000191.1 GCA_012512925.1 Desulfuromonadaceae bacterium
ACCGCCAGAGGGAGACCGACATAGCCAAGGCCGATCAGAGCGATCCTGGCTTCGCCATTTTTAATCATTCCGGCAGTGACCATCGACATCTCACCTTTCATAAAAGAAGAGGAAGAACTTGATAAAGGAATTGACCAATATTGTCTCCCGATATGGCGGAAAAGAGAATAAAAAAGATGACCGGAACAAAACCATTCCGGTCATCCAAATCATTCTTGCCCCGATCCAATCAAACCGCTAAAAACGCCAGTTCACAAAAACCATACCGGGGGCCAAGGCATCGGGAAACTCACTGAACCACTTGTTTTGGGGAAGCAGATTCAACAAACCCAATTGAACCCCCGTGTCCGCCCTTTCGGCATAATTGACGAAACCGAACTGAAGCCCCTTCAGGTGCCCGGCATAGTTTACAAAGCCCGTTTGCAAACCTTTGAAATTCTGATCGGTGTAGTTCACAAAGCCGTGCTGCCAGCCGAGGAAGCTTCCCTTGGTGTAGTTCACCATGGCCCAGTGGACCCCTTTGTAGTTGTCGGCATAGTTGAGCAGAAATCCCCAGCTGAAACCCGCGCTGTCGCCCGTGCTTCCGTTCACCAGGCCCAGGGAGAGCGCCTTCTGCGGGTTTTCTCCCCAGATGCTCAGGGTCAGGCCTTCGATCCTGGTATCGCGGCTGTGAATGGCAATATCCGGCGTCAAACTGGCTTGAAACGGCTGACCGGCGGCAATGACCGAAGAAGAAACACTCATCATGAACAACAAAGCAATAAACCCTGGGAAAAAACTGATTCTGTTCATAACTCGTTCTCCTTTTCTCAGTTGAAAATACTTCGGACAATTAAGATTGTGGCCACTTCGTAAAATTTTTTGCGGCATGGCCTTTTTTGCTGACTTTTTACCAATCCGTCAATTGCCGCCATTATATGTAAAATCAGCCACTTTTTTACCAGGTTGTCAACCGAATTCGAGGAAAAGGCCGACTCTCACCTTCCTGTTTCTGCCGTCATCCGAACCCATGTCATCCCTCCCTATCGCCGAAATCCTTCCAAGCCCCCTTGACTTACGCATAAATTACGCATATTCTTGAAGCAGATACCCTTGCCAAGGATGCTTATGAACACTCTCACTCCTAAGCAGAAAAAACTCATCGATTTCATCCGCTCCTTCACCGAACGCTCCGGTTACGCCCCCTCCCAGCAGGAGATCGCCGATGCTTTCGGCTTCCGCTCCCTGGGCACGGTTCAGAACTACCTGGTCCGTCTGGAACGCCAGGGATTTCTGGCCAAGGATTTGAACGCCCGGCGCGGCATGAAGGTGTTGTGTCCCGAGGTCCGGGGGATCGAACTCCCCCTGGCCGGAACGGTAGCCGCCGGCAAACCTATCGAGGCGGTGGAAACAGCGGACCGGATCGAGGTTCCCTCGACCATGGCCGGCTCCGCCAACTTCGTGCTGCGGGTCCAGGGGGATTCCATGGTCGGCGACGGCATCCTCGACGGCGACTTTGTCGTGGTGCGCCGCCAGGCCGACGCCGACAACGGCCAGACAGTGGTCGCCGTGATCCGCGGAGAGGCCACCGTCAAGCGCTTCTACCGCAAGGGAGAATGTATCGAACTCCATCCCGCCAACCCCACCCTGCAGCCGATTCTGGTCAAAAACGAGGAGAGCTTCCGCATCGACGGCGTGGTGGTGGGGGTGATCCGCCACTGCCTGTAAGAGTATACCATGGAGCGGGATATCCTCCACCTGACGGTGCCGACCTTCCCCATCACCCTGGCCCGCATCGCCGAACCCTCTCTCAGGGAGCGCCCGGTAGCGGTGGCGCCGCTGACCTCGGAGCGGGCCGTGATCCAGTGCGCTTCCCTGGAAGCCAGGGCCGAAGGAGTCTGCGAAGGGGTCTCGGTCTAT
>JAAZDE010000192.1 GCA_012512925.1 Desulfuromonadaceae bacterium
CCCACATTTCTCACCTTTTTCGGGGGACGACTGAGGTAATTTCCTTTCTTCACCTTACTTTAATCATGTTTTCAGAATCGGCTTGCATTCGTAACCCGGGGTGGTAAACACTTCCGGCGCCAACCCCAGAGCCTCCAGGTAGGCTGGCACCTCCTTGCGCATGCCCCGCGCAATTATTCTGGTTCCCTTGACAAGCATGATCTGAAGCCCCCAGAACTTGGTTGACATGGCATAGGCGGTGGGTCTTTTTGTCAGTTGTCTATTAAGCCCCACGAGTGTGCCTCCAGTGTTGGCCAAATGATTGCGCATGGAGCGTTCGATCAGCCGCCAGACCAGCAGGGCTATAATGAGGATGACTCCGAGCACATCGATGCGTTCGGCTTTTTTCAGGAACATGTCGTTGACGATCAACGGGTCTTTCAGGAAGGCGAAGTTGCTTTCCACGCCATATTGCCCCTTGTAGGCCAGGAACACGTCTTTTGCGCCCATCGCCCCATCGCCTTGGCCGGGAATGTTCGTCAGCAGGACGAAACACCCGGCCCTTTCCTCCTCGCGTTTCACGCCCTCCTCATTTTTCCTGATCTCAGTCTTGAGTATGTACTTGAGCTGGGTCTGTGCTTTCCCGTTTTTCGGTGGGCGTCCGCGTTTTTTCGTTTCTTTTTCAGTGACTTCAACCGCCAAGGTATGCATTGGGTCAGACGCCCTGCGCAATGCTTCGGCCGCCTTCTCGGCATCGGCTTGGCAGAAGAACTCCAGCTCCTGCCCCCTCAACATCTTCTCCAGATTCTGCCGTGAGGCGTTAACAGCTTTCTCCAAGCGTTTCTGCATCCTGCGGTCGTGGGAATCGGAATGGACAACAAGAGCGCGGTATTTTATCCCGTACAGCTCGACCTCGCTTTCGACCACGCGATATTCGGCGCACGGCCTGCTTGCGGGCGACCGCAGTTCGGACAACGCGCCCAATTCAACCCATTCCCCCGCGTCGACAGCCTCGCCAATGACCCGGGCGCATTCCTGGTATATGCCCGGAAGACGCGTGACAAAGGGCATCGACGAAAGAAGTTCCAGGTTTGGCCCGTTGACCAGGGCGGAGTCGGCCACATAGGTGAAGGCGCCCGGGCCAAGTCCATGCCTGGCCATGAGCGACGAGATCCTGGTCAGCATCTTGTTGTTGTTGGTTTTGTCGGAGGAGTTGCCGTCCAGGCACCTGCCGAAGATCGGGACACCCCGTTCGACGCAGAGAAGTCCAGCCATCACCTGCTTCAAATCGGGGTTGTGATCCTTGCTGTGCCCGTAAGTGACACGGGGTGCTTTGGGCGTCACTGCCTCGACGGTCTTCTCTTCGGCCTTGTCGTAGTTGGCGTATTCTCCCCACACACTTATGGAAGTCGTGTCGAAGCTCAGGCGGGAGCAGTCGATGCCAAAAGCCCTGCAGGCCGAAAGAGCTATTTCAGTCAGCATGTTTGAAGCCCCGGCCGCGAAGATGGCGTCAAGCGCACGTCCAAGGTTGGTGTCGGAAAATTCATGGGCGTCATGTTTTTCGCCAAGCAACAGTTCAATGTCCTGGCCGTCCATGAAGGATTCCAAGTGGTAGAGGGGAGAACGTCCGCTGAGGGTGTCCAGCACCATCGCCTGGACGATGGCCCCGGGTTTCACTTCCATCCTGGTATCCACGAAGCCATTAACGATGTCCTGGAGATGAATGGCATTGCAGTAGGCCGCGACAACGGGCAAATGGTCCACACCGCGCACCTCCATGGTGCGGATGGCGGCAAGAAGCTCCGGGGGCAGGTGGGTGTCAGTCATGGTCTTTCTCCTGTAGAAGCTGCACGTTGATGGCGCTGATACGGTCCATGAGCGCCAAGGCACGGTTGTATTCATCCACGTACTGAGCGGCCAGTTCACGCATCTCCTTGGGGATGTATTTTTGCCGTTGCTTGCCGTTCTCGTTGACCACGACGCACATGACCGGGCCGTGCTTCTGTCCCCGGTGGCACTTGCAGTTCGGGCGGGAACAGACGGTATACCGTTCCACGATAGAGCCATGAACCATGTGGGGAAGAGAGGTGAGCTCTGCCAGCAGGGCGGAGCGTTCATCAATCAATTTCTGGTGCGCGTCGTTTGACATGCTATTAATGTCGCATATATTATATGACATACAAGCGGGCAAATAAAAAAAAGCGAAAAAATAGGGATTTTTTCGCGAGATCAGGTGAGAAATGTGGGATACGGCAGCCCAAAGCCTGTACACCATACGACGGCAGGCTGAAGGCGCCACGTGACAACGCGTCGATGCCGGTCGGCAAGCAGTCATTGCCGAATCCTGCACCTTGACGACTTTCAAGAAAAAAGGTGTGGGGAGACTGACGCCATAAAGATGTGGAGCGACGGCACCCGCATGAAAATTCCACACCAACCGGCGCAAAAACGCTGACAGCGCCGTCGCTCGGCGCTCCGC
>JAAZDE010000030.1 GCA_012512925.1 Desulfuromonadaceae bacterium
AACCTGATCAGCGGCGTCGAATCGATCCGTTTCTACAGCGAAGAGGAACTTCTTGCCTCCGGCTTTCCCCGGGAAGTCATCCGCGATAGCCATTTCGTTCCGGCCTACGGACAACTGGACGGGGTCGAGCTCTTCGACGCCTCCTTCTTCAACATGACTCCGAGAGAAGCCGAACTGTGCGATCCCCAGCAAAGGCATCTCCTCGAAATCGCCTGGGAAACCCTGGAGAGCGCCGGCTGCGATCCGGAAACCTTTGACGGCCGCATCGGCGTCTTCGTCGGCGTCGGATCCAACGCCTATCTCGAGGAAAACCTGATCCCCGCCCTGGGGGAAAGCGATGTGGCCACCGGTTTCCAGATCAGCATCATGAACGGAAAAGAATTCGTCGCCACCCGCATCTCTTACAAACTCAATCTCGACGGCCCCAGTCTCAACGTCAACACCACCTGTTCCACCTCTCTGGTGGCTGTCCATCTGGCGGCCCGCGCCGTCCTCGACGGCCAGTGCGAAATGGCCCTGGCCGGCGGTGCCAAGATCCAGACCGGCGGCGCCACCGGCTATCTCTACCGGGAGGGTTTCATCCTCTCCCCTGACGGCCACTGCCGCGCCTTCGACCAGGCCGCCGGGGGCACCGTGGGAGGTTCGGGAGCGGGTCTGGTGGCCCTCAAGAGGCTGTCGGCCGCCGTTGCCGAAGGGGATCCGATCCTCGCCGTCATCAAGGGCTCCGCGGTCAACAACGACGGCGCCGACAAAGTCGGCTTCACCGCCCCCAGCGTCCGCGGTCAGACCGAGGTTATCCGCCAGGCCCACCGCAGCGCCAATGTCCCCCCGGAAACCATCAGCTATCTGGAGGCCCACGGCACCGGCACCTCTCTCGGCGATCCCATCGAGATTCGCGCCCTCACCGAGGCCTTCGGAGACGAGGTGGAAAAACGCAGCTGCGCCATCGGCTCGGTAAAAACCAACATCGGCCATCTCGACGCCGCCTCCGGCATTGCCGGCCTGATCAAGACCATCAAGGCGCTGGAATACGGCCAGATTCCTCCTCTTCTCCATTTCACCGCCCCCAACCCGGCCATCGATTTCGCCAACAGCCCATTTTTCGCGGCTGAACGGCTGATTCCCTGGAAAAAGGGACGGACGCCGCGCCGCGCCGGGGTCAGCTCTTTCGGCATCGGCGGCACCAACGCCCACGTCATCCTGGAGGAAGCTCCCCTGCTCGATTCCGGCCCTTCCCACCGCCCCCACCGGCTGCTTCTCCTTTCCGCCCAGGGCGAAAGCGCCCTCGACCGGATGGCCCACAACCTCGCCGCCTGGCTGGAACGTTACCCGGAAACCGACCTCGACAACCTCGCCTTCACCCTCGCCGTCGGGCGCAAAAAGTTCGGCGTGCGCCGCGCCTTGGCCTGCCGCGACCTGCAGGAAACCATCAACCTGCTCAGAAGCGAAAAATTCTTCAAGGCCGCCGTCCGAGAAGAACATCCCGAAGTGGTCTTCCTGTTCACCGGACAGGGCTCCCAGTACGCCGGCATGGGACGTCCACTCTATCTTCATGAGCCGGTTTTCCGGGACACCTTCGACCGCTGCGCCGCCATCCTGAAACCCCATATCGGCCTTGATCTCCGCCACCTGCTGTGGCCGGAGATCGTCGACGGCCAAGCGCCGGGCGATCTTGCCGCCACCCGCTACGCCCAGCCGGCCATCTTCGCCCTCGAATACTCACTGGCCACCCTGTGGATGACTTGGGGAGTGAAGCCGAAGGCGATGATCGGCCACAGCCTCGGCGAATGGGCGGCAGCCTGTCTGGCCGGGGTCTTCACACTGGAGGACGCGCTGCACTTGGTCGCCCTCCGGGGCCGGTTGATGGATGAACAGGAAAGCGGCGGTATGCTGGCCGTCTCTCTGACCCAGACCGAAACCGAAATGCTGTTACGGGACGGACTCTGCCTGGCCGCCGTCAACGCCCGCAACCAGTGCGTCATCTCCGGGCCGCACCCCGCCCTTGATCGCCTCGAGGACGAGCTGCAGGCGGCCGGCCGCCAGGTCAAGCGGCTCGACACCTCCCACGCTTTCCACTCACGGATGATGGAGCCGGCCGTACCACCTTTCCTGGAAGCCCTGCTGCGGACGGAGATGCGCACCCCGTCGATCCCCTTCGTCTCCAACCTGACCGGGACCTGGATTCTCGACGAGCAGGCCACCTCTCCCGATTACTGGGCCAAGCAGATCCGCAAGCCGGTCCTCTTTCATCAGGGGCTGGAAGCCCTCCTCCAAAATTCCTCCGCCGCCCTGCTGGAAATCGGCCCCGACGCGGTCCTTTCCCATCTGGCGGCGCGCCACCCCGCCCTCCTCCCCAACCTGCCGGTCATCAGCACCTTGCGGACCGGAAGAGAGAAGAGCGCCGTCAACAACCATCGCTCCCTGATGGAGGCGGTGGGCAACCTCTGGGCCATCGGCGTCGAGATCGAATGGAAGGCCTTCTACGCCCACGAAAAACGGCGGCGCATCGTTCTGCCGACCTACCCCTTCGACAGGAAGCGGCACTGGATCGACCCACCGCGCCACGCCGTCCCGGCTGCCGTCCCGTCACCGACGCTGACGCAGCCGCCCCTTTCGGAGCCGGCCGGCCCCCATGCCACTCTGGCGGCCAACGGAACGACAAACGGCGCCCCGATCAACGCCACCGAACGGATCATCATCGCCGCGATGATGGAGATCCTTGGTTTAAAGGAAATCAGCCGGGAGGAGGACTTCTTCCGCATCGGCGGCGATTCGCTGACAGCCGTTCAACTCGCCGCCAAACTGGAGAAGGAACTGAGGGTCGCCATTCCCCGCCACGCCCTCCTGGAAGGGGCCACGGCGGCACGGCTGGCCGCCTGGGTGGCGGTCCCTTCGGCCGGCAGAGAGGATAGCTTTCCGCAACCGGGCCTGATCCAACTGGCCGCCGGGCAGGCGGGCCATCCACCCCTGATCCTGGTTCCCGCCATCGGCGGCGGCGCCTTCATCTACCGGGAACTGGCCGCAGCGCTGTCGATTCCAAATCCGATCCTGGCCCTGGAAGCTCCCGGCCTGTGGGACGACACTCCACCGCTGAACAGCGTCGAGAAACTGGCAGCCCATTTTCTCGGCCTCGTCGGCAAGGTCCAGGACAGGCCGCCGCTTCTCGTCGGCAGTTCCTTCGGCGGCCTGGTCGCCTTTGAGATGACGCGACAGCTGGCCGAAACCGGATCGCCGCCATTGGGGACGATCCTCATCGACTCGCCGGGTCCGGGACACCTCCCCCGCCCCCTGCAGGGGGATGACGAAATCCTCGCCTATCTCCTTTCGGGTGATGATCCCGACGGCCGATTTGAGGACCATCTGGAGCGCCTGCGACGGATCCCGGCTGAACAACGGCTCGAATTCGCCGCCCGCCATCTGGGACAAGAAGCGGTGGAGGGCACCTTGCAGGTCGAGGAAATGTTCCGCATACTGGCGGTATACAAGGCCAATATCGAAGCGATGTTCGGCTACCTTCCGCAGCCCTGTTCCAGCCGGATCGTCTTCCTCAAGGCGCGGGAAGCCAACGCCTTCACGGCGCCGCATCCGGAACTGGCCTGGGTGCCGCTGGCCGAAGGGGGGATCGAAATCATCCCGATCCCCGGCAGCCATGCCACCATGCTCAACCCTCCCCACGTCGAAACACTGGCGGCGGAACTGGCCCGGTTCTGCAAACAGATCCCGGCTGCCTGGAAATAAACAAACGGTCCGGGCAATTGACTGGCCCGGACCGTTTGTTCAAGACTGACTTCATTTTTTATGTCATTGATTTCATTATTTTTTACTCGAACATGTCACTCTCCTGCGAGATTTCTTCTCCGGCCGGAAAATGTCAAGACCGGGGATCTCACATCTGGATGATCTTAGGAGGGTCCTGCTGTCAATTCAGACCGCCTATTGCACACCGTGAACCTGATCCATAAAAAGCTTGACCCTGTCCGCCCAAAATTTGAAGGCCTCCTCGGCAGATCCCCATTTCGAAAACCTCTCGGTAAATCCGGCCGTCCTTTCGTCCCTGGCCACCGCGATCACCTCGTTGGTCAGGGAATCGAGAACCATCACTTCCGCTCCGGTGGCACCCGAACCGGACCAGGAATCGGTTGCCCCTTTTTTCAACAAACTGATCCCCAATCCGACGGGAATCACGGAGGTGACGCCACTCAGCACAGGACGGCTCTGTTTCAGGTCGGTGATGGCAAAACGAATCCGTACCACATCGGGACCCGGCTCAGCCGCTATGGGATACTTTCCTTGCAGAGCAGTGACAAGGTGCCGATTGAAGATGTCCGCCAGTTCCTTCAATTCATGGGGGTCCATGCCCTTGTACTCGGAATCGTCGGCAAAGAAAAACACCACGCTGTCAAGCATGACCTTGTCATATCGGGAAAAATCAACTCCCGGCTTGACCCAGCGCATTTTTGCTCCGTCTTTCGGACCCGGCGCCAGTTGGTTTTTATAAGCTCCCAGAAACCCGACTTCAGGAGAGGACATGGGGGTAGGCGTTGATTTATTTGTCGTTGCGCAGCCGGCCATTAAAATGATCCCGATAAAAAGCCAGACCGTCTTTTCCATGGTGTTTCCCTTTCTTTGGCTTTTAAATTTTTGGAAGGGACCTACAACCGATACTCCATAGTTGTATCTTAGCCAATTTTTTAACTTTTTCCAGGCCGCCATCACACCGGTCCAGCTCTGACTTACGACCTGCCGGGGGCAAATTCTCCTGCCTTGACCTTGCCGGCCGGGGCGGCTATTGTTGGCCTGATGAAACACGCCATGCCATAAACCATCTTCTCCTTTGGCGCTCGGCAGGCAGCGAAAGAATTCCGCAAAGCCCTGAGCTGAAAACAATGGAACTCCACTTTCCCCTGATCCATTACCTAATTGTCTGCGCCGTCGGCCTGGTCATGGGGGTGTTCGGCGCGATCCTGGGGAGCACCCTCTTCGTCCTCGTCCCCCTGCTCAACTTTCTCGGCCTGCCCCTGCATACCGCCATCGGCACCGCTAAGCTCTCCGTCATCGGCCGCGAGATCGGACCGATCCTGCTCTTCAGCCGCAGCGGCGCCCTGCGGCCCCGGCTGGTGATACCCTTCACCGTGGCGGCGGTGCTCTGCGCCCACCTCGGCGCCTTGTGGGCCACCTCCATGGATGAGTTCCTGCTCGGCAAGGTGGTCGGCTTCTCGATGCTGGCCATCTCGCTGGTCACCCTCTGGAAACAGGAGACCGGGTTAGCCGAAATCACCGTAGCCCTCACCTGGAAACAGGATTTTCTCAATATTGCCTGCGGCATCCTGATCGGTCTCTACACCGGCCTGTTCGGGGCCGGTACCAACATCCTGATCATCTTCGTGCTGGTCTATCTGGGAGGAAATTCCTTTCTTCAGGCCGTGGCCACCTCCAAACTGCCCAACCTGATCATCTGCATCGCCTCGTTGCCCGCCTTTATCATGAAAGGTTTCGTCAACTGGGAACTCGGCATCCCCCTGACGCTGGCCACCGCTCTCGGCTCCCAGATCGGCGCCCGGGTCGCCCTGCGCGGCGGCAGCAGATTCATCCGCCTTCTCTTCCTGGTGCTGGTCATTTCCGTCGCTTTCGCCTATCTGGTCTACTGAGAAAACCCGGGCTTGAAAAACAGATTGCCATCCCTGAACAAACGCCGACCAGCCGCGGAAAAATCATCGAAAACCGAAGATGACACAAAAAATATGAAACCAAACCGTCCAACCCGGTAGAATAAAAACAATGGTCAGTTGCAGCCGATGAATCAGCGTACGGGAGGAGATCATGCCGAAAGACCCCATCTGCGGAATGGAAGCCGGCCCTGAAAAATGCGCGGGAAAGACCGAATACAATGGAACCACCTACTATTTCTGCTCCCTCAAATGTCTTCGGAAGTTCGAGGACGACCCGGAGGGGTGGCTGACCGGCAGCGCTCGGGAAAAACTCGCCACAGCCCGGAAACCGGGAGGGAAATACACCTGCCCGATGCACCCGGAGGTAATCAGCGACGGTCCCGACGCCTGTCCCAAGTGCGGCATGGCCCTCGAGCCCATGGAAGTTTCCCTGGAGCCGCAGGAAAATCCGGAACTGAAAGATATGACCCGGCGCTTCTGGGTCTGCCTGGCCCTGACGGTTCCGATCTTCATCGTCGCCATGGGGCCGATGGTCGGTCTCCCCATTCGCCGCTTCCTTTCAGCGGAGGCCCAGCCCTGGCTGGAACTGATTCTCGCCACCCCGGTGGTGCTCTGGGGGGGACGGGTCTTTTTCGTCCGCGGCTGGAAGTCCCTTTCCGGCTTCAATCTCAACATGTTCACCCTGATCGCCATCGGCACCGGCGTCGCCTACGCCTACAGCGTCGTCGCCACCCTCTTCCCCGGCCTCTTTCCCCCTTCCTTTCGAGATCATCAGGGGCATGTCGGGGTTTATTACGAAGCCGCCGCCGTCATCATCACCCTGGTGCTTCTGGGCCAGGTGATGGAACTCCGCGCCCGCGAGAAAACCGGCGCCGCCATCCGCGCCCTGCTCGATCTGGCGCCGAAAACGGCGCGCCGCCTCGGCGAGGACGGCACTGAAGAGGATATTCCCCTGGAGGAGGTCCGCACAGGCGACCGTCTGCGCATCCGTCCCGGCGAGAAAGTGCCGGTGGACGGCGTGGTGGCCGAGGGCTCCAGTTCGGTGGATGAATCGATGGTCACCGGGGAATCGATCCCGGTGGAGAAACAACCGGGGGACCGCCTCATCGGCGCCACCGTCAACAGCGTTGGCTCCCTGATCATGACCGCGGAAAAGGTGGGATCAGAAACCCTGCTGGCGCGCATCGTCCAGATGGTGGCCGAGGCCCAGCGCAGCCGGGCGCCGATCCAGAAACTGGCCGATACGGTGGCCGCCTGGTTCGTTCCGGCCGTCCTCGGCGCCGCCGTGATCACCTTCATCATCTGGGCTCTGGTCGGACCCGAGCCCCGTCTGGCCTACGCCCTGGTCAATGCCGTGGCGGTGTTGATCATCGCCTGCCCCTGCGCTTTGGGACTGGCCACTCCGATGTCGATCACCGTGGCCAGCGGCCGGGGCGCCGGTCTCGGAGTGCTGTTCAAGAACGCCGAAGCGATCGAAGTGCTGAGAGAGGTGGACACCCTGGTGGTGGACAAGACCGGCACCCTCACCGAGGGGAAACCGAAACTGGTGTCCGTCCTTCCGGCGGACGGCATCGACGAAGAGAATTTTCTTGTTTTGGCCGCCAGCCTCGAACAGGGAAGCGAACACCCACTGGCCGCCGCCATTGTAACCGGAGCGCAAAACCGCAACCTGACGCTGAAAAAGACGGAAAAATTCCTCGCCGTCACCGGCAAAGGGGTCACCGGGGAGGTCGGTGGCCAGAGGGTCGCCCTGGGGAATCTCCGTCTGGTGGAAGAACTCGGCAATGCCGAGGATTCCTGGAAGGAAAAGGCCGAAGAACTGCGTAAAAAGGGGCAGACGGTGATGTTTTTCCTGGTGGAGAAACGGATTGCGGGACTGCTCGGCGTGGCCGATCCGATCAAGGAGACCACACCGGAGGCGATCCGCAAGCTCCACGGCGAAGGGCTGCGCATCGTCATGCTGACCGGCGACAGCCGAACCACGGCGCAAGCCGTGGCCCAACGACTGGGGATTGACGAGATCGAGGCCGAAGTCCTTCCCGACCGCAAGGCCGAGGTGATCCGGAAACTGCAGCAGCAGGGGTGCAAGGTGGCCATGGCCGGCGACGGCGTCAACGACGCCCCGGCTTTGGCCCAGGCCGAGGTCGGCATCGCCATGGGCAGCGGCACCGACGTGGCCATGGAGAGCGCCGGCATCACCCTGGTCAAGGGGGACCTCAACGGCATCCTCCGCGCCCGCCGCCTCAGCCAGGCGACCTTGCGCAACATCCGCCAGAATCTCTTTTTCGCCTTTTTCTACAACCTCTGCGGAGTGCCCATCGCCGCCGGCGTGCTTTACCCGTTTTTCGGCATCCTGCTCAGCCCCATGATCGCCGCCGCCGCCATGAGCTTCAGCTCCGTCTCGGTGGTGACCAATGCATTGAGGCTGCGGAAGGTGGCGATTTGAAAAAACGAAACAATCCAGCGACGACTCACGGAGGAAGGCTTTTACTTTTCCGCCGCTGATGATGACGCGGACCAACGCCGCCTGTTGTTCCCAAAGGCCACTCAAATTAAAAGCGGACGCCGTTGAACCCACCGCAAGCCGCCAGGCTTTCCCTGCGGCGGAGGCTCCGCCCTAGGCCGGGCCACACTGTCCATCACCAAAAATGGGGCTCACGCCCCATTTTTATAGCCAAACAACAGGTGTTCAAATGCTTGTTCACCGGAAATTCTTGTGGCAATCCCCCCGCCGCGCCTTCACCTCGGCCACCGCGGCTTTGAGGGCGTCCATGTCCTTGTTGACGCAGGCCGCGATACCGCTGTAGGCAGCGGTCAGAAAAGCGTCGGCCCGTTTGTCCCATTCGGCCTTCTCCCCTTTGGGTGCCGCGAATACCGGCAGTCGGCTGATGTTGGCCGCCATGCGGGTCAGGCGCATCGCCGCCCCGTCGAAATCGGCGGCAGCGACGGCCGACTCCAGGGCTGCCAATTCCGCTTTGTTGCTCCTCATCAGTTCAACTGCGGCGTTTTTGTCATAGGGCTGCTGTGCCAGGGAAACTGCAGCGCCGGTCAGAACGAGGATAATCACCAGGATCCATCTCTTCATTTTCCCCTCCTTTCCTGAATATTTGCTTTTTTAAAACAGCTATTTGGCAAAAACTTTCTGCAGCAGGTCAGTGGTCCTCTTGGCTGGGTTCTGGCGGATAGCGGCCTCTTCCTTGGCCAGATAATAGAAGATACCTTCGATCCCCTCATTGACTACGTGATCACTGAGATTGGCCTTGACATCGGGGACGAAAGGCATGGACCGATACTTTGCCATTACCTTTTCGTAGGCCTGAATGGCCCCCACCTGAGAGAGGCTGTTGTCGACAATGGGGCGCATTTCGCCGGACAGTTCCGGGGTCATTTTCTTCTGGAAATAACGGGTCGCCGCATCGTCGGGGCCGTTATAGATGCCGTTGACATCCTCCAGGGTCATCTCTTCGATCGATTTCCAGAACAGCGCCTTGGCCTTGGGGGTTGCTTCCTCGGCGGCCCGATTGAGTTTCAGTTGGAGATCGTCGAGCAGGGAGGACATCCCCGCCTTACGCAGAACGTTGTTGACGGTCTCCAGGCTTTTCGGCAAAGGGATTCGGACCTTGGGATCGGCGTTGAAACCGTCCGTCCTCCCCAGTTTGCCGACCACCGTCTCGGTGCCTACCCGCAACGCCTCTTTCAGGCCGGAACCGATCTCACTGTTGGTCAGGGAGCCGACCGTGGGCGCCGCGGTGGTGGTTGAACCTCCCTTGAGAAGGTCTTTCCCCTTTTGCAGCCAATCCATTTTGGCGCCGGCTTCCCCAGCCATCAGACCACCCGCCAAAAACATTCCCACCAGCAACAGCACATTTCTTCGTGAAACCTTGGCGGCCATAGACCTTCTCCTCTTCCCCAAAAGGTTATGAAACCAGTATCGCTGAAATAACACTTTCTGAGTAATACTATCCCAAGGCGGCCGGTCTGCAACCTGCAAACCAGCGAAGACAGGCGTCCAAATTTCAGAAAAGTTCTAAACTTCACTGAAATCTGCAGCCCCCTTCTTCGCTTTCAAAGAGCGCCGGATTCTCCACTTCGTCTTCTCCGTGCGACACCCAAAAGATATTCATCCATGGCCGCTGCGGCTTCGGGACGGGTGGAGTTTACCGCCCCGTCGCGGTCGGCGTCGGTAACAAAGACGACCCGCTCGTTGGCGGCCAGCCCCTTGAGAATACCC
>JAAZDE010000193.1 GCA_012512925.1 Desulfuromonadaceae bacterium
CCGCCACGGTCGGTGATCAGTCCGAAAATCCTCTTCCGGTCGATCTGCATGGCGTCCGCCGGCGACAGATCATGGGCTGCCAGAATGGTTTTTTCGCGAATCTCGTCGACGGAACGGATCGTCTCCCCGCGCAGATTGCGCATCAGCCGGTCTCCCACCGATTCAAGGTCGGCTTTGCGGTCGCGCAGATATTCATCCTCGATGCTGTCGAAGAGTTTTTCGAAACCTCGCATGGTGTTTTTGACCGCCCCTTCGGCGTTCAGCAGCTCGTCCCGGATTCTGGCCACGGTTTCGTTCAAAAACATCTTATCGTCCAGAATCAGCAGGTGGGCGTCGATGATGAAAAGATGCTGATGCATCTTCTTGTCGATGATCCGCTCCTTGGCCTCCAGAAGCTGTTTTTTGGAAAGGGCGACCGCCTCCCGAAAGAGGGCGATTTCCTCCCCCACCTGGTCCGCTGAAATGGTTCGGCTGACTCCCGGCTCCCGTGCCCGGCTGAGAAAAAACACCTCTCCGATGGCAATTCCCGGCGACACGCCGATGCCGACATAACAGGTATCTTTCTCGAATTTAATCTTCTCCAAAACCATTTCCGACCAAATCCTTGATAGCCGCTAAGGCCTCCTTTTCATCCCTGCCGTCGGCGCTGACGGAGATGACGGAGCCTTTCTGTGCCGCCAGCATCAGAATGCTCATGATGCTTTTCCCATCCACCGCGGAACCGTCTTTTTCGATCATGATATTGGACTCGAAACAATTGGCGGCCTTCACCAGTTGCGCGGCGGCCCGAGCGTGAAGTCCGAGCCGGTTTATGATCACCAGGTTCTCTTTTTCCATGGCAACCCCATTATCTCCTGATCACAAACCGACATACAGAAACGCCATGAGGGCAGCTCCCATCAGCAGACTCAACGGCGAATACCCCCTGCGAATCATGAATGCTCCGCCGCAGGCCAACGGCGCCACCAACAATCCATAAACCGGCGGGATCCCCTCCTCCTGGGCGAGAAGATAAACGAGATAAGCGGAAATCACCCCGAGGAGAATCACCGTAATCTCTTTCAGGCGAATGGCCAAATCCGGAATGGCCCATCCCTGAATGGTCTGAACCATGGTCAACCCCTGACGATAGCCCTTCCAGAACCAGTGCAGGCGACACCACAGGTGGGGAATGTTGAAAATCAGAACGAAAATCACCGGCGCCAGCAAGGAACCGTGCAGAGCAAAGAAAAGAGAAACGACCGCCGCCAGAGGGCGCATCGCCCCCCAGAAAAAGGTATCCCCCATGGCGCCGTAGGGGGCCATGGTCATCTCCTTGAAACTTTCGACATCAACCAGATCTTCTATCCCCGCCCTCCTTTTCTCCTCCAATTCGAGACTCACACCCAGAATAGGACCGGCCATGTAGGGATGAGTATTGAATTTTTCCAGATGGCGGGCGAAGGCTCTTTCAAGATCTTCCTCCTGATAAAGCCAGCGCAGGGCGGGAGCCATGGCGAACAGAAAACCGACATTCTGCAGCCGTTGGAAGTTCCAGCTGGCCTGAATCAGCAGGGAGCGGCACATCGTGTTGAAAAGAATGGATACGGGAATTTTTCCGGTATCGTCCATAGATCAAAAGTACCAGAGCAGCAACAGGGTTGATGTGAAGGAGGCCATAAAAAGGGTGACGGTATAGTGGATTCTCATGGTTCCGATAATTGCCACGGCGCCGATCAAGGGAAATATCGTTTTAATAAAACCGCCCCCCAGCAACAGTAATTTTTCCAACGAGGCGAAAGAAATCATCAGAATGACCGCCCCAGCCAGGACAATGACCAGAAAAGAGAGAAGGGACGACAGGCCGAAATAGAGCAGCCCGAGAAGATGAACCCCTTCAACTTCCTCGATGTTCCCGGCCTTGACCGATCGCTGAATTCTGGCATTCCCCCGGTCATTGAATTCCCGCGCCCGGCGGTCGAAATAGACGCCGATTCTTCCCAAGGGGCAAGAGATCAAAACGGCAAGAACCATCACCGCCTGCGGATCGGCCCTGAAATAATCGGCGAACACTACAGAGAGAAAGGTGGCCCCCACGGCAATCTGGGTGTCGTCGGGCGGAATCGACGCCCCGGCCGGAACCCGGGCCATCCAAAGCAGCTCGAGCAGTATCCCGACCTCCAGCCCAAGCACCGGACTTCCCAGAACCAGGCCCGTCAGGGGAGCCGCCACAAGGGGCCGGGAGAGCATGATCTGAGGCCCGGCGGTACGATCGATACCGGCGACGACGGAAATCAGGGCCGCGGCGGTCAGTTCGAAAAGAAACATACTTGATGCACTCGCGAAAAATCGGGCAGGGGCACCGAAACGGCAAAAACCCGGCAAGAGAGAGGTTTTTTGCTGAAAGGCCCTTCCTACCCGTCCAGATTGTGGATCAGTTGACGCCAGCTTTCCTTCCGGTCGCTGGGAACGCATTGGGAGACCACTTCCACTCCGGCCTTTTCCATGGCATTGAGATTATCCACATCTTCGGGATAAAGCCACACCGTGCAGCTGACGCGGTCGACCGCCCCCTCGGCATGCAGATTTCCCAGATTGACCTCGGGAATCGAAAGGCCAAGCCGCACCGCTTCAAGGGCATCCGCCGAGCGGGAAAAAAGAACCAGAATCCGACGGTGAATCAATTCCTGGGAGGAAAAAAATTTTTTGAGCCCCGCCACCTTTTCAAAAAAGACCTGAGTCCCGCGGGGAACGGCGGCGCGCATGATGTTCTGGCGAAGGCCGGCCGCCGCCACCTCGTCGTTGGCTACGACAATGCAGTCCACATTGAGGAAAGGCACCCAAACCTCGAGAATCTGCCCATGAATCAAACGATCATCTATCCTGGCAAAAACCAGAGCCATGCCGATCATTCTCCGTCGTTCGCCGAAGGACTTCCCACTTCAGGACCTGCGCCGGCCTTGACCCTCAGAAGATCCCCCGGCACGGTTATCCCCTCTCTGCCGGCCTCCCTGATCTCTTCGGCCAATCGGCGCAAAGAAGGTTCGTTTCGATTTTGGAAAAATTTCAAAACCATGGGCAGGTTGACTCCGGTCACCACTTCGAGCCGGTCGCTCTGAAGATAGGCAAGGCTGATGTTGCAGGGGGTTCCTCCGAACATATCAGCCATGACGATAACTCCGTCGCCCTTCCCCCCGGCGGCGGCAATTCCTTCCTGGACCTTGTGATTGATCCTCCCGACGCTGTCTTCCTTTTGCAGGCAGACCGCTTCAGCGTCTTCCAGGGGACCAAGAATCGCTTCCGCCGCCATCAACAATCCCTTGCCCAGAACCGAATGGGTGACGATCACCAGCCCCTTCATTTTTCCGTCCCCCGGCCGAGATCGCGGTGAACCACCTGGGCTATCAACCCGTCTTCGGAAAAACAGCGGAAAAGTTCCTCGACAACGGTCACACTGCGATGCCTACCAGCGGTACAACCGACGGAAATGGTACAATAACTTTTGTTTTCCTGTTCAAATTCGGGGAGGAGAAAACGCAGCAGAGGCACCAGGAGGGCAAAAAACCGCCGGAAGCCCTCAGAGGAAACGACATACTCCCTGACTGCGGAATCGATCCCCGTCAGAGGCCTCAGTGCGTCGACAAAATGGGGATTTTTCAGAAAGCGAACATCAAGGACCATATCGGTCTCCGGCGGAATGCCAAAACGATAACCGAATGACTGGAGATGAACCGACATGGGGATATGTCTGCCCCCACCTTGCCGAGTCACCTCCATCACCTTGCGCCGCAGTTCATGAACCGTCAGACCGGAGGTGTCAAAAACCTGGGTTGCCAGGGCCTTGACTGCCTCCAGCATTTGCCGTTCATGGCGAATGGCGGCGGGGACACCGCCACTCTCCACCAGGGGATGGCGACGACGGGTTTCTGAAAAGCGCCGGACCAGAACCTCATCCGAGGCATCGAAAAAAAAGAGATCGACATGGTGCCCGGAGCGGCGAATTTCGTTGAGCGCATGGGGGAAAACTTCCAGGAAATCGCGGTTGCGGACGTCCACCACCACGGCCACTCTGGCATCTTTTCCTCTGCCGATCTGCAGGTCAAGAAATTCCTTGAGAAAAATCGCCGGGAGGTTGTCGACCACGAAAAACTGCTCGTCTTCCAGGGCGCGCGCCGCAGTGCTTTTGCCGGACCCTGAGAGACCGGATATGATGATGAGACTTGTCGGGGATTCACTCATAGCCAACCATCTCCGCGACCAGCAGACCAGCGTCAGGAGCAGGGAAGGTTCAAAGGGGTCGACGCCCTGTTGCGGCCTGTTCAATGTTGAAAAACGGAATCCGGCACTCCGGCGAAAGCCACCGCTTCGCCGGAGTGCCAACAGCACACAAGGGTCCCCTTGTTATTCTCGAAGCCGAGGAAATCTCCCGCAACCGGTTAGAGTTTTTCTTCCTCCTCGACGATGATATCGTAAATTTCCTGACTGCCCGAGGCTCCGACCAATCTTTGACGTACAGCCGGATTTTTCAGCAGTTTGGATATCCGGGCCAGGGTTTTGAGATGCACCCCCACCGACTCCTCCGGAGCGACCAGAAGGAAAACAAGATTGACCGGTTTTCCATCCATGGAATCGAATTCGACACCACCCCGGCTTCGGCCAAAAGAGATGAAGAGATCTTTCAGCCCCCTTAACTTGCCATGGGGAATGGCCACCCCGTCACCAATGCCTGTACTGCCGAGTTTTTCCCTCTCCAGAAGGACCCGGATCACCTCCTCGCGATCGAGACCGTTCTGAATCTTCATCATGGCATCCACCATCTCGGCCAGAGCCTCATTCTTCCCTTTGGCTTTGAGCTCGGAGTTGATAGCCTCCGTACGAAGCAGTTCCGATATCTTCATCTCTGATTACAAATCCTTATTTTGAATGCTGTCCCGCGATAAGGGGCTATTTTGCCTGAGGAACAATCAGACCGTAATTGCCATCACTGCGCCGGTAAACGACGCTGATCTCTTCGCTGCGATCGTCGGAGAAAACCAGAAAATCCTTGTGCAAAAGATCCATCTGCATGACCGCTTCATCAACCGACATCGGTTTGATGGAAAAGCTGGCCTGACGAATGATAACCGGTCCCTCCTGCCCTTCCTCGAAACTTTCCGGAGCCAGGACCGTCTTTTGAACCTGCCGTTCCCGGCCGCTCATCGGTTTGTGCCGCTTGATCTTTTCCTTGTAGCGTTTTACCTGCCGTTCGATCTTGTCAACCACGGCATCCACGGCCGCGTACATGTCATTGGTCTCATCTGACCCCTTGATGGTAATCCCTTTCGCCTGCAGGGTCACCTCGACCCGATGCCGGATCTTTTTGGCCACTCCCACGACGGCCTGGGCATCGATCGGCTCGTCCAGATACTTCTTGATGCGGGTCAGTTTCTCTTCGATATAGGTGCGAACGGCATCACTTGCATCCATGTGGCGGAAAGTCACGGAAATCTGCATGGGCAGCTCCTCTCTGTTAGTCGAATCGTTGTTTTTGTCATGTTCCCAAGGCGGAAACCCTGCTCCGCGTCCCTGGCAACCTTTCCGGAATCGAACCGCAGATCAAAAGTAGCGTTTCCTTTCCGTGGATGATCCTATATTCAACATTTCGCGGTATTTCGTCACCGTCCTGCGGGCGATCTCAATGCCGCTCTTTTTCAGCAGGTCGACAATCTTCTGGTCCGAATAGGGTTTGCGAATGTCTTCGCTGGAAATGATTTCCTCGATCTTGTTTTTAACGCTTTCGGACGCTATCGATTCACCACCGGTGGTGTTTATACCGCTGTTGAAAAAATATTTCAATTCAAAGAGTCCCCGAGGGGTCTGTACGTATTTATTGGTGGTCACCCGGCTGATGGTCGATTCATGCATCTGAATATCTTCGGCCACATCACGCAAAACCAGGGGTTTAAGATACTCGATCCCTTTGTCGAAAAACTCCCGCTGAAATTTGACGATACTGCGGGCCACCTTGTAGATGGTTCGCTGGCGCTGATGAATGCTTTTGATCAGCCACACGGCGCTCCTCATCTTTTCCTGGACGTATTCTCCGGTCTTTTCATCCACCCCTTTTCCGCCGGCGAGGGCATTGCGATAAAAGGAACTGACCCGCAGATTGGGAAGCCCGTCGTCGTTGAGCACCACCACATAATCGTCGCCCACTTTATAGACGAAAATGTCGGGAATGATGTAATGGGTATCCTCCTGAAAAAAGGGCCTTCCGGGACGAGGTTCGAGACTGGCGATGATTTTGGCCGCGGCCAGTATTTCTTCGAGGGAAACATCGAGGTTCTTGGCGATAACGTGGTATTTCCGATTCTCCAAGGCCTTGAGATGAAAGCGGAGGATCCCCTCGGCCAGAGGATTGGTTATCTGAAGGGATTCCAGTTGGCGCAGGAGACATTCCTGGAGATCCCGGCTGGCCACACCGGGAGGGTCGAGTTCCTGAACCAGGCCCAGCACTTTTTCCGCCTGTTCCAGGGAAGAACCGGTAACCTCGGCGATCTCGTCCAGGGTTGACTTCAGATAGCCGTCTTCGTCGAGATTGCCGATGATCTCGAAGGCGATCTTCCGCTCCAGGTCATCTATACTGGAAAGACCGACCTGCCAGCGAAGATGATCGGCCAGGGACGTCTTTTTGGCCAGAACATTCTCATAATAGGGTCTTTCCTCGTCCCCCTCGCCACCTTCGTTACCTTCGCCATGACTGCTTTCAAAACTGTAATCGCCGAAATAGGTCTGCCAATCAATCTCCTTGAGCCTGTCTCGGCCCTCGGCAGGGTCGATGAATTCCTCCTGCTGAGAATCTTCATCGCGGACATCCTCCTGTTCTTCCCGCAGGGGTTCCTTGTCGTCCCCTTCCTCACTCCCTTCCTCCAGCAGGGGGTTCTTTTCGAGCTCATCACGCACCATCTCCACCAACTCCATCCGGGAAAGCTGGAGCAGCTTGATGGCCTGTTGCAGTTGCGGGGTCATGACCAACTGCTGGCTGAGCTTTAGTTGCTGGCGAATTTCCAGAGCCATGGAAGATTAAACAAGCCTTTCACAGAAACCGTAGGAAAAAATGTCTGCCCGCCACCAAACCGGCC
>JAAZDE010000031.1 GCA_012512925.1 Desulfuromonadaceae bacterium
AAAGAAACGGGACCGGATCAGTCACACCACCGGCCCGGGTAACTCGTCAACTCTTCTTCCGCCCTTTTGTTCCAGCAGCCAGCCTTTCTGCCATCTGCCGCACACGCTCTTCCAGCGCCCGTAATCGGGTGTCCAATTGCTGATCCCTGCCCGCTGTCAGTGCTTCGTGGTAGACAGTGATGACCTCGACGAGGGATTCGCTGAGCTTTGTTTTCGACTCGAGAATATCAAGCGCCTTGCGCAGGCTGTCGGCGAGGTGAACGCCAGCATCCTCCTGCCGCCCGCGGCCCTCCCCTGTACCTTTCCCTTCCAGTTCCGTTCGCCGGGAGACGGTCCCTCCCGATTCTGGAGCAGCCTCCGTGCCCCCCGCCAGCAAACGCCGGCCGAGTAGCAGCATCTCCTCATAGGTCATGCCGAAGTGGGCGGCGATCCGGGAGCGGATAACCTCGGCGCCGGGCTTGCGTCCTTTGATGATCGCGTTGAGGTAGCCACGGTCGATGTTCTCAGTCCGCGCCAAGCGGACCTGGGCACCCCTGCCTTCCTGCTGCAGGAGGTGGTTCAGGGCTGTACGGAACTGGGTGGGAATGTCGTTGCTCATGGCTATCAATAGATCATTTGATCAATTTTTAGAAGAGGAATCGAATCGGCCACGATTTTCCCTGTATTGCCAGATACCGGCCTGGAGGTTCAGCTGAAAATTCATGGTGCGGGGTAATTTTTTCCCGTGATTATCAACCTATGGCGTCCAACAACGTCAGGGATGGAAAAACCATGAAACCCTTCCGGTGCAAACATTGTCACCTCTGTCTGCCAACAAATCCGCACGTCAAAAATCAACAGTATTGCGGGAGTATCGAATGTCAGCGCGCCAGAAAAAACGCTTGGCAACGAAATAAAATGGCGACCGATCCGGACTACGTCGACAACCAACAGAGAGCCCGTCAGAGTTGGCAGAAAAACAACCCCGACTACTGGCGTACCTACCGCCAAAAACGCCAGAAACCACCCCCCGCCGCATCCGCCCCCAAGCCTGTAAAGATGGACGCGTCCCGTCAAGTTTGTGACGACTTTTCGGGCAAATACCTTCTTTTTCCAGTTGGGTCGAGCGGACATGCAAAAATGGACGCGTTATTGGTCAAAATAATCAAAGTTATAAGGTGTTACTCACATGCAAAAAAGGACTCGATAGCCAGGCGCCCCGGTTCCTCCTATCGTAACCAGGAAAGCGGCGTGCCTTGAGCGGATGAAGGCGCTTCGCTGGTAACGCCCGGTTCCCTGCAACCATCGGTGACCCTTCGTTCCATTTGATGATCACCTGATCATTTATTGATCAATAGATCAATTTTTGCTGAAAAAACAATATATTGAACCAAAAAATCGCCGCTTTTCAATTGACACTTCTCCGCCATCACTCTACATCATTGACCATGAAGCCTATCAAAAAGAGATTCACCCAGAAGGAGATCGCCTGCCAAGCGAAGATCGGCCCGGATTTCCTGTCACACATCATCCATGGCGACCGTCCCTGCCCGCGCAAGGTGGCGGTGCGCCTGGAAGCGGTCACCGGCATCAGCAGGGTGACTTGGGTATGGGGTACTCCCGAAGAAATCCGCCATGCGGTCCAACAGGTATGCGCCCATGATTCGCGACACGTCCATCACGATTGAAGAAGCGGCCCAACTGGTCAAGTGCAGCTATCACACCATCCACCGGGCGATCAAGCGGGGTGATCTGCCGGCGTACAAGCCGGGCAAAACCGTCCTGATCATGGAGTCTGACCTGAATGAGTGGTTTCAAAGCACACGAATCCGCACGGTCAAGGTCGGCAGAC
>JAAZDE010000194.1 GCA_012512925.1 Desulfuromonadaceae bacterium
CCGCCATTAGAGGTTCATCGGGGATGCGGTCAGATATTCTCTCGAAATCGCTCATACCAACCTCCTAAATAAAAAACCTATAATTTTATTTTAAGGCGCAGATGCTGAATCTGTATTTTCCTGAAGATTCTTTGGGAATATCCGATATTTTTTCAATTTCAACTTCTGTCTCTTCTCCGAAAACCCCTTTAAAATATTTTTCAAGTTCTTTAACTGTTTGCCCCTCATAACCCTTCCCAGGCACAATTCGAATGACGAATCTCTGCAATTGGGTCTGGATGATCTGCAACTGGTCCAGTCCGGGAAAACGAGTCAGCGTGTTTTCTATCAAAGAAACCCCGGCCACCCTGGAACCATCTTTCTTCACCAGAAAATCTGCTACCCTTCCAGTGACATTTTCCATGAGAGGCAACCCCCTGCCGCAGGAACAATGGCGATTTGTCGGGACGCCCACATCCTCCACCTGGTAACGGATCAGAGGCATGGCCCGGTTCATGAGATCCGTCACCACGATCCGCCCTGGCTCTCCATCGGCCACAGGAGTATCATCATCCCTGAGAAATTCGACGAACAGATGTTCGATGTTTAGGTGCATCCCTTCATGTTTCTCACACTCTGAAGCGATCAGGCTCACCTCCTCACAACCGTAGCGATCAATCACTTTTATGCCGAAAATCTCCTCGATTTTTGCCCGCTCATGGGGGAGCAACATCATGGAGGAAGAAATGATTCCCTTGGGGCAAAGGTCACTTATCCTCATTTCTTCCAATTTTCTTGCCAGCAGATAAAGGGAGTGGGCATGGCCGAAAATGAGCGTCGGTTTGACCTGTCGCCACTCGTCAACAAATCTGGCCACGCTGGCCGACGACACCGCCATGGTGTCGAGATAGATCACTGGGGGGCCTGAAATGAACTGACGCAACGTCTCTTTGAGCGTATTCGGCAAGACCGGATTCCCCCAGATGGCCGCAATAGGTTCTCCTCTATTCCAGCCCGACCAGAGGTTATGTCTTAGCGCACAGGCATTGCGCAACTCACTGCATTCCTCGGTGAAATAAAGCTCCAGCGCCTTTCCGGTGGAACCACCTGTTTTGGCCTTTTGCAACCTTTCGACGGCAAAACCCCGGCTGATCATCGCCTGTCCATTGGCGCGAATCTCCGCCTTGGTCAACAACGGCAAACGGCGCAGATCCTCCGGAGACTGGATGTCTTGCGGAGAAATGCCGGCCGACTGGAAACGCCTGCAGTAAAAATCATTATTTTCAGCGACATAGCGGAGCAATTCGGACAAACGCCGCCATTGGATTTTCCGTAATTTCTCCTCGGGATAAAACTGGGTTTTTTCCAGTTCCCTCCAATAGCGCAGCTTGGGACTGTGACTGATCCAGCCGTGCAAAGGTTCAAAAAGACCGCGTCTCACAAAAGGCATCAATCGAAACATTGGGGAACTCACTCATTTCGCATCACAACGTCCGGCCCGATTCAAACACACATTTATAATTGTACCAACAGTTGCTCATAATATTTCTCATGAGACGAAATCATTCGCTCCGGCGCGAACTCCAAACGGGCTCTGGTCAGATTGGCCGTGGACATTTTGCCCCACAAATCAGGTTTTCCAAGAAGGGCGACAATCCTTTCCGCCATCAGATTCACATCTCCGACCGGCACCAGAAAACCATTTTCCCCCTCGTGAACGAGCTCGGGATTTCCTCCTGTCGCGGTAGCCACTACGGGTACGCCACAGACCATGTATTCCAGAATGGCGTTGCTGAGACCTTCGGTTTCGGAAGTGTTCACGCCGACATGAAACTCCCTGATCAGGTCGATGGGATGATTTAACTGGCCGGCGAAAGTGAGGGATTTGCCAAGACCGAGATTGCGGCTCAGTTCCTCGAGTTCAGACCGAAGATGACCATCACCTATGATCACGAAACCAGCCTCCGGACAACGCTGCCGGACCAGAGCGGCCGTCCTGAGGAAATCATCCAC
>JAAZDE010000195.1 GCA_012512925.1 Desulfuromonadaceae bacterium
CAGGGTCACGCCGCCGTCGAAATCGAATACCGTGGGGGCCAGGGTCAGCATGGATCACATCCCGATCAGAAATTGGCCGGCCTCTTCGGAGACCCGTAGCTGCACTTTCTCCAGAATCTGCCACATGACCATCTCTAGGGCGGGCTCCAGGCCGGTGCTGTCGATCTTGATCAGTCCGCCGCCCTCGGCCATCTGGTTGTTGCGTATGCGCATCAGGCGGATTTGCTCGTCCAGCATTTCGTTCTGCTTTTCGAGGGACTGGGCCTGCATCTGCATCTGCTTCTCGATGACACCCTTGATGTAGTTGACCTTGGATGAGTCCCCCCGTGGCGTGAAATCGAGTCCGGCGATGGAGCCGACCATGGAGGCGATGGCATCGCTGGTGTCGCTGACTACGGAGTTGACCGATTCGAAGGCCGCCTCGACCTGCTTGGTCTGGGCCTCGATCTCGGCGATCCGGATGTCGACCGTCAGCTCCATGGTCCGGATCTTCTCGTTGGAGGCCAGTTCGAGCATTTTGAGGCGGACCGCCTCGGTCTCCTTTTCGACCTTTTTCAGCGAATCCGCTGCCGCGCCGGATTCCGCATCGAGGCGAGCCATGATGTCGGCGACCTCTTTGCTGTTGCCCTGCAGCTGGTAGTAGGCGGATGCCGCGGCTTGTGCCGCATCGGCGTTGTTCTGCATTCCGTCGGCGGCCCGGTTGATGCGGTTGCCGGTCTCGTCCAGTTCGATGCCCATGGCGGCGAGGTTGCCGCGCACCTGGTCCCAGGTCCGGGCCTGGTGCTCGGCGGACAAGGCGGCGGTCTGGGAGGATTCGGCAAGTTGGTCCTGGGCCTGCCCGGCGTTCAGCCAGGTGCGGGAGGCCTGGTCGAAGACCAGCTCGCCGTCCCGGATCAGGCGGTGAAAGTGCTCGGTGCTGTCGATGGCCACGCCGGTGGCGGCGGAGATGGCGGCGTAGCGCTGCTCCAACTCGAGACGCGCCTTGTCGCCGCGGATCAGGCTTTGGGTCAGGTCGTCTTCGGCCGCCTGCCAGGCGTTGTATTCGCGGACGGCCAGGGTGACCGCCGTCCCCGATGCGGCGATGGTGGCCAGGAGCCCCGCCGGTCCGGCCAGGACTCCCAAAAGGCCGGTGGCGGCGGTCTGCGCCGTGCCCAGGGCGGCGGCAAAACTTCCCGCGCCGCTGAGCTTGGCGATCAGCCCGGCGATTTGCCCTGTCGCCAGCAGTTTCATGCCGTCGCCCAGACTGCCGATGGCGTCCGTGATCCCTTCCACGAAACCGGCGAGGGTGTTGATCGTCTTGCCCAGACCCAGCAGATTGCCGGCCAGTTCCAGGGTATCGTCGTCCATGGAGCTGATCTTCTCGATCGCCTCGCCGATCAGGGCGACCAGCGGCTCCATCCCTGCCAGTGTCCCCTTGGTGATGCGGGTCAAAGCCTCCAGGCCGTCGGCCAGTTTTTGCACGAAATCGCGCAGCCCGTCGGCCGTGGTCAGATCGATGCCGCCGAACATGGCCCGGAACAGGTCGCCGATCTCGCCGCCGAGGCCGCGCACGGAATCGACCACGCCGGACCAGTCCACGCCGGCCAGGGCCTCGGGGAGCACCTTGGCGATCCCCTGCAGGTAGTTGCCCGTCTGACGCAGGGCGTCCTCCAGGAGGCCTTGCAGATCGGCCAAGGCGCCGTCCTGGACGGCCAGGCCCAGGGACCGGAACACCTGCTCCAGGCCGGAAACCGCCTCGCCGTAATCGTCCAGCAGGGGCGTGCCCAGGTCGATCAGGGTGGCCTTCATGTTGTTGACCAGCCGCTGCATGGCCAGGTCCGCGTTTTGCGACATCTTGCTGAAGGCCGTCTCGGTGACGCCGGCCTTGTTGCCCATCGCCTCCAGCGACAAGGCAAACTTGCCCGCGCTGTCGTTGGAGAGCACCATGACGCCGTTGAGCCCCTCGACGGAGCCGAACAGGCGCCCCATGGTCTCGACGTTGCCGCCGGTGGCCTGCCGCACGTCCGCCAGCATCCCGGCCAGCCCCTTGGAGGCCAGCGCCTGGGCGTTGAACTCAAGGCCCAGTTCCTCGGCTATCTTTTTGGCGTCGCTGGTTGGCTTGATGATGTTGGCGAGGGCCGCCTTGATGCTGGTGATGGCCTGGGAGGTCGGCATCCCGGTGGCGGTGAGCGCGGCGATGGCGGCGGCCAGTTCGTCGAAGGGGACGCCGGCGGTGGCGGCGATGCCGGTGACCTGGGCCAGGGAGGAGGCCAGCTCGGGGATGGTGGTCTGGCCGTACTTGACGGTGTTGAAGAAGGTGGCGGCGTAACCGGCGGCCTCATCGGTGGAAGCACCGTAGGCGTTGAGGGTGGAGACCAGGGCGACCAGGGTGCTGTCAAGGTTGGCCTTGCCCGCCACGGAAAGCTTCTCGGCCTGAGAGAGCGCCCCCAGGGCGTCCTTGTAGTCGACGCCGGCGGAGATCGCCGCATAGACCGCCTTGTTGACGGTTTCC
>JAAZDE010000196.1 GCA_012512925.1 Desulfuromonadaceae bacterium
CGCCAAGGGCGCCTTCACCGGCGCCGATCGCGCCCGGGAAGGGCTTTTCGTCGCCGCCGACGGCGGCATCCTTTTCCTGGACGAAATCGGCGAGTTGCCCCTCGACCTGCAGCCGAAACTGCTGCGTGTGCTTCAGGAAGGGGAGGTGCGGCCCGTCGGCGCGACGAAGCTCTCGAAAGTCCATGTCCGCGTGGTCGCCGCCACCGCCCGGGATCTGCGCGCCGAGACGCAACTGGGGCGGTTCCGGGAGGATCTCTTCTATCGCCTCAACGTTGTCGAAATCCACATCCCCCCCTTGCGGGAGAGACCGGAGGACATCCCCCTGCTGGTCGATCATTTCCTGCGCCGCCTCGCTCAGCAGGAAGGACGCCGTCCGCCCCGCCTCGCCGGCGATGCGGTGGCCGCCCTGCAGAGCCGTTCCTGGCCCGGCAATGTCCGGGAACTGATGAATTTCATGGAAAAGACGATGATCTTCTGCCGCCGGGAGGAGATCGACGCCGCCTCCCTGCCCTGGGACAGCCGCCGCGAAAACCGCGGGGCGGTCAACAGCTATTCCCTCAAGGAAGCCGTCCGCCGGCTGGAAAAGGAATATATCCGCAAAGCCCTGGCCGCCACCGGCGGCAACCGGACCCTGGCCGCCCGCCTGCTGGAAATCAGCCTGCGGGCCTTGCACTACAAGCTGACCGAGTACGATACGGACTAAACGTGAAAGTTTTGCGCTCTCCTGTGCAAAAATTGCATTTTTATTATCCTGGAAAGGGGGTTTATTTTAAAAAGCCCCTGAAATTGCTAATGTTTAATTTTTTGGTTCAGACTTTGCTATCTGACAAGAAAGCCCTGGAAAAGGATGTCGCCCAAGGGGTTTGATGGTTTCGCAAATACGCCTTGTTTCCACCGGAGCTGTTCATGAATGGAAAAATCAAAAAATCCGCCAATGGTTTCACCCTGATGGAAATCATAATCGTGCTGGGTGTTTTGGGGATTGTCGCGGCCATAGCCGTGCCGGCTATTAATAATTGGCTTCCCAATTACCGTCTGAAAGGGGTTGCACGCGAGCTTTTTTCTCAGATGCAGAAGGCCAGGTCCGAAGCGGTGAAGCGCAATACCTGTGTCATTGTTGAATTTGAAAACGCTGCCGGCGGTAATAGGGGCGGGTACAAAATTTTTATCGATGACGGCGAGGATGGAGGAACGGCTAGCGATGGCATTCATGATGATGGTGAACGGATATTGATTGAGAGGGAAATGCCTTCCGGGTGTTCTTTGTATGAGGCAAGTTTTGGGGGCGGATTAATTACTGGATACAATGCCAGGGGATTGCCTTTTGGCAACAACACAGGGTCTGTGAAAATAAAAAATGAAAAATCACGATATTACCAAATGAGTCTATCCAACTCAGGTTATCCAAAAATCAAAAAAAGCTCTGACGAAACAAACTTCAACTAAGAGTGGCATATGAAATATCAAAATTTAATTATACAAGCCAAGAGAGAGGATGGTTTCACATTGGTGGAGGTTCTTATAGCCCTTGCCATTTCTGGGCTTTTTCTGACGGCGGTTTATGCCTCGTTCAAATCGCAGCAGGAAAGCTACCTTGCACAGGATCAGGTCGCGGAAGTACAGCAGAATATTCGTGCCGGTGTCGGTATGATGATTCAGGAGCTTCGCATGGCCGGTTTTGACCCTTACAGATCAAAAACGGTGGGGATAGAAACGGCCGAACAAAAAAAAATAGTTTTTACCTTGCTGGATGATCTCGATTTGGATGGGAAGATAGATGAAGATGAAATAAGAAAAATTTCTTATGAACTATATGATGCCTACACCGACGGTGTCATGGCCATAGGACGCCAAGTCGGGGATAGCGCTTCCACAAAAAGAGCCGTTGCTGAAAATATACAAGAACTTGAGTTTTTATATCTGGACAGTGATGGCGATATTGTTTCATGGGATGATATTGAGACAGATCCGAATAAAAAAGACGAAATCCGCAGCGTACGCATCTCCGTTTTGGCCAGGGTCGGCCAGCCGGATCAAAAATTTGTCAATTCCGAGACCTACACGTCGGCATCGGGTGCGGTTTGGGGGCCTTACAACGACCATTTACGGCGCAGATTCCAGATCGTGACCGTTCAACTGAGAAATCTGGAGTAGGGACTCATGGCTAAAAAGAATTATTTCGATGAAGCCGGTTTTACGCTGATCGAAGTGCTTATCGCCCTGGTGATTTTTGCCGTCGGCATACTGGGCGTCGCGCTCATGCAGATGACGGCGATCAGGGGCAACAGTACCGCCAACCAGGTCAGTGAAGCCACCGTTTTTGCTACCGATCAACTGGAGCGTCTCCTGTCCTGGAAATACGACGACGACAAGCTCAATCCAGCCAACAACAGCATTGATTACGTCTGGGACGGTGAAAATCGCACGGCGGATGGGAAGCGCGTCCATGAAAGCGGCCATTACACCGCCTACTGGGAAGTTGAGGCCGATTCGCCGGCGGTCAACAGCAAGACCATCGATTTGCGTGTTGTCTGGGAGGTGCGAGGGCAGCAGAAACAGGTGCGTTTGTCGGCCATCAAACCACGGTAAAGAAGGCTTTTTGTGGCACATCAACGGGTCGAGGCTTTCATGAAAAAGAACTCTTTTGAAGTGGACGAGCAAGGTTTCGTCCTGATAACGGCGATGTTTTTTCTGATTCTGGTCACCATCATCGGCATAATGGCGACGGATATGACAACTGTTGAGCTACAGATAGCCGCCAACGATCGAATCTACAAATCTGATTTCTACGACCAGGAAATGGTATTGGCTGCCGCCAAGGTCAATCATAGGGATTGGATGACAACAGAGTATTTGAACCCTGAAACGGGGGATGAAAGTACAAGTCGTTTTCCTGATAAGAATGATGATGACCTTGTTGAAAAAAGCTTAATAACCAAAGAAGGCGTGACACGTTATGCTTCCACACTTGAGGAACCCCAGGTGATTGGGGGATTCAAAGTCAGAAATATCCATAATCTGGAAGATAGTAGTGGAAACCCGATAAATGTTCCGGATTGGGATGATAATGATCAGTTCGGCGGCGCCGACAAACACCCCGCCAACCATCTTCCAGCCCTCTCTCATCGCGACAAGCCGCTACCGGGAACCGGCTATGATCCCAAAAATTTTGAAATCCGCCGCTTTGCCATTACCGCCTACAGCACAGAGAATGACCGCAAGGTGATTCTGCAGGAAGGCATTTTCAAAGCGTTCAACCGTTATTGATTTGTTTCGATAAATGGGCGGCGCTGTTTTTTTGGCAAACAGATTCGGTCTGGCTCCGGAGGAAACAAGATATGAAAACCAAACTTCTGTTACTGGTGGGACTGCTCGGCCTGGCATCCCTCGCTTTCGGGGATGACATCGATATTTACGGCATCTCCGAAATCGACCTCAAGCCCAATGTTCTCATCATCCTCGACAACTCGGGAAGTATGTCGAATGAGGATGTGCCCGACAATCCCTATGAATCGGGAACGAACTATTCCGGCAGCCATACCGCCGACGAGGTTTATGTCAAGGAGGATATTTACGAGGAACGCTGTGGGTGGGTCTGGAGGGGAAGGAATAAGAGGTGGGAATGCAACTCCATTAAGGTCGGTGAACGATGGAACTCATACTTCAATGATATTAATTCTTCAGATTGGCAATGCAATAGCGCTAAAACCGAGCTTCTCAGTCAGGGGTACTGGACCGGAAAGCTGGCCAAAAGTAGCCGGACAGGAACGGTAACCTGTGCATACACCGGGAGTAACAGGGAATATGCGCTCGGTAACTATCTTAATTTTGAGGAAACCTATGGGGAGGTTACCTTCAGTTCGCGCATGAAGGTCGCCAAGGAAGTGGTCGCCAGGCTGATTTATGAAAACCATGAGAATGTCAATTTTGGCTTGATGGCATTTAACACCGCAGAAGGTGTGTCATATTATAATGAATCTCACTACAACCATGTAAGCTATTATGGGAACGGCGGCTTTATTCTGGCTGAATGTGGGGCCGACAAGTCAACCCTGATCGGAAACTATGAACCCGGGCATAATATGAATACCACGGCCCAGTCAGGATATGGTGCCGTTGGTTCACTGGGCACCGACACCAACACCCCGTTGGCCGAAACCCTCGCCGAGGCCGGACTTTATTTTGCCGGCAAGCGAAGCTGGTTCAACGACACCTCTACAGGCACCGGCTATCCGCTGGGCCGTTTTAGTTTTAACTGCACTGAGCATAACAACTCTTGCGGGAACTACAGTGGCAGCAGTCCCATTGAATGGCGCTGTCAAAAAAATTACATCATTCTGGTCACGGATGGAGAACCCACCAAAGACGACAACAAATTCGGCAGTTTCAACTACATCATCAATGAGAAACTGACGGAATCCGCCGGCGACGGCAACACCAGCTACCTTGACGATGTCGCCGATTTTCTTAAAAACAACGACATTCGCTCGGATATGGGCAGTTTGGGCGATTTTCAGGATCAGACCATTACGACCTATACCATCGGCTTTACGGACGAGGTGGATGCCGATCTTCTCGCCAGTACCGCGACTCGGGGCGGGGGTGAATACTATCAGGCCGCAAGCGCCGCGCAGCTGGGCCGGGCCCTGACCAACATCATCCATGCCGTGGGCGAGCAGAACGAGGTTTTCACCGCGGCGGCGGTGCCCGTCAGCCGGGCCAACAAGGCCTATGCCGGGAATTATGTTTATTATGGCCTGTTCCAGCCGACCGAGGAAGGCAATTGGTTCGGGAATCTGAAAAAATATGCCATTACCAATGACGGTGTAATTCAGGACAAGAACGGCAATCCGATCGAAAGTGCCGGCACCGTTGTCAACAATGCCGTCTCTTTCTGGAGCACCACTGCGGATGGACCCTCCGTGACCAAGGGCGGTGCCGGGGAGGTTTTGGCAAAGCGAACAGAAGCGCGCAATATTTACACATACACGGAAACGCCCGATGGCAGTGGAAATCCTATAAAAGATCTAGCGAATGCCAATAATCTGTTTACAACGGGCAATGGCACGTTGACCGGCAATGGGGAGGGTGACTTCAATTTGGCCCCAACCGTCATCGATGCCGTGCGTCGGGGGGTGACGGATGATTGGCCCCTGGGTAGTTTGCTGCACTCTCAGCCCCTTGTTGTTCACTATGACACGGACGATGACGGCAAAGATGATCATTCGGTGATCTTTGCCGGCGGTAATGATGGCATGCTCCACTGTTTTGACGACGATACAGGTGAAGAACTCTGGGGCTTCATCCCCCCCGATCTTCTCCAGAATCTGGATTCTCTGGTTTCGCCCTTCCGTCTGCAATATTTTGTCGATGGAACGCCGGTCGCTTATAAAAACGTAATAAATCAAGATAAACTGATTATCTTTGGTGAGCGCCGAGGAGGCCATAATTACACGGCGTTGGATGTCAGCGATTACACCACGCCCAAATTCAAATACAGTATTTCTCGGGAAATCCTGGGACAAGATCGTGAAAAGCTCGGTCAGTCCTGGGGGGAACCTCAGCAGGTTAAAATGTCAACCGGTGGTGGCTTCACCAGCCCTGTGTTCCTTCTGGCAGGCGGCTACGATACCAATCAGGACAAAATAGGGGAGGATGATCCTCCGGAGAGCGAGGACTCCGAAGGCCGTGCGGTTTACGCCGTGGATGCGCGGACCGGATCTTTGTTTAATAATTTTTCATTCAGCAATGACAACTATAGTGCCATGACGCATTCCATTATTGCGGTTTCAGGCTTTGAAAATCCTAAGAGTCGCACTACGACACGGGTGTATGCGGGTGACATGAACGGCAACCTGTTTGCCTTCCGGGACGATGTTTTTGACATCAATCCAGAACTTGACGGTCGAGAGGATGGGGTTTGGGGGCAAAAGCTGAAACTTTACTCGGTGCCGGGCAAAAAGATCTGGTACCCCCCCAACATCGTGAATGAATATTTCCGCATCAAATTTGACCCTGTTTCAGGGGAAGAAGGGGATGTTTCACTAAGCGATCCCATTTTTCAATACCGCATTGGGGATTACGTCTTTTTCGGCACCGGCGATAGAGCGCACCCTACACGAAAAGACATTCTCAATGGGTTTTACGCCATCAAGAACAACTGGCAGTGGGAGAATGAAACAGCGACTATTGTCGAGGCCTATGTCGATGTCGATGGCGGTGGCAAGGTCAAGGCCAGAAGTGATGAACGCCTTTTAGGACCTGATAACCCGGACAGCGAAGAATTGTATCTTCTCGATGTAACGGATGACCATTACAACGATAGTGACCCATACAAAATTTACATCAAGAAGGCGATGAATCATAAGAACAACCGCGGCTGGTTCATCCGTCTTGAAGAGATGGACGGCAGCCAGGTTGGCGAAAAGCTGGTTTCTTCGCCCATTATCTTCGGCGGCGTCATCTATTTCACCACCTACATCCCCGATGATGAGGCCAGCTACGACTCCGATGATCCCTGTGCGGCTCCCGGCGCCGAAGGTAGCGGTTACCTCTACGAGATCGGTTACAAGTATGGCGAAGCGGTGGTCAATCACAATTTGAGCAATGACGCTGAAGATGGCTCGGTTGTTCTGGGCCGGCTGGATCGCCGCGTGAAGCTCAAGAATAAAGGGATTCCTCCGCAGCCTGTTTTGGTTGTTCATGAGGGGAAAACGAGCCTCATCGCCGGGTTTGAAATTATCGATCCCAAGCACACGGCTGGTGCTGAAAGAGCATTTTGGCGCCAAGTACATCTTGAAAAAATCGATGAGTGAGGCCATTATTTAAGGAGAATTATAATGAAAAAAACAACCTTCCTGGTTTTCTTGCTTGCCTTTCTTTTAATCGGAACCTGTATCGCTGCCATTGCCGCCGACAAGCGTCTGTCCGATTCCCAACTGACGGCCCGTGTCATGTTTATCGATCTGGAAAATGGAATGATAAACGTGGCTGAAAAGGAGTTTGCTCTGCTGTCGCATGAAGCAGAAGGGAAGAAAGTGTGGGACACTCGCTTTGCCGACCAGGAGGGGCGCCAGATCGATCCGGATCAAATCAAGCCCGGAGACAATGTCCAGTTAAAGGTGAGAAGCATGGGCCATATTACCGTGGCGATGGAAATCCTCTTGCTTGAGTGATTACATCTGGCGGGTTGCCGTCAGCCTATCCGCGTCCCTCAAGGAGGGAAGGCAATCCCCGCGGTTTGCCCTCCCTCCTTTTTGTTTTTGTCTCTCGCCTCTCTTTTCCTTGCCGTTCCCGCCGTCGTATCGTTATACTACCAATTTATCCGTCTTACCCAAGGAGTGTCGAGCAATGGCCAAGATCATTCCATTTCGTGGCTTCCTTTACGATCCGAACCGGATCAAGGACCTGAAAAGCGTCATGGCTCCGCCATATGACTGTATTTCCCCCTCCCTGCAAGAAGAACTTTACCGGAGCAACCCCTACAACGTGGTGCGCCTGATTCTGGGCGAGAGCTTCCCCGCCGACGACGACAACGACAACCGTTACACCCGCGCCGCCGCTTTTTTCAGTAAATGGCGCCAAGAAGGAATTCTGGTCAGGGACGATGAGCCGGCGATCTATCTCTACGACCAGAAATACCGCAACCAGGACGGCGAGGAGGTGGTTCGCCGCGGCTTTCTGGCACTGGTCCGCCTGGAGGATTTTTCCACGGGGGTGGTCAAGCCCCATGAGCACACCCTCGAAGGGCCCAAAAACGACCGGTTCCTGCTGATGAAGGCCTGCGGCGCCAATTTCAGCCCGATCTTCTCCCTCTACTCCGATCCCACCTTCGCCCTCGAATCGGTAATGCGGAATGACCGGAAGAGAACCCCCGACCTGGCGGTGCGCTACGATGCCGATGAGCA
>JAAZDE010000197.1 GCA_012512925.1 Desulfuromonadaceae bacterium
GTCGCTTTTTTACATCTGGAGACGGACCTTCTCCGGCGACAGTCGCGATTCCAGGCGGCGGGCGTAGAGACTCATGGAGTAACAGCAGACGAAATAGAGAAAGGCGACGGTGGTGTAGATTTCGAAAGGATGAACCATCAGGCGGTTGTTGAGACCCTGGGCAACGAAGGTCAGCTCCAGAACGCCGATGACGAAGGCGAGGGAGGTGTCCTTGAAGATGGCGATGAACTGGCCGACGATGGCCGGAATCATCTGCTTCAGAGCCTGGGGCAGGATGATGTAGCGCATCGTCTGAAAATAGCCGAGGCCGGTGCTCATCGCCGCTTCGCTCTGGCCGGGGGGAATGTTCTGGATGCCGCCGCGGACGATCTCCGCCAGATAGGCGCCGGTGAAAAGGGTCAGGGCGATGGTGGCGCTCCAGAACACGTCAAGATAGGTCTTGATGAAAATCGGCAGAAAGAAATAGACCCAGAAGATGACCATGATCAACGGGTTGCCGCGGATGATCTCGATATAGAGGGTACAGGGAATCTTCAGCATCCGGTTTTTCGCCATCCGCCCCAGTCCCACCACCAGCCCGATGCCGAAGCTGACGCTGATGGCGATCAACGCCATCAGCAGGGAAAAACTGAGCCCCCCAATCCCCAGAGGATTTCGTTGGGGTTGTCGCTGCTGGGAAAACGCCAGATCAGCAGGGTGGGAAGATTCTCCCAGACCACCGACCACTTGAGATCGGCCAGGCCGATCACCGCCTCCACCAGTCCGTAGAGGAGAACGGCCACAAAAAGCCCCCGGAACAGCCAGCCGGCCCCGATCCGCAGCATCCGCAACAACCGGTGAACCATCGCCTGAAACGGCGTGTACCGCAGAGAGCGGGCCCGTTGCCCGGCCAGAACCAGATGAACGGGATGGGCCAGAGCCGCCCAGATCTTCTCGAAAGGATAGAAGAAAACGTCGCTGATCCGGTAGGCCAGGCCGCGCTGCCTTGGGGGAACCATCTGCAACCGAAGATTGACCATGTTGAGGATGGCGGATATGGCCAGGGAGAGCCCGAGGTAGAGTACCGTGGCGGCGGTGGTGGCCTCGAAGCCGCGGAAGGTCAGGGATTCGATCTGCTGCGACTGCCAGCAGAGTTCCGCAACCCCGACCACCATGGCCAGGGAAGAGTTCTTCATGTTGTTGAGAAACTCGCTCCCCAAGGGGGGGATGATGGCCCGGAAGGCCAGGGGCAGGATAATGGTCCGCAGGGCCTGAAAATAGTTGAGGCCGGAGGAATAGGCCGCCTCCAGCAACCCTTTGGGGATCGACTGGAGCCCGGCCCGGATCACCTCGGCCATGAACGAGGCGGTGTAGATGGAAAGCCCCAAAGTTGCGCTCCACAACTCGAAATTATGGGCGAAGATCATCTGCCTGATTTCCAGCGGCAACGCCATGGGCAGGGCGAAATACCAGAAAAAAAGCTGGATCAACAGAGGGGTGTTGCGGAAAAACTCGACGTAACAGGTGGAAAACCAATAGAAGGGCTTGAAATGGGAGAGCCTGCCGAGCCCAAAGAAAGTACCCAGCGTCAGGGCGATGGCGGAACTGATCAGGGAGATGCGAATGGTAAGCTTGAGCCCCTCGATCAGGTTGTTGCCGAGGTTGACGCCGTAGGTTTTGTTGACTTCGTAGAGAACCGTCCAGTCGAAATCATAGCCGAAATCGAAGACCCAGCCCCAGTAATAGACCGCCGCGCCGGCAAGAAAAATCAGAGCGGCATACTGGCAGGCGACATTTTCAAACCATCTCCTCAACATATAGGCGGCAATATCAGTGAATGGAGTTACATGAAGAAGCGAGCCCCGAGGGGCTCGCTTCTTTCACTGGAAAAGGGAAGGATCAGGGCCACATTTCGATTTTTTCGGTCAGCGGGAAGTAGTAGGGGGTGTCCGGGCCATACCACTTGTCATAGATCTTCTTGTAGGTGCCATCGGCCCACATATCCTGGATGGCGAAGTTGACGGCGTCGCGCCACTTGGAGTCGTCCTCGGGGAGTCCGATGCCATAGGGCTCGTTACTGAAGAAATCGCCTACCAGTTCAAACTCGCCCGGTGCCTGAGCGGCATAACCGAGGAGGATGGTGCTGTCGGTGGACCAGCCGGCCACCCGGCCCATGCGCAAAGCCTGGAAACATTCCGATTCCTTCTGGAAGGAGATGACATTGGTTTCGTATTTGGGGTCGCCCAGCTCTTTGAGCAGGTTTTTGACATTGATTTCGCTGGTCGTGCCCTGCATGGTGGCGATCTTCTGGCCGACAAAATCCTTATGCTCCTTGAATTTCCCCTTGGGAGCGAGGATCTTCTGGCCGTCGAAGAAATAGGTGATGGAGAAGTCGATCGACTTGTCCCGCTCCCGCTTGTGGGTCATGTTGGCCACCGACATGTCGATGCGCCCCTGCTGCACGAAAGCGATGCGGGTCTTGTTGCTGACGGCCACGCGCTCCAGCTTGCAGCCCATGCGCTTGGCGATCTCCTCGGCGATATCCACGTCCATGCCGACCCATTCCTTCTTCTCGTTGTAGTAGGCGCCCGGTATGGAATCAGTCATGATCCCGGCGCGGATCACCTTGGTCTTCATGACCTGGTCATAGGTCGGTCCGGCCAGAGCGGCCTGTGTCCAAACAAGTACGAGAGCGGCCGCCGCCATCTGAAATTTCCAGCTTCGCATATCCTAACCTCCTTAGAAAAGTTGCAAATATTACCGGGGACCCATTCCCCGGAGCCGTTATCATCTCCCGTCAGTGGGACAGAATCTTGCTCAGAAACGCCTGGGTTCTTTCGTTCTGCGGCGCGGTGAAGAACTTCTCCGGCGCATTCTCCTCGATCAGCCGTCCCTGATCCATGAAGATGACCCGGTCGGCCACCTCCCGGGCGAAGCCCATCTCGTGGGTGACGCAGACCATGGTCATCCCCTCCCGGGCCAGATTCTTCATGACGTCCAGAACCTCGTTGATCATCTCCGGATCCAGGGCCGAGGTCGGCTCGTCGAAGAGCATGATCTTGGGCCGCATCGCCAGTCCGCGGGCGATGGCCACCCGCTGCTGCTGGCCGCCGGAAAGCTGGGCCGGGTAGGCATCGGCCTTGTCGGGAATGTTTACCTTGACGAGAAGATCGCGGGCCAGGATCTCGGCCTCCTTGGCGCTCATCTTGCGGACCAGGCAGGGGGCCAGAGTGATATTTTCCAGCACCGTCATGTGCGGATAAAGATTGAACTGCTGGAAAACAAAACCAATCTCGGCCCGCAATTGGGTTAGATTGGTCTTGGGGTCGTCCAGGGCGGCCCCATCGACGATGATTCTGCCCTTCTGGATCGGCTCCAGGCGGTTGATGACGCGGATAAGGGTACTTTTACCGGAGCCGCTGGGGCCGCAGATGACAACCACCTCTCCCGAGCGGATATGGAGATTGATTTCGTTGAGGACATGAAGGGAGGAAAAC
>JAAZDE010000198.1 GCA_012512925.1 Desulfuromonadaceae bacterium
CCCATGGCGTTGTCGCAGTAGATCCAGGGATTCATTTCGGCGGGCATCAGACCCATGTAGACGCGGGAAGCGGCGTCGAAGGGAAGTTCGAAGTCGATGAAGGCCCAGCGCAGTTCGAAGTTGGTGCGGTCGCCTTCGAAGTTGCCGCCGGGGCCGTTCCTGGTTTCACCAAAGTCATCGCCATAACCAGCGGTGATGTCAAACTCGGTACCCAGGGTGCCGCGGACCTTCTTCTCGTCGTCTTCGGCGATCCAGGTCAGGCGGACGCGGGAGTTGTAGCGGAAATCGGAATCGTCAGTGTCTCTTGCGGAGTCACCGGTGGCATAAAACTGGGCGTTGTTGGAATACTGGAAGTAGTTCTGGAAGTCCCCTTTCATCTTGACGTTGACGGCGGCGAAAGCCGGCATTGCCAGAGCCAGGGCGACCAAGGTCACCAAAAAGATCTTGAATTGTTTCACTGTTGCCTCCTGAGAAAAATAAATTCAGAATGTTGGGTTCCCCCGCCTCATGGCGGCGGGAGGAATCACTGTCGGTAAAACCAACGACGGAGCTGATCCGCGACGTTACCTGGCGGGGAGATCGAATTCGTACTCGCAGGCGGGGCATGTCACCCGCCGCGTCTCCCCATTCTTTGCCGCGCAGGCGGCCAGGGAAAGCGCCAGCAACACCATCAGAAACAGGCCGGCCGTCTTTTTCACCCTTTCTTCACCTCCTTTCCTCATTCAAATCGGTTCCCGGACCGGGAATAATCTAAAAAAACACAGGTGCGTTTTCAAAGCGATCCTTTTTAATTCAACAAAGATACCAAAATCCCGTCCAGGGGCCGGAAATAACCTTAAATAAAAAGTTCCCCTTTTAAAACATGGGGTTAAAGATCAAGAACTAATGCCCGGCCTGAAGCTTGAAAAATCTTCCCGGCCGATTATGTGCTCTTTTTTCAATATCTGGGGCAAATGGGACACAACCGGAAAACAGCCCTGTCTCATTTCAATTCACTTTTCCTTGACGGAGACCATTTCCTCGATCTGGCGGAGGATGTCCCGCCCCGGCACCATGCCGGCGTCCCGCACCACCTTCAGTTCGGCATCGAGAAACAGGGTCCGGGGGATGAGATAGACATCGTAGGCCTTGACCACGCGCCCGTCGTCCAGCAGGGCGACATGGTTCAGATTGCGAAAGCTTTTCCCCCTGAAAAAATCGCGCACCATGCTCTCCGAATCCTGCAGGAAGACCTCGACCACGGTCACGTTGAGTTCGGCCAGCCGGGATGCGATCTCGGTCAGTTCCTCGGTCATCATGCGGCAGGTGGGGCACCAGGTGGTGGCCAGCTTGAGAATGACGGGGCGACCGGCGTAGCTGGAAAGGCTGACGCTGTTGCCGTCGAGATCTTTCAGTTCGAAATCGGGGGCCTTGACGCCCGTTTCCAGGGCGAAGGAGGGAGAGAGGGGGAGAAAGCACAGCAGCGACAACAGCAAAAGGGAAAAAAACCGTTGAATTTTCATGGATTGGATAGCTCTCCTCGGTGGACGCCGGGGCGGATCCTGACTTCGGAGCAAAACGCCGGCACATGCCGCCGTTTTCGTTTGTAGGAATATACCCAAACACCCGAGGGATGACAAGGGCAATCGAAAAGAATTGCAAAACTGGTGACCACCTGGAGGCCTGGTTTAAATCCGCGGCAGGGTGAAAGCCATTTGTCCCAAAAAACCGGTGGAATAAACCGGAAGGGACGGACCAAGGCGGCCCTGACCGGAGGGAGGACGGAAAATCATCTCCGGGAACCCGGACGGAGGCCATTGACTTTGCAGGAAAGGGCGTAATAAAGTTGAGGTCATCAAGGCCGATTCATCGGCAGGCGGCCGCCATGAGGCCTATGGCCAAAGCCTCGCTTGAAGGATATAAATATGTTAAAAAACACGGCCTGGATTCTGCTGTTATGAATCTTTCCCTTCATACCGGTTCCTTTTATTTTTTTGCCGTAGGGCCAAGTGCATCGAAGCCACTCATCAGGGAGTAAAGCGTTGTCCACCACATTCTTTGACTGCCCCACCGGGCTCATCCTGAAACCGACCTTCCGCTTCCGCCGCAGAAAAAAGCTCCATGAGGGATACACCTTCTCCACCCTGGAGGACGCCGAGGGCTGTTTCTTTTTCAGCGCGGTGACGGGAGCCTCCCGCATCGGCGGCATCTTCCGCGATTTCTGCCGCTTCATCCCCGAAGAGGTCTTCCTCATCCTCGAATGCTATGAAAACAACCCCCGCCAGCACGCCGCGGAACCGGCCACCTTCTACTCCCCCTATATGGATACGGAAGAACTCCTGGAGGATATCGAAGCCTTCCTGCCGCGCCTGGTCCACGACGGCTTCGTCGGCTTCGGCGTGGCCAACAACCGCCACGGCATGGAATTTTTCTTTTCCGAGGACAAGGTGCTGACCTGTTTCACCGGCAACCACATCCAGATCATGGATATGATGGCCCGCCATGACATCCCCTTCGACCCGGCCCTGGTCTATCCCGACGAGTTCTCCCACGACCACCTGTCGCTGACCGCCTCCTCGAGGGGGGCGCTGCCCGCCGAACTGGCCGCCCTTCCCGACACGGAACTCGATTCCCAGAAGTTCTGCGCCGACCTGATCGACCTTTTCGAAATGTACCCGGTGGATGACAGCATGGTTTTCTTCCTGTCCAAGAAGGAGCAGGACCTGATCGAGGCACTCCTCTCTTCCCGCCGGGAATTCCGGGACTACGTGGAAGAGGATTTCGGCGATCTGCTGCTCGACTGGAACCTTTTCGTCGAGGAGTGCGCGGAAACCTTCGGGGGAGGGCTGCAGGACTACCGGGAGAACCTCAACGGCCGCAACGTCATCCAGTATGTCATCGAAAACTCCCCGGGGCTCTTGGCCGACAAGATCCGCGGCGCCATCCGCGAGGCGGACCAGAAATTCCGCTCCCATCTCCAGCATTCGGGTAAGCGCCTCGATCCCCCGGCGCCCCTGCTGCTCAAATCCGAGCCCTTCTGGTACAACGGCGTGGTCCGCAAGCCGGGAGCCTCGCTGCGGCGGGATCTGATCCGCAAAGGTTGGTACAAACC
>JAAZDE010000199.1 GCA_012512925.1 Desulfuromonadaceae bacterium
CCTTTAGATTTGTCAATTTGCGCCCGATTCCGGCCTATTCTGGCAGAATATTTTTCATCCATGGATGTAAGAGCAATTTTCTCTCCCAATTCCGCAAAAACCTTTCCCTGTCCCTAATCCGGGCCTTTGTGAAAAAAAGACCGGAGCGATGGACCCGCATTCCGTCCAGATCGATCAGCAAGAATTTCCCATCCCGCCAGATCAGATTGGTTCCCTTCATATCGCCATGGCTGATCCTCTCCCGGCGCAAGTTTTCGAATAACGTTTTCAACGCTTCCCTAACGGCGGCGGGAGGCCCTCCTTCCTCATAGCGGGCCATCAACTCAAGAATATTCTCCCCCTCGACATATTCGGTGACCAGCCAGGAGCGGTCGCACAGGGGCCCCCGGCGTTCCTCGACGAGGGCCAGGGGACGGGGCGTAGCGATCCCCACCCCTCTCAGGCGGTAGCCGTTCAGCCAGGATTTCCGCGCCCGGCTCCTTCGCCAACAGCGCTTGAGATGCCGCCAGAATCCGCCCCGGTTGTAACGTTTGATGACGACCTGATGGCCGTCCACCGCCAACTGAACCACGGTGGTGCCCCCGCCAAGCTTGAGCGGTTTGCCTCTGGCCATGGCGCCATCGGGATCTTCGACGAGATCTTTCAGCCATGACGAGGAGGAGCGGACCACGCTGGAAAAATGGCGGAAATTTTTGGCGACACAAAACCCGCTGCTGTCGCGAAGGGTTTTGGCGAGATAATCTTCGAGGCGCTTGTGGCGCTGTTTTTGCGCCGCCTGGGTAAGGCTCTCGGGAGTTATTTCATCCTTCCCGCGCCCCTGATGATAAGCCGCCAGCAACCGGGGAAGCGACCGGGTCAGGTCTTCCGGAAGCTGGGCCGCGAGCAGGCCGAGATTGGCCAGCCGCTGCCATGTCCATCGGCAGGGGGCGATTCCGCCGCCATCCACCACCTTGAGCCGTCCTTCATGCCAAAGGAAGTTGCCGAGATGCAGATCCTTCTGGCACAACCCCTCCTTATGCATGAGCCCGACCAGGAGGAACAGCGGTTGCAGAACCTCCAGCTGAGCCTCACTGCCCGCTTCTTCCTGGCGAAGGGCCTGCCAACGCTCCATGACGCTTTCGGCCGGAGCGAGATATTCGATCAAAAGGACCCCTCCGCCGCCCCCGATGGGGCAGCTGCCCAGCGAAAGAGGCGCCGGCAGGTGACGGCGGCGCAACAGTTTCAGGCCCTTTGTTTCCCGCAGCATCTGCCTTTGGAAAGCGGAACGGGAGAAAAAAACCTTGGCCAGCACCGTCCGATTCTGAAAACAGGCCCTTGCGGTAAGCCGTTTTCCCGGCATAAGTCGCAGGACCTTTTCGACCCTGAGACGATCCTCTCCGGTCAGGAGGATCTCAAAGGAATTGGGCAGATCCCGTCCGGCGAAGCGCAGACTTTCACCATCCAGCAGAGGGAGGTCCATGGTCGCCGTCATTCAGCCGTCCGCTCCAGCGGAATATTTGCGCCGAAAACGGACGGCGAGACGTTCCGCCTTCGATCCCAGTTGCTTCAGCAAGGTTTCCTCCGTGACCAGAATGTCCCGCAGCGGCTGTTCAAAATAGATCCTCAGGAACCGCAGCAGATCCCTTCGCGTCAGGCCGATATCCAGGGCGCTGAAGTAGAGGCCGGCCAGATCCTTGTCGCGCCAGCGGCGGGGCACCCGCGACCGGACCTGGGCCCGGTGGAGATCGATCAGGGACAGGCGCGGTTTCTCCGGGGAGGAATCTTTGTGCATCAGAAAATGGCACAGATAGAAGTCGCGATGGTTCACCCCTCCCCGGTGCATGGTGCGGGCCATGCGGGCCACCTCCCCGATCAGGGCGCGCTTGAGCCGCGGCGGCGGCGGAATCGTGCGCCAGTCGCGGGTAAAATCCTCCAGACTGATGGTATCCCCCAGATCCTCGGTGATGATGAAGGAATGCCGGCGGGCGGGATTCGCTCCCCGGCAGCCGTAGGCGACCGCTGTCATGGTCGGCACGCCGAGTTGGTGAAGCCTCCGAAGAGCCCGCCATTCATTGGCGGCGCCGAGAACGGGCAGGCGACCCGAGAGGAGGTTTTTAAAAATCTCCGCCCAGCCGGTCCCGCGGTGGATCTTGACGAAAAATTTCCGCCCCGCGATTTCCGCGCACAGGGTTCGCCGCGCCTCGAGAGCGCGGAAAACCTGTCCCTCCAAAGCTTCCACGGCGGCGAAGGGATCCTTTCCCTGCCAAAGACGATCGAAGGGAGGCGCCAGATACAATTCCATCAGCATTCCCCGACAATCAGGTCGGCGGCCTTCTCATGAAGGCTGTAAATATCGGCCCTTTCGGCAAAGGCCCGGCCGTTGGCCGACCAGCGGGCGCGGGCGGCCGGATCGCCGAGCATGGCGGCCAGTTCCTCGTTCAAAGCTTCCTGCCGGAAAGGCGAAGGAAGCACCTTGCCCGCCTCGGCCTCCTGAATATAATGGGCGTAGCCGCAGACATCGGTCACCAGCACCGGCAGGCCGGCGACGACGGCCTCCAGCAGCACCGTGCCGGTGTTTTCGTTGTAAGCCGGATGGATCAGCAGATCGGCGGCAAAAAGGAAGCGAGGCACATCGTCCCTTCCGGGCAGGATGGAAAGGCGGCGGTCGATGCCCAAGCGGCGGGCCATGCGGATGAAAGGGACGGCATGGTCCCGACCGATCACCACCAGCCGGCTGCGCCGGCCCAAGGGAGCAGGCAGGGAGGCAAAGGCCGTCAGGGTGCGGTCCAGCCCCTTGGTGCGGAAACCGGAGCCGACCTGCAAAACAATCCAATCGTCTTCGCCGAAACCCATTTCGGCGCGGATTTCGCGGCGGAACCCGGTCACATCGGCGGGGGCGCACCGGTCGCGGGAGATGCCGGGAGGAAGCAGGTGGAAGCGTTCCTCGGGAGTTCCGTAACGGAGCTGGTAGATTTCCTGCTGACGGCGGGAGAGGACGAGGATATCAACTCCGGCGGCCGGATCGAAAACAGCTTTTTCAAATGCCCTATGATGGCGGCAGCGAGGGCTCATGCGGTAAAGAAAACCGCGCTGGGTCAGGGCGCGGTCCAGAAAACAGGGATCGGCGGCGTAGTAGAAATCGAGGCCCGGCATTTTGTTGAAGCCGACCAGGCGGTCGACGGGACGCCGCGCAAGATCGTCACGAACCCAGCGGACAAAATTTTTGTTCCGCGCAATCC
>JAAZDE010000200.1 GCA_012512925.1 Desulfuromonadaceae bacterium
ACCCCGGCGCTTCGCTGGGACAATTTGCAGGAAACCTGCGTCTAGCAGCACGCACGCCCAGTCAGAGTTATTGGGGGCGGCAAGACATCTGACGCCTGACCATGAGAAGTTCATGCCCCACCACCCCGTCCTTCGGGTTGAAAAATACAACATCGCATTATTTTGCATGTAAGGAGCTGCGGAAGAACGTCCCACATGCCTCTCCGCTTTTCTTGATACAGTCACCCAACCCTCTTCCGCCATTAGACAGATGACACCTGAAAGTAACGTGCAACCCGAAAATCCGCCAACGGCCAAGTTTTCCAAACAACTGGACATCATCAATCCCCATTGTGCAGGGCTTGACCTTCACAAGGACATCATCTGGGCGTGCACCGCTCCCTTCCGGGACGGCATTGCGCCGGAGGTGGTCACCTTCCCCACCCATACCGAAGGCCTGCAACAGCTTGTCAGCCATCTCAAGACAAGGCGGGTCACCACTGTCGCCATGGAGTCCACCGGCGTCTACTGGCTCATGCCATACCTGACCCTGCTTGACGCGGACCTCGCCCCCTGCCTTGTCAACCCAAGCGACGTGAAGAACATCAAGGGCCGCCCAAAGAGCGACCGCGCCGACAGCGTATGGATTTGCCGTCTTCACACTTACGGGCTCCTGCGCGCCTCCTTCATCGCGCCCCCCCAAATCTTGAACCTGCGCAACCTGTGCAGTACCCGCGAGAAGCTCATCGTCGAAGCCGGCAGCGCCATCCAGCGCATGAACAACGAACTGGTCAAGATGAACCTACGCCTGGACGGCGTATTGACCGACATCGGCGGGAAGAGCGGGATGCTCGTGATGGAGGCGATCATCCGGGGCGAGCGGTCACCTGATGCACTCTACGCCCTTCTTGCATCTCAAATTAAAGACAGGGGCAAAGAAAAGATCATCCCCCTCTTGACCGGGAGGTATGACGAGTTCAGCATATTCAGCCTTGAAACGTGGTACTCCCTCCACAAGAGCATCCAGCAGAACATCGAACGGGTGAACGAAAAAATTTACCAGCTCCTGCAAAGCCTCCCGAAGAAGGCCAGCGCCTCGAACCTGCCGCCCGTAAAAAAAAACTACCGTGAGGACTACCTTAATTTCCCTCATCCCCTGCGTCCAATATTCTATGAAATCTTCGGCCACGACCTTACCCAGCTGCCCGGAGTGGGGGCGGACCTGCTCCTGACGCTGGTCTCAACGGTCGGAACCGACCTGTCTGCCTGGCCTGATTCCAAGCATTTCACATCCTGGCTTGGACTCGCCCCCGTCAACCGGGAGAGCGCCGGGTATCGCAAGAGCGGAAAGACCAGGCGCACCAGCAACCCCCTGGCCAACGCCTTCAAAATGGCGGCCATGTCCGCCGCGCGCACCCAAACCTACCTGGGTGAGAACGCCCGAAGGCTGCGCATACGCATCACACCAAAAAAGGCCAAGGTGGCGACCGCCAGGAAACTTGCTGAAATCGTCTTTAACATCATCCGCCATGACATGCCGATGCATGTCAAGACAATGGAGGAATACGAGATGAGAAGAAAAAAACGTGAAATCCAACATTTCGTCAAAAGCCTGAACAAGTTCTCCAAAGACGGCGAGCTCATGCCGGAAGTCCTTGAGGAGATCCAGCGGCAGAACACAAACTTCACAACCACAGTTGCCATATAACCTGGCGGCGCGCGAGCATAAGTCCCCTCTCACCCTGCCGCCCTGCATTTCAACCTTGGGCAAGGACGAATCGAAAATTACTATGGTGATTCAATCCCGTGGTCAGTGTGATTGAGCCGGCTACCCGAACATTTTTTGGTGGAACGTATAACGTTGCCCCGTATAGGAGAATGGCTTCCAAGCATTGCGTCTTTAGCCAAGAAAACCTGGCCGGCTACTTGCCCATTTCTTCACGACGGAGATGAAAAAGGACTTAACCCGCATCGAGTCAACGACAATGCCATCGATACTGTGAATGCTGTTTTACACTAGAATGGTTTTTTCGAGGAAAAGCAGCATGGGTGATTTTTGTTTAGAATCAAGCCCCCTTCCTTATTTTCTAACCTCATTGTGCAAAACAGGTTGCATTGTTTGCTGACGGCTAATTCACCACCTTTTTCGAGGAAAGATTGTCGTCTTTGTCAGATCGAAGCCCTACAATGTTTCATAGGAGGTCATACAGAAAAATTGTGTTTCCCAAGTTGAACAGGTTTTCCTCGCGCGCCCGCAAGTGCCTGGTGAGCTCAACACTATGCTCAAGCAGATCATCGCCAGCTC
>JAAZDE010000201.1 GCA_012512925.1 Desulfuromonadaceae bacterium
CCCGACGTCTTTTCTTCTGCCGGCGCCTGGAAAAACGTTGCGATGAACCAGCCAGCAACAGTCCACTTCTGTTACATGTTACACTTACTGGAGCAGGAGAAACGGGACGTTCCCGCATGAGGAGCGCAGCTCAGACAGAGACTCGGAGGAGGGGAAGTATTCGCGGAAAAGAACACGGGGCAAGAAGGCTGACAGCCCGACCCTGCGCCAGCCAGGATGAGTTGCCCGGCACAGGGCCATCGTGCCGCCGAGGTCGCGGGCAGGAACAACCTCGGCGGCTGCCGGTCCGGGCCGGGATGATCGCTGTGAACGCAGGTATCAGCCCAGGTTCTGCAGGGCGAATTCCCAGTTGATCAGTTTGTCGAGCACGGCGGCGACATGGTCGGCGCGCCGATTCTGGTAGTCGAGGTAATAGGCGTGTTCCCAGACATCGACGGTCAGCAGCGGCTTCAAGCCGGCTTTCAAGGGATTGTCGGCATTGGCGGATTTGACGACCTTGAGTTTGTCGCCATCCAGCACCAACCAGGCCCAACCGCTGCCGAACTGCGCGACCGCAGCGGCGGCTATCTCCTTTTTGCAGGCATCGACACTGCCAAAGGAGGCATCGATCCGCGCTTTCAACGCCGCCGGCGGTTCACCCCCACCTTTTGGGGTCAGGCTCTGCCAGTAGAAGGTGTGGTTCCAGACCTGGGCGGCATTGTTGAAGATCGCCGCCTTGTCGGCCACCCCAGCGGTGCCGGTGATGATCTTCTCCAGGGGCAGTTCGGCATATTCCGTGTCCTTGACGAGTTTGCCGAGGTTGTCCACATACCCCTGGTGGTGCTTGCCGTAATGAAAGCCGATGGTCCGGGCGGTGATCACCGGTTCCAAGGCGTTGTCGGCGTAGGGCAGCGGCGGCAGGACGATGGTGTTGGCACTCATGTGGGTCTCCTTGTGTGGTTGCTGGTTGGCGGGGCTGAGCGAGGAAGGGTCGAACCCGAGGACTCGCCTCGACACCAGGCCGAATTGAGCCCTTTCAGGCCTCACTCCTTCTTCATTTTCTTCATCATGTCCCTGACCTCTTTGTCACCCTTGGCATAGAGCCCCTCTTCCTCCGGCGCCAGTTCCCGCAGGAGACGGAGAAACTCGCCGGCATGGACAAGTTCTTCGTTGGCGATGTCCTCGAGGACCTTGATGGCCAGTTTATGGTCGGTTGACTCGGCAAGTTGCATGTACAGCTGGGTGGCTTCATACTCCGCGGCGATCATGAAGCGGATGGCCCGAATCAACTCCGCCTTGGTGAGCTTCTTGGCATGGGCCAACCCTGAAAAAGGTGTGCTGAAGTGCGGCATGGGTCTCGTCTCCTCGATGGTTGTTGATGGTGGACGCTGCGCGAACGTCGCCCGGGTGGTCCCGGGTCAGGTGGTGAGGAAGGCCAGCAGATCTGCGTTCAACTCGTCCTTGTGGGTCACGGCCAGCCCATGGGACGCGGCCGGGTAGATCTTGAGCGTCGCCCCCTTGATCAGTTCCGCGGAGCGCATGGACGAGGCCATGATCGGCACGATCTGGTCGTCGCCGCCATGGATGATCAGCGTCGGCACGTCGATCTTCTTCAGGTCTTCACTGAAATCAGTCTCGGAAAAGGCCTTGATGCACTGCAGCTGGTTCTTCAAGCCGCCCTGCATGCCCTGGAACCAGAAGGCGTCCCGCATACCCTGGGTAACCTTGTGGCCCTCGCGGTTGGCGCCGAAGAACGGGATGGTCAGGTCCTGGAAGAACTGGGAACGGTCGGCAAGCAGGCCGGCGCGGATGTCGTCGAACACCGTCATGGGC
>JAAZDE010000202.1 GCA_012512925.1 Desulfuromonadaceae bacterium
ATTAGTTATAATAAAAATGATTAATTTATAAATATTACATAAGATAATTAATTTAATTTTAGGTCTATAATAATAAATTTTCCTGAAATGAAAGAGATTGTTTTTTTCTATTAATTCACTGACAGATAGAAAGAATCTTCTTTTATGAAAACTCGATTAGACGATTTGGCTGTTTTCGGTGGTTTGCCGGAGTTTCAGGAAAAACTTCATGTGGGTCGTCCCAATATCGGCAACCGGGAGCGATTACTTGATCGTGTCAACCTGATGCTGGACCGGAAGTGGCTGACCAACAACGGGCCCTTCGTTCAGGAATTTGAGCGGCGAGTCGCGGACCTTGTCGGCGTCAAGCACTGCATTGCCATGTGCAACGGCACCGTCGCCCTGGAAATAGCGATTCGGGCGCTGGATCTCAAAGGGGAGGTGATCCTTCCTTCTTTGACTTTCATAGCATCGGCCCACGCTCTCCAATGGCAGGAAATCACCCCTGTTTTTTGCGATGTCGATCCCGAGACCTATACGTTGGACACCCTTTGCCTGGAAAGGATGATAACCCCCCGGACAACCGGAATCATAGGCGTGCATCTATGGGGCCGACCTTGCCAAATCGAAGCCCTTGAAGGGATTGCGTCAAAGCATGGTCTGAAACTTATGTTCGATGCCGCCCATGGTTTCGGCGGTTCCTACAAGGGGAAAATGATCGGCGGTTTCGGCAACGCCGAGGTGTTCAGTTTCCATGCGACCAAATTTTTTAACACCACCGAAGGGGGTGCTGTTGTAACAAATGATGACGAGTTGGCGACAAAAATCAGATTGATGAAAAATTTCGGATTCTACGGAATGGATAATGTCATTTATATCGGTACAAATGGGAAAATGAATGAGTTCAGCGCACTGATGGGGCTGACGAATCTTGAAAGTTTGGAGCATTTCGTAAAAATCAACAAAACAAATTATCTTTGCTATTCGGATGAACTGAAGGCGGTCCCCGGTATAAAGTTGATCCATCATGACCTGAGGGAGAAGTGCAATTGTCAGTATATTGTTTTGGAATTCGATGAATCGCTGACTATTTTAAGCAGGGATGAAATCGCTCATATACTTCATGCTGAGAATGTCTTGGCCAGACGATACTTTTATCCAGGATGCCACAGGATGGAGCCCTACAAATCTTATTTTCCTCATTCCGGTCTGGTTTTGCCCGAAACTGAAAAGATTGTAAAAAAGGTTTTATCCTTGCCGACAGGTACCGCTATTGAACCACAAGACATAAAAAAAATATGTCATATAATAAGCTTTGCCATACAGAATGCATCGGATATTAAGGGTAAATTGACGGAATATGATCTCAAGCGGGAGTTGATACCGGGATTCCGGATGACCTGATTGAAAAATGAGGAATTTATGACGGAAAAGCACCCTACTGTCAGTGTCGCCATCATCACCTACAACCATGAAAAATATATTTCAGACGCATTGGAAAGTGTTTTAAGTCAGGAAACAAATTTTATATACGAAGTAATTGTGGGAGAAGACTGTTCCAAGGATAATACCAGAGATATAATAATTAAATTTCAGAATAGATATCCTGATAAAGTTAAGGCCATTTTAAATGAAAAAAATATTGGGGGATTTCACAATGTCAATCAGGTTTTAAAATCCTGCACAGGTAAATATATTGCCCTGATGGAGGGTGATGATTGCTGGACTTGTTCTCAAAAATTGCAAAAGCAGGTGGACTTCTTTGAAAGTCACCCGGATTGCACTGTTTGTTTTCATAACGTGATGGTTGTTTATGAAGATGGGAGCTGCCATCCGAGCGGAAGTCAGGAACCACGTTTATTTTGCTCTACAAGCCAGAAAGAGATCTCTACGATTGAAGATATTATCCCCCGCAATTTCATTCCTACAAGTTCTACAATGTATCGAGCAGGTATCGTCACGCAGTTGCCCTTTTGGATAACAAAACTCTCCATGGGAGATTGGCCGATGCATATTCTGCACGCGGAACATGGAAAAATCGGCTACGTCAATGAAGTCATGGGGGAATGGGTGCTCCACCGGGGAGGACTGTCTTTCGGCGCCCATGAAGATTGGAAAGACGAGAACCGGAGAATATTCAGACTCTACGATACAATAATAAAATATGTCTCTCCCAAAAGCAGAAAGATTGTACGAAACACCTGTCGAGACAGGTGTTTATATGCCACGGAAAGATTCGAAAGCGAGGGTGATATCGAGAATGCCCGAAAATTTGCTTTAAAGCGTTTCACCGACTATTATTTATTTGATCTATGGTTTTTAAAAACAATGCTGAGATTGAAATTTCCAAAAATATATACCGGCTTGAAAACGGCACGAGATATTATTAAATAAAAATTATGTGGGTGTTGATTTGTCGGTGAATTAAATTAAGAGTATTCCAAGTCAGTTTTTTCCCTGGATGATAAAATGAAAAAATGTGCTTTAATTACTGGAGTAACTGGTCAGGATGGAGCTTACCTTTCAGAGTTTTTGTTGAAAAAAGGCTATATCGTTCATGGTATTAAGAGGAGATCCTCATTATTCAATACCGGCCGTATCGATCATCTATATCAGGACCCACATATTAAAGAACGTAATTTTGTCCTCCATTATGGAGACATGACCGACTCCACTAATCTGATACGCATCATTCAAGAGGTTCAACCTGACGAAATTTACAATCTGGCAGCCCAGAGTCATGTGGCTGTTTCCTTTGAGTCGCCTGAATACACGGCAAACGCCGATGGTTTAGGGACTTTGCGCCTGCTGGAGGCGATCCGCATTCTTGGTTTGGAAAAAAAGACCCGTTTTTATCAGGCATCTACATCGGAACTCTTCGGCAAGGTTCAGGAAACTCCCCAGAAAGAAACCACCCCCTTTTATCCCCGTTCCCCCTATGCGGTCGCCAAGCTCTATGCTTATTGGATTGTCGTAAATTATCGTGAAGCTTACGGGATGTATGCCTGCAACGGCATTCTTTTCAATCACGAATCACCCATTCGCGGGGAAACCTTTGTCACCCGGAAAATTACCCGGGCCATGGCCCGAATATCTCTCGATTTGCAGGATGGTCTTTTTCTGGGGAATCTCAATTCTCTGCGGGATTGGGGACATGCCCGTGACTATGTTGAAATGCAGTGGCTGATGCTGCAGCAGGATCAGCCGGAGGATTTCGTAATTGCCACGGGAAAGCAGTTTACCGTTCGCGACATGGTCAACGCCGCGGCCGGAGAACTGGAAATCGACCTCCGTTGGGAGGGTGAAGGGATTGAAGAAGTCGGCATTGTGAAATCCGCACCGGTCACTTCTTGTTTACAGAGGGGACAGGTGGTTGTCCGCGTCGACCCGAGATACTTCCGGCCTACGGAGGTGGAAACCTTGCTGGGCGATCCCGGGAAAGCCAAGGAAAAACTCGGCTGGGAGCCTCGCACCAATTTCCGGGAACTGGTTGCCGAAATGGTCCGGTCGGATCTGGAAGAAGCCAAACGGGATGAGCTTTGCAAACAAGAAGGTTATAAGGTCAATAATTACTTTGAATAAGAACGTCCTGCCATGGGTTGTCATGTCCGAAGGGGCTTGCCGGAAATCGGGTTTATTTCGGCAAGCTGCCATCCGCCAACGGCAGGTTTTGTTTACGAAACGGTCCGCACAATGAATAAAAGAGCCAAAATTTTTGTCGCCGGTCATCGTGGCCTGGTGGGTTCGGCCATCGTCCGCCGTTTGCAGCGGGAGGGATATGTCAACCTTGTCCTTCCGACTTATGAAGAACTCGATCTGCGAGAACAGAAGAAAGTTCGAGAATTTTTTTCGGTGGAACGTCCCGACCATGTCTTCCTCGCCGCCGCCAGGGTTGGAGGGATCCTTGCCAACAGCAGCCGGCCGGCGGAGTTCATCTATGACAACCTGATGATTCAAAGCAATGTGATTCATGCGGCCTGGCAATCCCAGGTCAAGAGATTGCTTTTCCTCGGCAGTTCCTGCATCTATCCCAAGTTCGCCCCCCAGCCAATGCAGGAGAGCCATCTCCTTACGGGGCAACTGGAGCCGACCAACGAGCCGTACGCCATCGCCAAGATCTCGGGCATTATCCTGTGCAGATCCTACAACCGGCAATATGGCACCCGTTATCTTTCCATAATGCCGACCAATCTCTACGGGCAAAACGATAATTTCAGTCTGGAAAGCTCGCATGTGCTTCCGGCTCTGATTCGCAAATTCCATGAGGCCAAGGTTTCCCATTCTCCCCATGTCACTCTCTGGGGCAGTGGCGCGCCGAAGCGGGAATTACTCCATGTCGATGATATGGCTGATGCCTCTGTTTTTCTCATGAAGCTCGATGAAGAGCGATTTTCATCCATCCTTTCTTCTTCCTGCGAGGGTTTGCTCAACATCGGCACCGGCACAGAGGTAACCATCGGGGAATTGGCTGAATTGGTTCGGGAAATTGTCGGCTTTAAGGGCGAAATGATTTTTGATTCCGGTAAGCCTGATGGAAGCCCCCGCAAACTGCTCGATGTGTCACAGATGAAAAAGCTCGGATGGGAGGCCGGAATCGGTTTGAGGGAAGGGATCGATCGGACCTACCGGTGGTTTTTGGACAATCTGCAAAACCTGCGGATGTAGCTGAAGGATGGTTCCATCCCGATGGATCGGCTCCGGCTTTTACTTCCGGGGAATCAATTCTCGTGGATGGTTTCAGGAAAGCATCCTATGTACGATTTTGTGATCATCGGCGGCGGCATCATCGGGCTTAATATCGCCCGGGCCATCAAGGAACGGCGTCCCGACGCCCGGATGGTGCTGATTGAAAAAGAAGAGGACGTCGCCCGGCACAGCAGCGGACGCAACAGTGGAGTCCTGCATGCCGGATTCTATTATACCGCCGACTCTCTTAAGGCCAGGTTCACCAGAGAGGGAAATGCCAGGCTGCGGAATTTCTGTGAGGAACGGAGGCTGCGAATCAACCGTTGCGCCAAGGTGGTCGTGGCCCAGAATGAAGAAGAAATCAGAGGACTTGAAGAGCTCAAACGGCGGGGAGATCTCAACGGGGTGGAGTTGGAATGGCTCGATGCCGATGAACTGGCCCGGCGTTACCCCGAAGCGAAAACCTGCCGAAAGGCCCTTTTTTCACCAACCACGGCAACTATCGATCCGGTCGAAATGACCCGTGAATTCCGCAAACTCATTGAAGAAATGGGGGTCGAAGTTCGCACCGGCACCAGCTATCTCAGCCGTGGCGGGAGGGGAGAGATCATTACCTCCCATGGCGGTATTGCCTACCATAAGCTCGTCAATGCTGCCGGACTCTATGCCGACAAGATCGCCAGGGATTTCGGTTTCGCGAAACGCTATGTCATCATCCCTTTCAAGGGAATTTACCTCAAGGACAAGCAGAATCTAGCCGGTATCCGCACCAATATCTATCCCGTTCCCAATCTGGCCAATCCCTTTCTGGGGGTTCACTACACCCTTGCGGTGGGGGGGGAAAGCAAGATCGGGCCGACGGCCATTCCCGCTTTCTGGCGGGAAAATTATCGGGGGCTGGAAAATTTCAATGGCAGTGAGTTCTGTCAGATCCTTTTTTACGAGGGCAGGTTGTTTCTGACCAATGCCTTTGGTTTCCGCGATCTGGCCTGTTCCGAGGTGCGTAAGTACGTCAAAAGCTATTTCCTGAAACTTGCCGGCCGTTTGACCAACAATCTCAATCACACCGGATTCCAGGAGTGGAGCATCCCCGGCATCCGCGCCCAGCTTCTCGACATCAAGACACTGGAACTGGTTCAGGATTTCGTTGTCGAAGGGGATGAAATTAGCACCCATGTCCTCAATGCCGTCTCTCCCGCCATGACCTCCTCCATGCCATTTGCCGAATGGGTTGTGGAAAGCCGGGGTGTTACTGGTTGAGTGGTGACGGGAATCGATGATGTGATTGAGAGAAACCGGGCAGCCTGGTCGGGTTTTAAAGGATGAATGGCAAGGCTTTTCGCTGAACCGAAGGAAATTCTTTTCTCTGACCCGTTCAAACAAGTTATTGGAAGAAAAACAATGAATCTAATGGTTCCCTTCGGATTTTACGGCGCCGGCAATGTCGGAGATGAGTCGACCCTGCAGGGTTTCGCCAAGCTGGTCTTTCGCGGCCGCCATGGCTTGCGCGTTTGGGTCGGATCACGCAATCCTGCCCACACGGCTAATGTTGAACCGGCCTTTGTTTATTTCAAGGCCGAGGGAAAAGATGTTCGCAGATGGCTGGCGCGGACCTTTTCCAAGGGGCATCTTTTCGCGGGGGGAACGCCTATCGCCGATCATTTGGGGAAATGGCCTCTCTGTGAATTGGCTCCCTTGGTTTCTGATGCCCATCTGAAAGGGAAGCCGATGGTTTTTGTCGGTATCGGCACGGAAGAACTGGAAAGGGCCGGGTCGAGGCAGATCATGGCCGACGTCATAGCGCCCAAGGTCCTCCATTGGAGCGTCCGCTGTGAACGGGACAAAGAGCGGTTGATCGAATACGGCGCTGCGCCGGATCATGTAACGGTTGCCGCGGATATGGCCTGGATGCTGGATAAGGAAAGCACGGAATTCGGCAAAAAATACCTTTCGCAGCTGAACGTTGACCTTTCTTCCAATCTCGTCGGGGTGAATGTCAATAACGAAAAATTCGTTCTCGATCGGGAGCCCCGGCTCTTCGAAAAACTGGGGACTTTTTTAGACGCCATCGTCGAAAAGTATGGAGTGCGGATTCTGTTTTTTTGCAATGAGGTGCGTGAAGAGGAAAGTTTTGACAAGGTGGCCAGTCAGAAGGTTCAGGCCCACATGAGAAAACCGGATCATACCTTCATTTTGCCGAACCGCTACTGGGCGCCCCAGCAGATACTTTCTCTTTTGGGCTGCTGCCGTCTGAACATCGGAATGCGCTATCATTTTTGCCTCTTCTCCGCCTTACAGAATGTGCCTTTCATCGCCTTGAAAAGATCGGGAAAAGTCCAAGACCTCTGTTGGGATATGGACTGGCCCTATGGGGTCTCGACCGATGGCCTGGATGTTGCGGCCCTTTCCACTCTTTATGATGAGGCTGAACTGGACAGGGAAAATGTCCTCAAGTCCCTCCCCCAAAAGGCGGGAGTGCTGCGGGAACGGGCATTGCGGAACATGGTGACGCTCGATGCATTGTTCGAGAGGCTCCGGCAATGAAGGAAAAGAGCAACTTAAGAGTTGCCATCGATGCCCAGGTTCTGCCGGGCACAACCGGTGGCGTGGCCCAGGCGGTGATGAGTCTGGTCAGTGGCTTGGGGCAACTTCAGGATGGGGCGGAGACCTATTCCATCATTGTCAAATCCGGGGAGCAGAAGGAGTGGCTGAAACCCTTTCTGGGGCCAAATCAGCAAATAGTGATGAAAAGCACTCCCCCCCCTTCTGGCAATGCCATACTTCATTATGAGCAGCACCGTCGGCCGCTTCCCCAATTTCTGAAACGTTCATTGGCGCCCGTTTTCCCCTATCTGCGGTATCTGTGGCGGCTTTATTTGCTCAAACGGACATCGGCCATAGGTTTTCCTGTTGTTAAATGTCTGAAAAAGAGCATAAAAATGCCGCCCCGCTGTTTCGATGTCCCCATGTCGGACGGGTTCTATGAAAGTCTGGGCTGTCAGGTGCTCCATATCCCTTTCCAAGAGTTTGTTTTGTCGGCTTTACCCACCATTTACAACCCTCATGATCTGCAACACGAGCACTATCCGCAATTTTTTTCCTCGTCGATTCTGGAATGGCGAAATACCGTCTATCCGGCCGGCTGCCATCTGGCCCACACGGTGGTTGTCGGTTCCCAATGGATCAAGAATGACGTGGTTCGTTGTTATGGGGTCAGCCCTCAGTGGATCCAGGTGATTCCAGAGGCGGCGCCTGTCCAAAGCGATACTCCTCCCGCCGAAGAGTTCTTGACCGGGATCGTCCAAAAATACGGGTTGGAGCGGCCTTTTGCGTTTTATCCCGCGGTAACCTGGCCCCACAAACAGCATATTCCTCTTCTGGAAGCGATTGCTCTGCTACGCGACCGGTTCGGGATGGTGGTCCGGCTGGTTTGTACCGGTTCACGCTATGAACCTCACTGGCCGGAAATCCAGGCCTGCATCGATCGGCTTAATCTTGCCGGCCAAGTCAAATTTCTGGGGTTCGTTCCCGACGGGGATTTGGGGGCCTTCTACCATTTGGCGCAGTTTCTTGTGCAACCCTCTTTGTTTGAAGCCAGCAGTCTGCCCATTTTCGAAGCGTGGCAGGAAGGCCTTCCGGTCGCCTGCTCCAACGTCAGCGCTCTTCCGGACCAGGTCAAAGACGCCGGGCTGTTATTCGATCCCCATCGACAGGAGTCCATTGCGCAGGCGGTGAAGAAAATGACTCTGGATTCGAATTTGCGCGAAGAACTGCGCAAGCGCGGCTTCAGGCGTCACAAGGATTTCGATCTGGAGCGAACCAGCAAAGCGCTTCGCGCTGTTTATCGGCGCGCCGGGGGAATCCCTCTGACCGAAGAAGATCGATGGCTTCTCGACTGGGATTGGATGCTGGACCCTCACAGATATCAGAGTGTCTGATTCGGTATGATGGCATTTTTTCAGCCAGAGCCCCTGGCAGCCTCAACAGGAAATAATCAAATCGTGGAGATCCAAATGAGCAAGAAATTTATACCCGTGAACAATCCGGTCATGGATGGCAATGAAAAGGCTTACGTTCTGGATTGCCTTGAATCGAGTTGGATCTCATCGAGCGGCAAATATCTCGATCGCTTCGAGGAGGCTTTCGCCGAATTCTGTAATGTCAAATATGCCGTTGCCTGTTCCAACGGAACCGCGGCTTTGCATCTGGCTCTGCTGGCGTTGGGATTGGAGCCGGGGGATGAAGTCCTTATCCCGGATCTGACCTTCATCGCCACGGCCAATGCCGTGACCTATTGCGGAGGAACCCCGGTATTCGTCGATATCGAGCCGGAAACCTGGAATATCGATCCGGAACTGATCGAGGGTAAAATCAGCTCACGAACCAAAGGAATCATCGTTGTTCATTTTCGCGGTCATCCCGCCGACATGGATCCTATCCTCAAGGTGGCCGGCCGTCATGGCCTGTTTGTCATCGAGGACGCCGCCCAGTCCCATGGCGCTGAATACAAAGGGAGAATGACCGGATCATTGGGGAACATCGGAACCTTCAGTTTTTTCGGAAACAAAATCGTTACTGCCGGTGAAGGAGGCATGATCGTCACCAATGATGAAAGCTGCGCCAAAAAAATGCGCCTTCTGAAAAATCAAGGAATGGAAAACGTCAAACGCTATTGGCATCCTGTCGTGGGATTCAATTATCGGCTGACCAACGTGGCGGCGGCGATCGGTCTGGCGCAACTGGAAAAAATCGCCTCTCAGATAGACGGGCGAACTGCCGTGGCCTCGTGGTATCAGGAGTATTTTCAGAAAGTTCCAGGATTCAGATGGCAGGGCGACAAGGAATCGTCAAATCGTGTCTGGTTTCTATTCACTTTGGTGGTAGAGAAGGAGATCCGGTCGATTCGGGACGGCTTGATTCCTTATCTGCTGGAGAACGGCATTGACAGCCGCCCCGTCTATTACCCCCTGCACAGCCTTCCCATTTTCCCGGAAAGATCCGGGGCCCAGAGTTACCCGGTGGCTGAATACATCTCCGAGCGGGGCGTCAACCTGCCCACGTGGGCGGGCATGACACGCGAGGATGTTGTTTACATCGGCGACAAAATTGTGGATTACCTGCGTCGTTAGCCAATGAGACCGATTCACCGGATGGATATCTGGAGAAAGGGCTGTGGAGCCGACGTGAACGGCACTTCAAAAGGGCCTGCATTCTCAAAAAAATCACCTGTGCAGCGGAAAAGACTACTCGGTTGGCCGGGCATCTTTTTTCGGCGCGGCTTGATGTTGGTCTTTTTATCGGTAGTATGTACAGGCCCTTTATATGCTCTTTCCTACCATGTCTCTCCACTGGGAGATGACAACAATCCGGGGACCGAATCACGGCCTTTTAGAACCATTGAAAAAGCCCGCCGCGCCGTCCGTGAAACAAACCGAACGATGTCCGGGGATATCTCGGTGTATCTTCATGGGGGGGTCTATGTTCTGCCGGCCACCTTGCGGTTTGATGCCGATGATTCGGGATTTAACGGATTCAAGGTCATCTATCGCGCCTTTCCGGGCGAACGGCCGGTTCTTTCCGGCGGACGGCCGATTACCGGCTGGAGGTCTGTGGGGGAGGGCATATACAAGGCTCAGGTCGGCGCCATGAGGTTCCGCCAGCTCTACGTCAACGGGCGGCGCGCCGTCCGTGCCCGCACTCCGAATGAGGGAAATTACTATCGGATCCGCGAATGGAATTCCGAGGAAAGAAAAATCGGTATTGCCGGCGATCAAATCGGCAACTGGGAACGGCTCCATGAGGTGGAATTTGTTCATCAGAAAATCATGTGCATTAACTTCATGCGCATCGATTCCTTTTCCTCGTCCTGGAGCGGTATTTTAAAAGAACAGGTCAAGAAGGTTCTCAACCGGACAGGCGTCTTTTCCTACCCGTCAGCCGCCGGTATGGCTTACGTCGTGCCGGCAGAACCGGAAAGAACCCGCACTTTTCAGGATCAGGTTTTCCCCTACGGCGCTGCCGGTCAGGCCTTTCATTTTGAAAATGCCTATGAATTTCTCGATGTGGAGGGGGAATGGTATCTCAACACCCAGACCGGTGAACTGTTCTATAAGGCGCGGCGGGGGGAAGAGATGTCCACGGCCGTCGTCATTGCTCCGGTGCTTGAAACTCTGGCCACAATAACGGGGACTTTGGATGCGCCGGTACGCAACCTCCAGTTCCACGGTCTGACATTCGAGCACACCAACTGGTTGTTGCCGAGTGATGAGGGGTACATTTCCGACGGCGGTTCGGGGTTGGCATTGACCAAGCGACTGCCAACGGGACAGGCCGAGGCGCAAATGACCTCGTATCCCGGAATTCGTCCTCCTGCGGGAATCCACCTGGAGGCTGCTGTCAATACCAGATTTGAACGAAATATTTTCAGGCACATGGGTGCGGGCGGCGTCGTGCTGTATTCGGGAACGCGAGATACTGTCCTGGAAGGAAATGTCTTTACCGGCATTTCGGGAAACGGGCTGGCCGTGGATATGAATCTGGAAGGAAACCCGGAAGATAAGCGAAAAATATCCCAAAGGGAGGTCATCAGAAACAATTATTTTTGCCGTGTTTCGCTGGATGCCGGGGTCGCTATTCATGCCGGATATCCCGAAGCCATAACAATAGAACACAATGAAGTGACGGATGTTCCTTATATCGGGATTCTGGTCGGATGGGGATGGTCACTTGAAAATAATGCGATGAAAAACAATATAATCCGTTACAACAGGGTGTGGAATGTAATGAACCTTCTTGCGGATGGCGGAGGGATTTACACCCTTTCCAAACAACCGGGAACCATAATAGCGGAAAATTTTATATTTGACATTGAGCATTCTCCGACCGCGCCGTTAAACATGCCGATAGGGGGAATTTACCTTGATCAAGGAAGTGATTTTATAGCGGTTCACGATAACGTTTTTAAAAATGTTCCCGTAAAAATTCATCTGAACAATGAGGGTTCACCTCCCGTAGGCAGTAATAATGTATTTTTTAATAATGATAAGATGCATTCCTCTGTGATTGATGGTTCAGGATTGCAGCCAGAATATAAGGATATTTTAAATTCAGTCCGATAAGGTTCCCTTCTCGAAAAAGGTCCGAACATATCCAAATTTTTTACCCCTTTTACCTTGGTTTGTCCGTAAAGGTTCGATCGTCGCTTCTGTATTCTGACCTGTCGTTCAGGTCATGTGTTTTCCTGTGTCGTGCAGCCCCTTTTTATTTTCCTCCTGTATGAGGTCTGAATCGTTGAAATAAGGTTAAAAAGAGGAGCTTTAATCATCATGGATCCTATGAATCAGCTAATCGTCGCTATTTTGGCCGGCGGTTTGGGAACGCGGCTTCGCTCAGTCGTGAGTGATCGTCCAAAAGTGTTGGCAGAGATCGGCGGAAAGCCGTTTCTGGCCTATTTGCTGGACCACCTGTCGTCTTTCGGTTTTGGGACGGTGGTGTTGTGCACCGGCTATTTGGGCGAACAAATTGCCCAAAGATTCGGCAAAAGATATGGAGAAATGGAGCTTTTTTATTCGCAGGAATCCTCTCCCCTGGGAACCGCCGGAGCGTTGCGTTTGGCCCTGCCATTATTAAAATCGGAATCTGCGCTCGTCGTGAATGGGGATTCCTTCTGTGATGCAGACCTTCGTGGTTTTTGGGAGTGGCATCGCGAGCGGGAAGCCGATGCTTCCATGCTTTTGGTTGAGGTTCCCGATACGAGACGTTACGGCCGGGTTTCAGTCGACAACAAAGGCCGGGTTATTCGATTTGAAGAAAAAAACGAGGAAGGTGCTCCCGGTTGGATTAACGCCGGGATTTATCTGATCAGGAGACGATTATTGGAAAA
>JAAZDE010000203.1 GCA_012512925.1 Desulfuromonadaceae bacterium
GACAGATTTCTGATGGATATCAATGACATACTTTTACCTGATAGTTGGCGCAGCCATGGAGCGGACGGGTCGGCCCACACCGGGGACGGTGCCGGAACAGGCGACACGCGACAGGCAGGAACAGCTGCGGAAAAGAGTGTGAATCGGCTGAAAAAAACGAAGAAAACAGAAGTGTTACAATAAATTATCGCTAAATTGACCATTTACCTGTCAACCTGGTAACATGTAACGAAGACAAGCTGTTATGTCAACCCCACCACCGCTCCCTGACCCGCTTGCCAGGGGCGGCACAGGTCCCGGTTTCGTCTGAGACTCGCGCATTTGGCACGATCTGCGCAGTGGCCATTTTTTTCTTCTTTTGTTCTGTTTTTATTATTCGCTAGTTCGTTTTGTTCGTCAGGGTAGTTCACTCTCCGCTGAAAATTCCGATTTGCCCGGTCGCGGCGTTTAGTTCGAAAATAATAGGTGTCGGACGCTATTTGACCGACCACCTGGGTTATAGTGGTTCTTTGATTCCCGTTGAATTCCGTTGTGGGTGTTGGGCGAGTGCATGCAGCCCGTCCAGTCGGGGGGACAAAAGGGCTGAAGGCACTCCCCCCTGACCAACTCTCCTGCGGAACTTTCTTTCATTTTTCAGATAAATGTGGGAGGGAGGGGAGCGCTCGGGCCGGTCCCGTTCGGTGCGTTCGGGTTTTTTCGTAACTCGGGAAGGGGCGGGTGGCAGTGCAGGCGGCAATCGGGACGATGGCGGCAAAGCCATCCGTGTGCAGGGGAAAACAGCCGGACCTGCCTAAAGAATCCAGTTGATTGAATAAAACAAGGAGTCAGGTGAACGGATGAAGATAGACAGCGCAGGAACGGAAACCGCGGGATACTGGTTTGTCGGGTCCATCTATGACGGCACCGCGGATCAGACAGAGCGGTTTCTGCAGGAAGGCATCTGGGAGAACGGCTACGAGGACAAGTACCTAGATACCGTCAGGTCCATCCGGCCCGGTGACCGGATTGCCATCAAAGCCTCGTATACACGCAAAAAAAATCTGCCGTTTAACAGCCGGGGTAACACGGCTTCCGTTATGGCCATCAAGGCGGTCGGCACGGTCACGGAGAACCCGGGTGACGGCCGGGTGCTGAAGGTTGATTGGCAATCGACGTTCGACCCGCCACGGCAGTGGTATTTTTACACCAACAGGATCACGATTTGGAATCCCCTGGCCAATCCGGCGGACAAGGAGTGTGCCGACCGTCTGATCCGCTTTGCTTTTGACGGTGAAGATCAGGATATCGACTATTTTCGAAACCAGCCGTTCTGGCGGGAACGCTACGGCGAGGTAGCCGGCAAGGATTCCCGTTTTGCCTGGACCCGCTTTTACGAGGCTGTTGCCGACAGACTTCTCTCCTTCAGGGAGCGACGGGACGAACTCTTGAGCGGGATTTACGACAGTGCCGACAAGATGGGCGGCCTGGCCTTCCTGCAGGACCAGTTCGCCGACAACACCACCGGTCCGCTGCAGGACATTTGTCCTTTCACGGTCATGGGGTTGTTCAACCGGGGAATCACCGACGCCAACCGCAAGGCCGTCGCCACGGAATTGGCCAAACTGCTCGAAGTGGCCGAGCCCGTGCCGGTATCCTTTGCGGGTGTACCCATCCTCAACAATCAGAAGTCGTGGTTTTTCGGTTTCAGCACCAAACGGCAGGCCGAGGATATCGACCTGCTCTGGGATGTTTTTGCCCGGGCGATCGCCTTCGCGAGGCCGACCGATGTGGAGGCCCAGCCTGCTGATCAGGTCGAGGATGATACGGCTGTTCGTTCGGCCTTTCTCACCGCCTTCGACAAGGCGACCAACTGTTACGGGGTGGGCTGGAATCTCACCATCGGACTCTACTGGACCCGTCCCTGGAATTTCCCTACTCTGGACAGCCAGTCTCAGGCGTACATCAAAAAGAAGCTCAACATCCCTGTTCTCCTGAACGGTTCGAAGGGACGGATCAGTGCGAACGACTACTTGGCGATCCGGGATGTCCTTGAAGCCCGATTCAAAGAAACTGCGTACCCCGTACACTCCTTTCCGGAACTTTCACTCGCCGCCTATCAGTTTGAGGATGGTGGCGAGGTGCACGTACCGCCGCCGGCAGCATATTCGGTGACACAGATCCTCGAGGACGGCTGTTTCGCACCGCGGGAAAAAATGGAAACGATGCTCGCCCGGTTGCGCACCCGCAAAAATATCATCCTGCAGGGTCCGCCCGGGACCGGCAAGAGCTGGCTGGCCAGGCGGCTGGCCTATGCCCTTGTGGGGCGGCGCGATGACAACAAGGTTCGGGCGGTGCAGTTCCATCCGAACCTCTCCTACGAGGACTTTGTCCGTGGCTGGCGTCCTGCCGGAGAAGGTCGGCTGTCCCTGGTCGATGGCCCCTTTGTGGAGATGATCGCGGCGGCGGGCGAAGAGCCCGATACGCGACATGTGCTCGTCATCGAGGAAATCAACCGCGGCAACCCGGCCCAGATTTTTGGTGAGATGCTCACCCTGCTGGAGGCGGACAAACGGACCCCGAGCGAGGCCCTGGAATTGTCATACAGGCGTTTCGATGGCGAGCGTGTATCCATCCCCGACAACCTGTACGTGATCGGCACGATGAACATCGCCGATCGTTCACTGGCCCTGGTCGACCTGGCGCTGCGCCGACGCTTTGCCTTCATCGACCTGGAGCCGACTTTGGGCGAGGTCTGGCGGGTCTGGGTGCATGACCGGTATGGGGTGAAGACGGAAACCCTTCTCGAAATCGAGCAGCGGCTGACCAGCCTGAACAGCGAGATAGCCGTCGACAGCAGC
>JAAZDE010000204.1 GCA_012512925.1 Desulfuromonadaceae bacterium
CGGAAACCCGCTGGAGTTCAGTGTAGGCGCCTGGTTTCAGAGTGGCCGAATTGATGTCGAACCAGAAATCCGATTTAAAGGTTACCGCCAGCATGTCGGCATTGCGCTGGATACTGGCAGACTCCACGCCGGCCAGTTGATTGCGCATGGTCGCTTCCTGATTGTCCATATAACGCCCGATGCTGCCGCCGGCCAGAGCCCCCACGGCGGCACCGATTCCGGCGCCGATCAGGGTCGATTCGGTATCCCGTCCAATCGCCTGGCCCAGCCCGGCCCCTGCCGCGGCCCCTATCGCCGTGCCGATCCCGGCCCCCTTCTGGGTTTTAGTCAGCGGTTCAGCACATCCAACTGCAACAAATGCCACAATTACCAAGAGTACCCACCTTTTTTTCATTTTTTTCTCCTTGTGCGATATTACCGTCTTTATACCTCTGGCTTCATTTACACTATTATCAGCAGGGAAATTGATGAAGTCAAGATAAACGGATTCTTAATTTTTTTGATACACAAAAACTATGGAACCATATTTCTTGAAAGAAACCGCCAGCTCGTGCTAGTTTCCAACGAAATGACTCCACTCTGACCAATTTTTTCTATTGAAGGGGTTGATTAATGAAAATCACACCGGAAACTGTCAGTCATGTCGCCGATCTTGCACGACTCTCTCTTGATCAGGAAGAGGTCGAAAGCCTGACCGCAGAAATGGATCTGATTCTCGCCTACGTCGAGAAACTGAATGAACTGGACACTGATGCCATCACCCCCACCGCCCATGCCGTTCCTCTGGAAAACGCCTTTCGCTGCGATCAGCCCTCCCCTTCCTTCTCAGCTGAAAAAGCTCTAAGCAATGCTCCGGACAGCAACGAAGACTGCTTTCGGGTTCCCAGAGTTATCGAGTAAGCTTTATTCAATGAAGATTCAACGGGAATTGTCATGGAAACAACGGGTTTGACCATTCATGAGATGAGGGACCTCCTGGATACCGGCAAAATCTCCGCCGCCGAGTTGACCGGATCCTTTCTGCGCCGCATCCATGAGTTGGATACCCGGATCAACGCCTTCATCCGGGTCACGAAAGAACAGGCCGAGGAAGCCGCCCGGCGCGCCGACCGGCGCATCCGTGAAGGGAACAGCACTCTGCTGACCGGGATCCCTCTGGCGCTCAAGGACATCTTCGTCACGGAAGGGATTGAAACCACCTGCGCCTCCAACATCCTCAAGGGTTTCGTTCCCCCCTACGACGGCACAGTGGTCCGCCGGCTGCGGGAGCAGGACGCGGTTTTTCTCGGCAAGCTCAATATGGACGAATTCGCCATGGGGAGTTCCAACGAAAACAGCGCTTTCGGCCCGGTGAGAAACCCCTGGGACGAAACCAGGGTAAGCGGCGGCTCCTCGGGAGGATCGGCCGCCGCCGTGGCCGCCTGCATGGCGGCCGGATCCCTGGGCACCGACACCGGCGGCTCGATCCGGCAACCTGCCTCCCATTGCGGCGTGGTCGGCCTCAAACCAACCTACGGAAGGGTTTCCCGCTACGGGGTGATCGCCTACGCCTCTTCCCTCGATCAGGTCGGTCCTCTGGCCCGGGACGTGGAAGACTGCTCCCTTTTGTTGCAGGCGGTGGCCGGTTACGATCCCCACGATTCCACCTCGGTCAGTCTCCCGGTTCCCGATTACCGCGGCTCCTTGAAAAACGGCGTCAAGGGGATGCGCATCGGCTGCCCCAAGGAATATTTCATAGACGGCCTCGATGCCGATGTCATCGCTTCTATCCGCACCGCCCTCGACAGATACCGGCATCTCGGCGCCGAAATCGTCGACATCACTCTCCCTCACACCGATTACGCGGTAGCCTGTTACTATGTTATCGCCACCGCCGAGGCATCCAGCAACCTGGCCCGCTATGATGGCATTCGTTTCGGCCAACGGATCGACGACGGCGGCGGGCTGATCGAAATGTATCGGAATACGCGGGCTCGCGGGTTCGGCGCCGAGGTCAAAAGACGGATCATGCTCGGCACCTTCGCACTCTCTTCAGGCTACTACGACGCCTACTACCTCAAGGCGCAGAAGATACGCACATTGATCCGTGAAGATTTCGCCGCCGCATTCGACCAGGTCGATGCCGTTCTTACCCCGGTGGCCCCGACCCCGGCCTTCTTACTCGGCGAGAAGATGGACGATCCTCTGCAGATGTACCTTTCGGACATCTTCACCATACCGGTCAACCTCGCCGGCACCTGCGCCATCAGTTTGCCCTGCGGCTTTTCTGCCGAAGGCCTTCCCATCGGCATGCAGTTGATCGGCAAGCCCTTTGCCGAAGAGACCATCCTGCGCGCCGCCTGGGCCTTTGAACAGGAGGCCGGCATCCGGAAGGGCCCGCCGTTGTAAGCCGGCAAGGTCGTCGCACCACGATTTCGGCAAGGAATGCACACCATGACGTCCCGTTATGAAGCAGTCATCGGTCTGGAAGTTCACACCCAGCTGACCACATCGACGAAGATTTTCTGCGGCTGTTCCACCGCCTTCGGCGCTCCTCCCAACTCGCATACCTGTCCGGTCTGCCTGGGACTTCCCGGCGCCCTGCCGGTCCTCAACAGGACGGTGGTCGAATACGCCATCCGGGCCGGCCTGGCCACCCGCTGTACCATCGCCCCCCGCTCAATTTTCGCCCGCAAGAACTACTTTTATCCCGACCTGCCGAAAGGATATCAGATCTCCCAGTTTGAACTGCCGATATGCACCGGCGGTCACATGGAGATCGAAACCACGGCCGGGGGCAGGAAAACCATCGGCATCACCCGCATCCACATGGAAGAGGACGCCGGCAAGCTGATTCATCCCGGAGAAGGCTCAAGGTTTTCCCATGTCGATCTCAACCGGGCGGGAACGCCGCTGCTGGAGATCGTCTCAGAGCCCGACATGAGAAGTTCCGACGAGGCGGTCGCCTATCTGCGCAAGCTACACCAGACCGTAGTCTATCTGGGTATCTGCGACGGCAACCTGGAAGAGGGCTCCTTCCGCTGCGACGCCAACGTCTCGGTGCGCCTTCGCGGGGCGGAAAAACTCGGCACCCGAGCGGAACTGAAAAATATCAACTCGTTCCGTTTCGTCAAGCAGGCCATCGAGTACGAAATCGAGCGCCAGATCGACCTGATCGAGAGTGGCGGCGCGGTGGTCCAGGAAACCAGACTTTTCGACAGCGCCAGCGGTGTCACCCGTTCCATGCGCGGCAAGGAGGAGGCCCACGACTACCGTTACTTTCCGGATCCCGATCTGGTGCCGGTGATCGTATCCGAGGAGTGGATCCAATCGGTTCGCGGCACCCTTCCCGAACTCCCCGATGCCAAAATTGAGCGCTTCGCCAGCGACCTGGGTCTGTCCCGTCAGGATGCCGAAGTGCTGGCCGCCGACCGTGCCCTGGCCGATTACTTCGAAGCCTGCGCGGCGGCCCACAACAACCCCAAGGGATGCGCCAACTGGGTGATGGGGGAGGTCATCCGCGTCCTCAACGAATCGGGCCAGACCATCGCCTCCTGCCCTCTTCCCCCGGAGAATCTGGCCGGCATGGTAAAGAGGATCGATGACGGCACCATTTCCGGGAAAATCGCCAAGACCGTCTTCCTGGAGATGTGGAAAAGCGGCAAAAAGGCCGACCGGATCATCGAGGAAAAAGGGCTCCGGCAGGTCACCGACAGCGGCGCCATCGAGAAGGTTGTCGATGAAATCATCGCCGCCAATCCTGAACAGGCCGCCCAGTACCGGTCCGGCAAGGAGAAGGTTTTCGGTTTCTTTGTCGGTCAGGTAATGAAAGCCAGCAAAGGGAAAGCCAACCCACAGGCCGTCAATGACATACTGAAACAAAAACTTGCCCAGGATTAGAATTTCCATCGCTGATCCGCTCTTTTCGTCTACAATTTTTTCAATGATGTCAATCAAACCAATTCTCTACCAGAACGGCAAATGCCGCATGATCGATCAACGCCTTCTTCCGGCCCGGGAGGAATGGCGGAATTACGACGACTACCGGGGGATCGCCGAGGCGATCCGGACCATGGTGATCCGCGGCGCCCCCGCCATCGGTGTCGCCGCGGCCTTCGGCGCCGCTTTCGGAGCCCGCGACATCGAGGCCGCCGGCTTCGAGGAATTCTACCGGAAACTCGAAGCCATCTGTTCGGTGCTGGCCGCCACCCGGCCCACCGCCGTCAATCTCTTCTGGGCGCTGGAGCGGGTCAAAAGGTTCGCCCGCCATCACCGTGAGATCCCCCTCTCCAGCATCAGGGAGGGGCTACTTGAACTGGCCGTCAAAATGGCCGATGAGGATGAACGGACCAACCGCGCCCTCGCTCGCCACGGCAACACTTTGATTTCCCGGCGGGCGCGCATTCTGACCCACTGCAACGCCGGAGCCCTGGCCACAGCCGGCTACGGTACCGCCCTCGGCGTCATACGCGCCGCCTTCGAGTCGGGCAAGGAAATCAGCGTCTATGCCGACGAAACCCGCCCCTGGCTGCAGGGAGCGCGGCTCACCGCCTGGGAGTTGCAGCGGGACGGCATCCCCACCACACTGATCTGCGACAATATGGCCGGCCACCTCATGGCCAGAGGGGAGGTCGACTGCGTCATCGTCGGCGCCGACCGCATCGCCGCCAACGGCGACACCGCCAACAAGATCGGCACCTATACCCTGGCGGTGCTATGCAAAGAGCACCATCTCCCCTTCTACGTCGCCGCGCCTCTCTCGACCATCGATTATGACCTGGCCGACGGTTCCCTCATTCCCATCGAAGAGCGCGGCAGGGAGGAAGTGATCCGCCACGGCGGTGTCGAACTGGCGCCCGCCGGGATAGCCGTGCGCAACCCCGCTTTCGACGTCACCCCCGCCCGCCTGATTACCGCCATCATCACCGAAGCCGGCATCATCCGCGGCAATCGGTCCGGGGATTTTCTCGACCCTCTGAAACCTTTTCAAAAAAAGAACGTTGCCGATGACTGACGGCAATCTTCGGGAATCCCTCGCCGCCGCCTGCCGCCACCGACAGCTTCCTCTCCTCGCCGGCAGCCTGAAGGAACTCGGTTTCCGGGAAGAAGAGAAATCGGCCGTCAATCTGATAGCTATTCTGGAACAGCTGGGGATGGGAATCCTCCCCGATCTGGTTCCTGCCATCCTGGCCACCCCAGACCCCGATCTGTGCCTCAACAGCCTTGACCGGCTCTGCACCGCCGTCCCCAGCGATGAACTCCTGTCGGTTCTGGCAGGGCCCCACGGCAGGGACCTGCTGACGGTCCTGGGCACTTCTCCTTTTCTCACCTCCATCCTCGTCACCCAAAAAAAACTTCCCGGCCGGACTTTTCAAAAGGAATGGCTTGCCGCCGCCAGAACCGAAGGGGAGATGCTTCGGGAGTTGGATGGACGGATAGCTGACGATATCTCCTTCGAAAAGTTGCAGAAGGAGCTGCGTCTTTTCAAAAAACAGGAGGTTCTGCGGATAGCCACAAGGGATCTGTGCGGCCTGGGGGACCTTGCCACCGTAACCGGGGAGATCTCCGCCCTGGCGGCGGCCTCCCTGCAGAAGGCCTTTCAGGTCTGCGGAAATCTTCTGCGCCGCCAGTACGGCGCCCCCACCCCGGAGGACAACCAAAACGGCGCCGAAGCTGCCTTCACCATCCTCGGCATGGGAAAATTGGGAGGCAGGGAACTCAACTTCTCCTCCGACATCGATCTGATGTACTTCTATTCTCCCGTCACAGGGATGACGACGGGGGTCACTGACGCCTCTGGCCAAACCAGCGGCGTCATCCCCCTCCACCTCTATTTCGTAAAACTGGCCAACCTGATCACCAAGGCGATCAGCCAGCCAACCGCCGATGGCTTTGTCTTTCGGGTCGATCTCAATCTGCGCCCCGAGGGAAAAAGCGGCGACATCGCCCAATCCTGTGAATCGGCCGAGATCTACTACGAAAGCTGGGGACAAAGCTGGGAGCGCTCCGCCCTGATCAAGGCCCGTCCGGTTGCCGGATCGATCCCCCTCGGGGTCCGCCTGCTGAAAAAACTCCATCCTTTCATCTTCCGTCGCTACCTCGATTTCGGCATGATTGAAGACCTCAAGCTGATGAAGCAGAAGATCGACGGCAACCTGGAGCGGAAAAAGGAAGGGGAGCGGAACATTAAACTGGGCCGGGGGGGAATCCGCGAAATTGAGTTTTTCATCCAGACCCTGCAACTGATCCACGCCGGCAAACACCCGGAATTGAGGGTGCGCAACTCACTGCAGGCCCTCCGCCGGCTGGAGCAGGGAAAGTTCATCACCGCGGAGGATCATCAAAACCTCAGGGAAACCTATATTTTCCTCAGAAGGGTGGAAAACCGCCTTCAGATCTTCCAGGAGCAGCAAACCCATTCACTTCCAGTCCGCGCGGAGGAACTCCGCACTCTGGCTCGAAGCTGCGGTTTCGACGATGCGCAAAGCTTCAGTGTGTGCCTGGAAGAGCACCGCAACCGTGTGGAAAAAATCTATCGCGGCCTTTTTTTCGGCAGTGAGGAGGAGCAGAATCAACACCTGACCGAGGAGGCCTTTTTTCTCCTCGATTGCGACGCCGATGGGGATAAAACCAGCCAGTTGCTTGCTCGAAAAGGCTTCAGCGTTCCTGCCGCGGCCCATAAAAGTTTGCTGATTCTGCGTGACGGCCCCCCGCACATCTGGCTGACTGCCAAAGCCCGCCGCCTCCTGGCCCGCATCGCGCCTCTCTTTGTCCAGGAAATCCTCGACTCCCCCGACCCTGAAACAGCCCTGCGCAATACCGAGGATTTTTTCACCTCACTGCGTTCCCAGACGGCGGTCTTCGCCCTGCTGGCGGAAAATCCCAAACTGGTCCATCTGCTGGTTTCCCTCTTTTCCACCAGCCGCCTCCTGTCCCGCTTCTTTATCGAAGACCCGGCGGCTCTCGATGCCCTGGCATCCAGCGCTTTCGCCTCCTTTCATAAGGAGCGCGACACCCTCGCCGAGGAACTGGCCGCCGCCATTGCCAACTGCGCCAGCTATGAAGAGAAGCTTGAGACCCTGCGGCGCTTCCGCCATGAGGAGTTTCTGCGCATCGCCATCAATGACATGCAGGATCAGGCTTCCCAGGAAGAGGTGTCGGAGCAGCTGTCCGATCTGGCGGATGTCTGCCTGCAACAGGCGGCGGCCATCGCCCGCGATGAACTGATGCCGCGTTACGGTCTGCCCTTGTGCCGAACGTCGCACGAAGAAAACCGCGAAGCGGCTTTTGCGGTCGTCGCCCTCGGCCGCCTGGGGGGCAGGGAACTCACCTACCATTCCCCCCTTGATCTGATCTTCATCTTCGATCTGGACGGAGAAACCTCGCCCCATCCCGATGCCGACCCGAAAAGGTTCCGCCCACAGACCAATCAAGGCTATTTTTCCCGCCTCGCCCAAAGGATCATCTCCATCCTCTCCCTGCGCACCGGCCTGGGGCAGGTCTTCCAGATCGACAGCCGGCAACGTCCCTCGGGGCATCAGGGCCCTCTCGTTTCCAGTCTCTCTTCCTTTGCCCGATATCACCAGGAAGGCGCTGAAGGCTGGGAGCGTCAGGCGCTGACCAAGGCCCGCGTGGTCTGCGGACCGGACCACCTTCGGCAAGGGATAGCCGCAGTGATCGGGGATTTTGTCTACGGTCCTCCCCTTCCCGAAAATTTCGCCGCCGAAGTGATCCGCCTACGGGAGGAGATGGCACTGAAACCAGGCCAGACAAAAGAAAGTTCCATCGATCTCAAAAGCGGGCGTGGCGGTCTTCTGGACGTTATTTTCCTCAGCCAGTACCTGCAAATCCGTCACGGCGGCAATCGTCCCGCTCTCCGCCAGACCAACACCACCAGCCTGTTGAAGGCCCTGCGGGACGAAGAAATCCTCGGCGAGGAGGATTATCGGAAATTAAGCACCGGCTACCATTTCCTGCTCCGCCTGGAAAATCGCCTGCGCCTTCTTCACGACCGATCCATCGATGCCCTTAGCGACGACCCCGGCTACCTGACACGACTGGCTCTGCGCATGGGGTACGTCGAAGCCGCGGGTCCCCCTGCAGAAACCCTCATGCAGGATTATCTTCAGGCCACCGAGGCCATCCGGAAAATCTACCGGCGTTTCCTGGCGCCACCTCAATCATCATAAAAGATTGACCACCTTCCCCGTGAAAAAATACCATCGGCCATATTTTCATTGATTTTTTTTAAACTCAGGGCCGAAAATTGCATAGGAGATTTCCCGTGGCGATTGATCCCTCTGGAGACGCACATGAGAATCTATTCTTTCTTTTCAATGGTTTTAGTCCTCTGTCCCATTCTTTGCGGAGTCATGGTTCCGTCGGCGGCCGCCCAGGAAACCCTGGAACTGTACACCGGTGATGTCATCTCCCTGGCGGCGGACCAAATTGTCCTCGATTGCCTGAGCGACAAACGATCCTTTGTCATCACCCCGGAGACAATCATCTGCATTGAGGGCTTTGTGGGGGAATCGTGGGAGGATCTGACCAACGCCCGCACGGTCACGGTTTCCGCGGGGCACAAGGATCCCATCGCCCTCAGAATCGACAATATGGCGCTGGTGGGCGAAATGGGCGGTTTGCAGTTTCAGCCCGTGTTGCCGGAGTGCTCTCCCAGGGCCACCACCGTCGAGATCAGGGGGAAAATCATCCAGGTTCTGGAAATCCAGCAATTGCTGATCAAGGCAGGAATCGACACGGGCCCTGTGGATGGCAAACTGGGCCCCTCCACCGTTTACGCCATCCGCACTTTTCAACAACGGCAGGGCCTGCCGGAAACAGGGCAGATCAGCCCCCAGTTGATCGGTCAATTACAAGCGGCGAGGATCCGGCCCTAAACCAATGTCCGATCGGAATCTACAATGGGTGGGTCAGCTTTTTTTACTGGTTTTGGCGTAAAAAAGAGAAAACTGCTGGACCACTTCTTTCCCTTTGCAGAAAGGACAGGCAACTCTTCCCCGATCGTGCTCAGTCATGGTCATCACCACGGAAAATTCCTTGCCACAATCCTGGCAGCGATATTCATAAGTCGGCATATCTGATCTCTCCCTGCTGAAAGGCTTTCCCTTTTTTTTTCAACAGAGGGCAAAACGGCCTCTGCCATCCAAGTTTTTTTCCTCAGCCATGCAAATCGATAACGATAGCCGTGCGGTCATCGGTGATGGGGCCGCCCCCGGAAAAGTTGTCCAGATCGACAAACAGATGGTCAAGAAAGGTCAGATGATCACTGCCATCCCGAAGAAGAATATCCTTCACAGCGCCCGTTCCGAAAAACTCCCCGGTCCCATTGAAGGTTTCCACCACGCCATCGGTATAAAGAAAGAGTCGATCCCCACGGGAAAATTGAAAGTGGCCCCCGGAGATATCGGGATTTTCGAAAAAGCCGAGGGGAGCCGCGGTGGCGCTCAACTCCAGGACCTCCAATCCGCGCCGCACCATCGGCGGAACGTGACCGGCGTTGACATAGTGCATTTCCAGGGTCCGGGGATTGATCATGCCGCAAAAAAGGGTGGTGGAGAAATAGTGGTCCAATTCCCAGGAACGCTTGGCGAAATTTTCCAGGAAGGCATTGACGTCACCCGCCACCCGCAAAGGATCGCAGCGGTTGATGCTGGCGCGGTAGATGAAACCGTAGAGCAGCGACATCACCACCGAGGCATGAAGCCCATGCCCGGTGACATCCCCAATCATGACGAACTGGCAGCCATCCGGCAGGCTGATGAAGTCGAAATAGTCCCCGCCGAGCCCACCGGCCATGCGGAACTTGACCCCCATGCAGCACCAGTCGCAGAGAGGCGAACTTTTCGGAAAAAGAAGCTTCTGCACCTCGGCCGCCAATTTGACGTCCAGATCGAAATCAGATGAGTTCAAGAATCCCCTCCTGACAGTCGTGGATCGGCCAGATGACGAGGCTGAACGTTTCGCAAAGAATTGAGCAGGCTCTCCTTCACATAAGGAATCTCCTTGCGCAATTCATCTATCAGGGCTTTGATCCGTTGCCGCTTCTGGTCCTCGAACCGGGCCGGGCAGGGATTGTCGAACACAGGGAGCCCTTGTTCTTCAAGCAAGCCCCGGATCTCCTCCTCTGCCACATAGATCAGGGGACGGATCACCGTCTGTCGGCCGTTGTCGGCAAGCATTTTCGGACTCATGGCGGCCAGCGTTCCCGAGTAAAACTGGTTGAGGAGAAGGGTTTCAATAAAATCATCGAGATGGTGGCCAAGGGCGACTTTGTTGCACCCGAGGCGTTCCGCCACTGTGTAAAGAATACCACGGCGCAAGCGGGCGCAAAAGGAACAGGGGGAGGAACCGGGACGGAGTTTGGCCTCCAGGATGAGGCGGATAGCGGATTTCTCCACATAAAGTTCCCATCCCCGGCCGGCGAAAAAGGTGGCGATCTTCTCGGAAGGAAAATCGCCGAATCCGGGATCGATGGTCACCCCGACCAGTTGGTAGGGGATCGGCGCCCGCCGCCGCAGTTCCTCCAGCACCGCCATCAGCGCCATAGAGTCCTTGCCGCCGGAAATGCCCACGGCGATCCGGTCACCGGCGCAGATCAGGCCAAAATCGCCGATCGCCTTCCCGGCCGCTCGCCGAATCCCCTCCATAGTCGATTTCGCCATTCTCTTTCAATCCTTTCGTGGCGACTATTATAGTGAAACTTTGGCCGTCTTTCTTCACGCCAAGACACAAAGAAAAGCAAAATTGCGGCTGAGCATCAAAAACCTTTACCTTGAAGCGCGTAAAAATCCTCTTTTTTGATGGCTCTGGAAAAAATGGAAAAATTGTCATTCCGCCGGGCTTTAGACCGAAATCCGGATTGCAGTTGGATGAAAAACCTGAATTCCCCACCAGGCATTCAGGGATGACAGACATTTTGCAGGAGATCCGCCGGTCAAGCTATCGTGGTTTTCCTGGCGCTCATGGCGTTCTTTGCATAATAAAGAGTTCCGAAAAAAAAGCGGTCCGGAAGACCGCTTTTTCTGCATCGAACTGGCTCATCTTCAACCCTACACCACCTGCTCCATGCTCCAGATGCCACAGGGACAGATTCCGGCGCAGATGCCGCAGCCGATGCAGTATTTATCATCGGAGACGTACTCGAAGCTGCCATCCTCCTTTTCTTCCCGGGTGATGGCTCCCTCGGGGCAGGCTTCGAGACACATGGAACAATCGCGGCAGGCGCCGCAGGAAAGGCAGCGGCTGGTTTCCAGCTGAATGACATCCTCCACCTTGAAGTGGCCCCGTTTCAGGGGACGATAATATTCTTTGCGAAGACAGCTTTGAGGGATCATCTCCTTTTTCTGTATCGGCGCCAGCTCCAGGCCGTTGAGGAGTCGGTCGATATGCTCGGCCACCTCCCGGCCGCTGCCGATGGCGTGGGTCAGCAGGCCCGGTTCGGTGGCATCGCCGACGGCGAAAACCCCCGGCGCCATGGTGAACTGACGGCAGGAATCGATATCTGCCAGGCCCCGTTCATCCAGCCAGGTTCGCGGCAGATAGGAAAGATCGGGCCTCTCGCCGATGGCGAAGATGACATCGTCGGCGGGAACAAATCGGCCGTCCTTGGCCCGCACACCTTCCTCATCCACTTTTTCGGCAGCCAGAGGCCACAGAATCCGTCCCCCCAGTTTTTCGAAGTTGGCGATCTCGTGCTGATAGGCCGCGGGCCGCTGGATATCGATGGCGGTCACTTCTTCGGCCCCCATTGCGAAAGCGCCAAGGCCGACATCCATGCCGGCGTTCCCGGCACCGACCACCACCACCCTTTTGCCAACCGCCGGACGCTCGCCGCGATTGATCGCCTTGAGGAATTCGATCCCCTGCCTGACCCGCTGGTGACCGGGGAAAGGGATGATCAGAGGATTGTGAGCGCCGGAGGCGACGATCACCGCATCAAAGACGGAGCGGATCGAGGAGAAGAGTTCGCCATCCACCCGCACGCCGTTTTTTATCTCGATGCCGATCTCCCGGATGCGCTCGATCTCTCGCTGCAGAATCTTCCGGGACAGCCGCTCCCGGGGAATGACCTGACGCAGTTTGCCGCCGATTTCCTCGTCGGCTTCAAACACCGTCACGGCGTGCCCCTTGAGGCGCAACTGCCAGGCGGCGCTCAACCCGCCCGGTCCGCCGCCGATGACGGC
>JAAZDE010000032.1 GCA_012512925.1 Desulfuromonadaceae bacterium
ACAGCACCATGGAGGAGTTCATCAGCAGGATCAGCTGTTTGGCCCCATTGCCACGGGGCAGGAAAGGGGTGATCTGCTGTCTGGTGATGTCGTGGGGAGGGGTCAGGGCGACTTCCTCCGCCCCCCCCTTCCAGACCATCAGATGACGGTAGGAGACACCGGGATAAAAGTTGAACTTTCCTCCTCCGAGCTCCTGTTGAAGGATACCGATCAACTGTTCCGATTCCGCCGTGGTGATATGCCCGGCGGAGAAATCCCCCATGACGAACTGCTCGCCGCAGGTGTCGAGAAAAACCGTGTTGAGTCGAAAGGCAACATCCTCGGGGCCCAGCTCGACCCCCATGCTGGCCGCCTCCAGGGGAGAACGACCGGTATAGCAGGCCTTGGGATCGCAGCCGAAGACGGACAGGTTGGCCACGTCACTGCCGGGGGGAAACCCTTCCGGGACGGTCCTCACCAGTCCGGTCTCTCCGCCCCGGGCCAGATAATCCATATGTGGGGTGGCGGCGTACTCCAAAGGGGTTTTTCCCCCCAGTTCGGCCAGCGGTTCATCGGCCATGCCGTCCCCGAGCAGGACGATATATTTCATCCCCATTCTCTCCGATATTTTAATGCACCCGATGCGGACAAGGCATCAACCTCGGGGGTGAAATTGTTCATGTATCTTTCTCAGACGTTCGCGGGTGACATGGGTGTAGATCTGTACCGTTGAAATGTCGGCGTGCCCCAGCATCGTCTGCACCGACCGCAGGTCCGCGCCGTTCTCCAGCAGGTGGGTGGCAAAGGAGTGGCGCAGGGTGTGCGGCGTGATGTTTTTGGGGATACCGGCCTCCCGGGCGCGGCGCTTTATCATCTTCCAGAAACCTTGTCGTGTCAAGCTCTTCCCGAACGGATTGAGAAACAGATAATCGCCGCTGCCACTCTTCCGCAGCCGCTCTCTGCCCCTTTCCAGGTAACGCCGCAGCGCCTCGATGGAGGCTTCCCCCATCGGCACGATGCGCTGTTTGTTCCTCTTGCCGAAGGCGCGCAGATAGCCGCCGCCCAGTTCCAGGTCCTGAAAACGGAGTCCGACCAGTTCCGAGACCCGCAGGCCGGTGGCATAGAGGAGTTCGAGCATGGCCCGATCCCTCAGCACGAGAGGTGTCTCCTCGCCCGCCACCACCAACAGTCTTTCCACTTCACCGGAAGTGAGCACGCGGGGAAGCGTCTGAATGGTGTGAGGCGCCACGACCTTGGAGGCGGGGTTCTCCCCGGTAATCCCTTCGGCGGCCAGAAACTTGTGAAACATCCGCAGAGACACCAGCGCTCGGGCGCGGCTGCGGGCCGACAGTCCCTCCTTGCCGAGACGCCCCAGATACCTGACAATGATCAGGGCGGATATCTGTCCCGGTTCGGCGATTCCCTCCTCCTCCAGAAACGAGAGATAGCGGTTCAGGTCCCTTCCGTAGGCTTCCAGGGTATTTAGCGCCAGACCCCGCTCCACGGTGGCGTAATTAAGGAACATGTCCACACAGTTGGCCAGATCAGGAATCATGGTCGTACCCCACGGCGGCCAGCACTCTTTTCTCGAGTTCAGCCAGTTTTTCCGCTTGGGTGATCTTAGAACCGAAGATGTCCTTGACGTAAAAGGTGTCGGCAACCTGGTCCACCTTGGTCGATATCTTGGACACACCAATGGTGAGATTCATTTCGGAAAGGGTTCTGGTGATGTCGTAGAGAAGCCCGACCCGGTCCCGGGTATAGACGTCGAGAACGGTATAATGCTCCGAAACCTCGTTGTCGATCTCCACCCTGTCCGGGTGGCGGCGGGGAGGAAGAAGCGGGCAGCAGGCAGCGGCCGCCCTGCTTTTGGCGACCAGCGCATCGACTTGTTCCCGGCCTTCGATAACCGTGGCCAGCCTCTTTTCGATTCGGGCCCATTTTTCCGGATTGCTGACCGGCCTGCCATTGCCGCCGTCGACCTGAAGGATATCGAGGGCAACGCCGTTTTTGAGGGTGTATATCTGAGCCCCGAGGATATTGATCCTGCCGGCGGCGAGAACACCGGCAATTTTGGAAAAAAGACCGGGGACGTCGAGAGTGGAGATGATCAGGCGGGTGTGATTGGTGCCGGGAACGGGGTCCGCCCTCATGGCCAGCGAGCGTTCACCGCGGCTGAAGAGGACCCGCAGGTGATTGCCGATCTCCCCGGCGCCGTGCTCCAGAAAATAGCGGGTCTCCAGTTGTTTCAGTTCTTCCCGGACGGAACGCTCGCCGAACTCATCGGCGAGCATTTCAACCACCTGCCGCTTCCGGTGCTGAACCTTTTCGGAACGTTTCTCATGGGGGAAATTGCCCTTTTCCAGGACGCTGAAGGTTTTCCGGTAAAGTTCGCTGAGCAGAAGGCCCTTCCACGGCGTCCAGACATCGGGCCCTACCGCCTTCAGGTCGGCGAAAGTCAGCAGATACAGCATCTTGAGATTTTCACTCATCCCCATGAGCCCGGCAAAGTCATGGATCATCTTTTCATCGTTCAGATCACGGCGCTGGGCAATGTGGGCCATGAGCAGATGGTTGCGGACCAGGAACTCCAGCCGCTGGGCGTCCTCCCTGCCCAGGCCGAGGCGGCGGGCGATGGTGGGGATCATCTCGGCCCCTTTTTCGGCGTGGCCTGAACCTTCCCCCTTGCCCACGTCGTGCAGCAAGGCGGCGAGCAGCAGCAGCTCCCGTTTCTCAATCTGACCGGCCACCTCGGTCAGCAGGGGTTGCTGCTCGGCGTATTCGCCCCGCCACAGGCGAACCAGTTCTTCCACCGAAAAGAGGGAATGGATGTCGACGGTATAGATATGATAGGCGTCATGCTGGACCATGCAGAAAATACCGCCGAATTCCGGGATAAAATGATGGAGAAAATGAAGACGGTGCATCTCCCGGAGAATTTTGGCCACCCCCCTGGGAGCGCGGAGGATATCGAGAAAAAGCCTGCCCATCTCCCGGGAACGGCGCCCGCGGTCGTTGATCTGGGCCACATGGTCGCGGATGATTTCCTGCAACTGGAAGCTGAGTTCGACATCCTGGTGCTGACTGTGGCGAAAGGCCTGAAGCATGAGCAGGGGATTTCCGCTAAAGGCCTCCGGACGGGAGGTCCGCAGGACACCGTGAAGGACATAGAAATGCTCATCGAGATGGCGGGGCCGGCGGAGCCCGAAGAGGGTTTTCGGAGGATCCGCGAGATCGGTGGCCTTGGCGACCAGGGCGGAGGTGATATCGACGACATGGGCGGCACGGGTGTAGTAATCCTTCATGAACTGCTCGACGGCGAGGGCGTGCTTTTGATCCCGATAGCCGAGGAAATGGGCGATCCTCTCCTGGTGGGCAAACTGAATCTGGTCGCTTTTTCGTCGCAGCAGATAATGGAGCTCATTGCGGATATGCCAAAGATAGTCAAAAGCCCCTTCGATATCGGCCAATTCCGTTTCCGACACGATCCCTTTGTGGACCAGTTCGTTGCCGCTGCGGATTTTGTATTTGACCTTGGCCACCCAGAGGGCGGTATGCAGTTCCCGCAAGCCCCCCTTCCCCTCCTTGATGTTCGGTTCGAGGAGATAGACAGAGGACCCGTATTTCCGTTGCCTGGCCTCGCTCTCGGCCAGTTTGTCGCGGATGAAACCGGCCCCGTCGAAGCGCCGGATCGGCTCCATGACCTTTTTTTCGTAGTATCGGAAATGGAGGGGATCCCCGTCGAGAAACCGGGAGTCCAGAAGGGACGTGCGGATGGTCAGATCCTGGCGGCTCAGTTCCAGGCAGTCCTCGCAGGTGCGAACACAGGAAGCGACATCCAGTCCCATATCCCACAGCAGATAGAGCATCCTTTCAGCGATCACCAGCGCCGTTTCCCGGTTTCGGGAATCATGACAGAACATCAGGTCGATATCGGAGCGGGGATTGAGTTCGCCGCGCCCGTAACCACCGATGGCGATCAGGGCCAGTCCGCTGGCCTTGTCCCGTTCCTGCCGTCCCGGGGAAACCTCCATGAGAAGCGCCCGAAGCAGGGTGTCGGTGGTTTCGGTCAGGGCCCTGACCACCTCTCGTCCGCCGCCGCCGGCGCGGTGCCAGGCCTGGATGCGTTCCCGGCAGAACTCCAGGCGCCGATTGTATTCGGCCAGAATCCGCGTCCGGCGTTTTTCAAAGGTGGCCGTCCCGCCGCCGCAGGGACAGTTTTCGGAGAAAACATCACCGAGGAGATCGGCGATGTTCATCGTTTGGCCATCCGGTTAAGGGTGTGATCGAAATTTTTGACACCTGCCACAATCCCTTCCACCACTCCCTGCTGATATTTGCTGGTTTGCAACAGCGATTCATCCTTAGGGTTGCTGATAAAGGCTACCTCCACCAGGATGGAAGGCATGTTGGCCCCGAGGAGAACGTGAAAAGGCCCCTGACGCACGCCGTTGTCCTGGATATCCCGGTATCTGTCGGTGAGCGAGGAAACGATTCCTTTCTGGACCTTGTCGGCCAAAAGACTCGATTCGTTGATTTTTGCGTGGGCCATGAGATCAAACAGGATCAATTCAAGATCGCCAACTTCGGCCAAAGTGGTGCCGTTCTCCCGGGCGGCAACGGAGGCCGCCCCTTCGTTCTTGGAAAAGTTCAGATAGTAGGTCTCCACACCACGAAGGTTTCGCTTCAGGCTGGCATTGGCATGAACCGAAATGAACAGATCGGCGTTATGGCGGTTGGCGATGGCGGTCCTCTCCTTCAGGGGGATGAAAACATCCTTGTCCCGGGTCAGAATGACCTCACACTTGACCTCGTTTTTGAGACGTTGCGCCAGCAGTTTGGCCATCTTGAGGACCACATCCTTTTCCTGAACCCCACCCGGTCCGATGGCGCCGGGATCCTTGCCGCCATGCCCGGCATCGACCACTATGCGCCGGGGACCGTTCTTCGCCGCCAGGCCGGGAATGGGGATCACCGGACAGGGCGCGCCGGCCGATTTATCAAGAATGGCGGACACTTCGTCTTTCTTGGGGGAAGAGGAGACGGCGGCCGACCTGCCAGAGGCAAGAACTTGAGGAGGGGCGCTCCCCGCCGCCCTTTGGGTTGCTGTTTGAGGAGGGATATCAGGAACCTTGGCGGCCGTTTTGTCCCAGGATTGCTTGGCCCGCGCCACCTCGATCACCACCCGCGAGGGGTTGTCCAGGGCGTAAACCCGGTAGTCTTTAAAGGGCTTCAGGTCGAGGACGACGCGGATTCTATCGGACTCGGGACGGCCGATGCGGATACGCTGCACCAGAGGATCGGCGATCTCCCGGTTGGCCAAAGATTCGGAGGGCGGGGTTACCCCCTTCATGTCCACATAGAGGCGGGGATCTCCCCCCTTGACCGCTGCCGGCAGGGCATTGTAGGAAAACTCCACCGGTGCGCTGACATCCAGAACCACCCGGGAAAAATCGCCGTGATCAAATTGACGGATTCCCTCGATCCGCCGGGGACCGGGAGCGTGAGCGGGCATGGGAGCGGGCATCTTTGCCGGCAACGCTGCGGTTTCTTTGGCGGGAGGCGACGAATAGGAACTCCCCAGGGCTTCAAGACGTTTCCGGGCCAGATGCACCTGATCCCCGTGGCCGTGATTGTGAGCCACTTTCAAATAACGCTCGATCGCCCCCTTCTTGTCGCCGAGGATCTCCTCATGGATTTCCGCCGACATCACCAAGGCGTCATCGGTCAGATTGTGGCAGGGATAGGCTTCGTCCAGCCTGTCGAAAAACCGGCCGGCCCGCCGGGCATCCTCCGTTCGGCGGGAAAACCGGTAGAGTCCCTGACTGGCCCGCCCCGCCATGAACAGTCCCGCCGGACCCTTGCCATGATCGGGGAATTCCCGCGAAAAGGTTTCGAAACCGGAAATGATTTTCTCCCAGTTGTCCCGCTTAAGCCTTTTTTGCTCCGATTTCAGCAGTTGGGCATAATTGTTCTGCAGGGTCTGAAAGCGATGGGCGAGGTCATCCCCCCAGGCAAAGGAGAGCGTCAGGCACCAGCAGAAGAGAAGACCAACCAGGCGATAGAGAGTCATGATTACACCATCCTTTTTAGCTGATCGAGCAGATTCAGCGCTTCCAGCGGCGTCATGGACGCGATATCGGCGTTTTCCACCATCTCCCGCAGGCGGTCCGACGGCGGGGAGAACAGACTGAGCTGGGCGTTTTCCCGCCGGTGGCGGGACGGCTTGCGGCTGGCGGCGATTTTGGGCTCTCCCTGAGGGGACAGAGCCGTTGTTTCCAGGTTGACGAGGATTTCCCGGGCGCGGGCGATCACTTCCCCGGGAAGACCGGCCAGGCGCGCCACCTGGATTCCGTAGGAATGACTGGCACTGCCGGGGACGATCTTGCGCAGGAAGATGATCTGATCGTCCCACTCCTTGACGGCGATGTTGAAATTCCTGACCCGCGGCCGGGTCAAGGCCAGTTCGGCCAGTTCATGATAATGGGTGGCGAAAAGGGTCTTGGCCCCCTTCCCCTGGGTGTCGTGAAGGTATTCCACCACCGACCAGGCGATGCTGATGCCATCGAAAGTCGACGTTCCGCGGCCGATCTCATCCAGCAAAACCAGGCTCCTGTCGGTGGCATGATGAAGAATATGGGCGGTTTCGATCATTTCCACCATGAAGGTGGACTGCCCGCGGGCCAGGTTGTCGCTGGCGCCCACCCGGGTGAAGATCCGATCCACAACCCCGATTCGCGCTTCGGCGGCGGGAACAAAGGAACCGATCTGGGCCAACAGGACGATCAACGCCACCTGGCGCATGAAGGTCGACTTTCCGGCCATATTGGGACCGGTCAGAATCAGGATCTGTTCCTCGTCGGTGCTCATCGATACGTCGTTGGGAACGAAGCGTTCCCCCAGGTTCATCGTCTCGACCACCGGATGGCGGCCGTCCCGAATGATCAGGGCCTTCCCGTCGTCGACCACGGGGCACAGGTAATCCTTTTCCTGGGCAACCTCGGCCAGCCCCGCCAGAACATCGATGGCAGCCAGAGCGTCGGCGGTCCTCTGAATCCGTCCCCCTTCGGCGGCGACCCGGCCGCGAAGATTCTGGAAGAGATCGTATTCCAGCTCGACGATCCGCTCATCGGCCCGCAGCACTTTCTCCTCGTATTCCTTGAGAGCCGAGGTGATGAACCGTTCGGCGTTGCTGAGAGTCTGTTTACGGAAGAAATCGTCGGGGACCAGGTGGAGATGAGGCTTGGTCACTTCGATGTAATAGCCGAAAACCCGGTTATAGCGGATCTTGAGAGAGGCGATGCCGGTTCTGTCGCGTTCCTGGCGTTCGAGCTGGCTGATCCACCCCTTGCCGTCGCGGCTGATGCGGCGCAATTCGTCCAGTTCGGCGTCATGCCCTTCGCGAATGATCCCCCCTTCCCGGAGACCCAATGGCGGTTGGTCGACGAGAGAGACGGCGATCAGGCCGCGAACGTCGTCGAGAGGATCGACCTGGTCTGCCAGGGAGGCCAGAAGAGGAGCTGAAACCGCCTTGAGAACCGAAGCCACGGTCGCCGTTTTCTCCAGCGACTCCTTCAGCGCCGCCAGATCTCGAGCGTTGGCGCTGCCGAGGGAAATCCGGCCGTTGATCCTTTCCAGGTCGGACACTTCGCTCAGCATTCCGCGCAACTCGTCCCGCAGGGCGAAGTTGGCCGCCATCTCCGCTACCGCCTCCTGGCGGCGGCGGATCTCGGCGACCTCCAGCAGCGGATAGCTGAGCCAGCGGGAGAGTTTTCTGGCGCCCATGGCG
>JAAZDE010000205.1 GCA_012512925.1 Desulfuromonadaceae bacterium
CGAAGCTGGTGCCGTTGACCGGATCGCCGCCAAGGCCGATGCAGGTGGATTGCCCCACGTTGCGGCTGGTCAACTGCCAGACCCCTTCATAAGTCAGGGTGCCGCTGCGGGAGATCACCCCCACCGGCCCCGGTTTGTGAATGTAGCCGGGCATGATGCCGATCTTGCATTCGCCGGGGGTGATGATGCCGGGGCAGTTGGGGCCGATGAGGCGGGTCTTCCTGCCCTGCATGTAGTGTTTGACCCTGACCATGTCGAGAACCGGGATCCCCTCGGTGATGCAGACCACCAGCGGCAGTTCGGCGTCGACCGCCTCGAGGATGGCGTCGGCGGCGAAGGGCGGAGGAACGTAGATGACCGAAGCGTTGGCCCCGGTCGCTTTGACGGCGTCGGCCACCGTATCGAAGACCGGCACCCCCTGAACGTCGGTTCCGGCCTTGCCGGGGGTGACGCCGCCCACCACCTCGGTGCCGTATTCAAGGGCGGCGATGGTGTGAAAGAGGCCGTGGGCACCGGTGATCCCCTGGGTGATGACCTTGGTGTCCCTGTTGACCAGTATGCTCATGCGTTCCCCCTTCCCGCGGCCACCGCCTCGACGATCTTGCGGGCGGCGTCGGTCATCCCCTCGGCGGCGATGATGTTCAGCCCGCTGTCCTTGAGCAGTTCCTTGCCTTTGGTCACGTTGGTCCCCTCGAGGCGAACCACCAGCGGCATGTTGAGCCGAACCTCGTGGGCCGCGTCGATGATCCCCTGGGCGATGATGTCGCACTTCATGATGCCGCCGAAGATGTTGACCAGGATCCCCTTCACCTTGGGGTCCTTGAGAATGATCTTGAAGGCCGCGGTGACCTTCTCCCGGGAGGCGCCGCCGCCGACATCGAGGAAGTTGGCCGGAGAGCCGCCGTTGAGCTGGATGATGTCCATGGTGGCCATGGCCAGTCCGGCGCCGTTGACCATGCAGCCGATGTTGCCGTCCAGGGAGATGTAGGAGAGGTCGTACTCCGAGGCGTCGATCTCGTTGTCGTCCTCCTCGTCGAAGTCGCGCAGGGAGCGGATGTCGGGATGGCGGAAGAGGGCGTTGTCGTCGAAGTTGAGCTTGGCGTCGAGAGCGACGAGCCCCCCCTCTTCGGTCACCACCAGCGGGTTGATCTCCACCAGAGAGCAGTCCTTGTCGACAAAGGCGCGATAGAGATTCTGCAGAAAGGCGACCGCCTGGCCGAGCTGTTTCTTTCCCAGCCCCAGTTTCAAAGCCAGGCGCCGCGCCTGGAAAGCGCTCAGGCCGATGGTCGGATCGATCGTCTCGCGGAAGATCTTCTCCGGGGTTTCGGCCGCCACTTCTTCGATATCCATGCCCCCTTCCGAGGAGGCCATCAGGGTCACCCGGGAGGTGACGCGGTCGAGCAGCATGCCGACATAGAGTTCCCGGGCGATCCGGCACCCCTCCTCCACATAGACGCGGCGCACCTTTTTCCCCGCCGGCCCGGTCTGATGGGTGACCAGTTGCATGCCGAGCATGCCGGCCGCGGCCTTCTTGACCTCGTCCAGGGTCTTGACCACCTTGACCCCGCCCCCCTTGCCGCGCCCTCCGGCATGGATCTGAGCCTTGACCACGTACGGCCCCTCTCCCAGACCGCGGGCCGCTTCCCTGGCCGCCGCCGGGTGGAAGCAGGCCTCCCCCTTCGGCACCGGCACCCCGAAGTTCCGCAGCACCTCTTTGGCCTGGTATTCGTGAATGTTCATCAGCCCTCCCTGTGTCTATTCAGACAATCTTCAAAAAATATTATAAAAACGATGTTTTATTTTTAAATCACCCTATATCTCTTATCGAAAATGGTTATGATAAAAAATACTACGGTGAAAAAAAGAAAACATCAACAAAAAAATAACACTGTTTTATTTTTTCTGAAGGAATTTGTCCCGGCAGGCCGGGGAGCAGAAATGGCGCGTTTCCCCGTCGACAACGAGACTCACCCCTTCCGACCTGGGAAAATAGGCGCCGCACTGGGGATCCTTGACCAACTCCTCCCCTTCCTTGCTGCCGCCGTGGTTGGCCGGTTTGGAACCCTGGGAGGAAAAACCCCGCAGCGACCTGACCAGCTTGAAAACCAGGAAAGCGATCAGAAACAGCCAGAGCAGACGGATCATTGTCATCCCCATTCGCCGGCCAACGGCCGGATGCGGTCCGCCGCCGCCAGCTCGGCAACCAGTTGAGAAACCGTTTTTCCACTGACGGGATGGCGCCATTCGGGGGCCACCTCCAGCAGCGGCAGCAGGACGAAACGGCGCAGATGGAGCCGGGGATGGGGAAGTATCAGGCCCGGATCATGAGACACCCGACCGTCATAGGCCAGAATGTCGATATCGAGGGTCCGCGGCCCCCAGCGCTCGCGCCGCCTCCGGCCGAACTCCTGTTCGATCCCCTGACACCAGGCCAGCAGCTCTTCAGGGGCCAGGGCCGTCGCCACCTCGAGAACGGCATTGAGATACGGGGGCTGTCCCGGCGGTCCCCCCAGCGCTTCGCTCTCGAACAGGCGGGAACAGCGGCGCACCTCCACCTCCCCTCCCCTGGCCAGCGCCCGGCGGGCGCCGGTCAGAGTACGGCGGCGATCCCCCAGATTGGCACCGAAAGCCAGCAGCGCGATTTCCCTTGTCCGTTCCATCCCTCTCCTTCTCCAAGGCATTAAAACACAGCGGGAAAAAGGGGTCAACGGCCCAGTTCCACGAGCTTTTATCCCCCCGAAAGACATTAACTATCGACCCCGGGCCGAGGCTTTCATATAATCCCCGTTCAAGACCCGGACCCCTTGGAAAAAAGACCTCATCATGAACCGAACCTTCGACCTGCTGACCGTTCTCGGACCCACCGCCTCGGGGAAAACCCGGCTCGGGGTGGAACTGGGGCGGAAGCTGAACGGCGAAATCATTTCCGCCGACTCCCGCCAGGTCTACCGGGGCATGGACATCGGCACCGGCAAGGATCTGGAGGAGTACGGTGAGATCCCCTTTCACCTCATCGACATCGTCGAGCCCGGGGAGGAATTCAGTCTCTTCGAATTCCAGCGCCGCTGCCTGGAGGCGATCCGGCAGATCCGCGGCCGCGGCAGGCTGCCGGTGCTGGTCGGTGGCACCGGCCTCTACCTCGACGCGGTGCTGCGCCGCTACCGTCTGGCCGAGGTTCCGGTCAACCCCGCCCTGCGCGCCGAATTGAGCTCGCTGCCGATGGAGGCGCTGATCCAGCGGCTGTTGGAATTAAAGCCCAATCCCCACAACACCACGGATTTCCGCGACCGGGAGCATCTGATTCGGGCCATCGAAATCGCCGCCGGCGAGAAGCAGGCGGCGCCTGCGGACCTGCCCGATTTTCCACCCGTGACGCCTTTGACCTTCGGCATCTATTGGCAGCGGGAGACACTCCGCAAAAGGATCGAAATCCGTCTCCGCCAGCGCCTCGACCAGGGCCTGATCGAAGAGGTGGAACGGCTCCGGGATCGCGGCGTATCCTTCCGGACCCTGGAAAACTATGGCCTCGAGTACCGTTTCGTCGCCTGGTTCCTGCAGGGGAGAATGGACCGGGAGGAACTCTTCCGGCAGCTCCTTCAGGCCATCTGCGCCTTCGCCAAACGGCAGAGGACCTGGTTCGGGCGCATGGAGCGCCACGGCATTCCCATACACTGGCTGGAAGGGGAGAAAGACCCCTGCGCCGAGGCCCTGGCCGTCATCGAAAAGAATCCGCCGCCATGATCCCATCGTGGCCCCGCTACCTGAGGAAACGAACCCTGCCGGGCCCCTGGAGCCTCCAAGGGGAACCAGGGGACGGCTTCTCCAGGGCCGTGATCATCCCCGCCCTGGCGGAGAGCGACACCCTGCCGGCGACACTGGCCAGCCTGGAAGGCAACCCCCGGGAAACTCTCGAGCGCACCCTGGTCGTGGTGGTGGTGAACAACACCCGCCAGGTCCCGGCGGAGGACCGGGAGGACAACCGCAAGACCCTGGAGCTGCTGCAACGCTACTCCGGCACCCTGCGCCTGGCCTGGGTCGACGCCTCCTCCCCGGGCCGCGAACTGCCCCCGCGGGAAGGGGTCGGCACGGCCCGCAAGATCGGCTTCGACCTGGCCCTGGGCCGTGTTCGCCAGGATGCCGGCCTCTCTCCCGTTCTCATCTCCCTCGACGCCGATACGCTGGTGGAGGGGAACTACCTGCCGGCGATCGAGGACCACTTCCGCAGCCATGCCGCCGGCGGGGCCGTCCTCCCTTTTCGCCACCGCCATGGGGACAGTGCCGCCGTCGATAGGGCCATCGGCCACTACGAACTCTTTCTGCGCAGCTATGTTCTCGGCCTGTCCTGGGCCGGCTCTCCCTACGCCTTCCATACCATCGGCAGCGCCATCGCCTGCCGCGCCGACGCCTATGTCGCCTGCGGCGGGATGAACCGCCGGCCTTCGGGGGAGGATTTTTATTTTGTCCAGCAGCTGGCCAAAACCGGCGGCGTGGCGCAACTGCGCGGAACCGTCGTCCACCCCTCGCCGCGTCCCTCCCGCCGGGTGCCCTTCGGCACCGGCCCCAGCGTCGCCCGGCAACTGGCCGATCCCGGCACGGAACTGGAATTCTATCCCCCCGAAGCCTTCGACATCCTCAGACAATGGCTGGCCGCCGTCACCCGGCATCACCGCGAAGAAAGCGACCACCTCCTGGAACGGGCCCTGGACATTGCCCCCGAACTGAACCATTTCCTCGAAACCCTCGGTTTCGCCGAGGCCTGGCGCAAACTGCGGCGCAACCACCGCCAACCGGACCGCCTGCTCAGCGCCTTCCATGGCTGGTTCGATGGGCTGCGCACCCGCCAGCTCCTTTACCGCCTCGGCCGCGGCCCCCTGTCCTGGCGCCGCGGCGCTCAGGCCGTGCCCCCGCTCCTGAGGCGGCTGTCCCTTCCGGCGCCGCCGGATCAACCGACCCAACTGGCCGTCCTGCGCCGCCTTCAGGGGGCGGAAACCACCCCGAAGATTCAGGCAAGGCATCAACAATCAAAGCTTTTTAACCCCCCCGCACCTTGACAAAGGCCGGCAGGAGTTTTAAATTACATCCAGTTTTTTATTTCCAGGAGGTTTGGGATGCCAATCTACGAATACGGATGTCAAGAGTGCAACTCGGTTTTCGAGGTCAAACAAAAGTTCGATGACGAACCGATCACCGAATGTATACATTGTGGCGGCAAAGTGGAAAAGTTGATTTCCGCCAGCGGCTTCTCCCTGAAGGGGGAAGGCTGGGGTCGAACCGGCTATGGCCGCAAGCCGACCTGGCACGACCACGGCGAGAAATATTATGACAAGTCCCTGGCCAAGCACTGTTCCTATCGGGCCAAGGGGCAGGAACCACCGTCCTTCATGAAGGCTGATAAATAGCCCGTTCCGGAACAAAATTCCGCCGCGAGTCAATCCCCATTCTCCACGGAGAATGGGGATTTTTTCTGCCCTGACAGCCGGCCGTGACAAGAATTCTCCCCCGTGCGCTCCCTTGCCGCTCCCCGGCCGGGACAAGTTTACCCAAAACCGGCAGAATTGCGTTGACCTTTTCCCTCCTTTGGATATAAAGGAGGGAAAATTTCCAGTTGGCAAAGGGGGAGAATATGTTTTCGATCGATCAGGTCAAAGCCACAGCCAAAAGTTCCGTCAAAACCCTCATCTTCCCGGAATCGTACGACGACCGGATGGTTCAGGCCGCCGCCGCAATCGCCCATGAAGGTTGGGCGGAAGTCGTCCTTTTGGGGAATCCCGACTTCATTGAAACGAGACGAAAGGCGCTCGATGTCGATCTGCGGCGGGTGAAGACCATCGA
>JAAZDE010000206.1 GCA_012512925.1 Desulfuromonadaceae bacterium
ATATTGCCTGCGGCATCCCCCTGACGCTGGCCACCGCCCTCGGCTCCCAGATCGGCGCCCGGGTCGCCCTGCGCGGCGGCAGCAGATTCATCCGCCTTCTCTTCCTGGTGCTGTTCATTTCCGTCGCTTTCGCCTATCTGGTCTACTGAGAAAACCCGGACTTGAAAAACAGATTGACATCCCTGAAAAAGTGCCGACCAGCCGCGGAAAAATCATCGAAAACCGAAGATAATGCAAAATCCGGAGTAGATTGGACACCGTTTCCGATTTTACTGGACACTGATTCCGGAAATAACTGTCCAGTCAAAGCCGGAAACACTGTCCAGTAAAATCGGATTGCGTAATACGAGCCCTCTGCCGGGGAGGAACCGGCAGCAGTTACCGTCGAGGGCCGATGATAAAGGGGGAATTCTTATGAAGCCAAAAGACATCGTCGTTTTTGTCGAAGAAGAAGAGGGGCGCAACGGCCGGTTGGCCTATGCGGTTGAAATCGCCGAGCGATAGCAAGCGCACATGATCGTAACCTTTGTCGCCAAGCGGTTTGATCTCTACCCTTCGGCAAGTTTTGCCATCGCCAAGGGATTACGTTCCATGCTACAGGAACACGAGGAAGAGCTGACTTTGCTGGGGGCATCGGCAGTCGCGAAACCTCTGGCGGAATATGTGGTGGATAAAAACCCGGTTCGCACCCCTCTTTTGCCATCGGCCGGTTTGAAAGGGGCCAAATTCGATAACCGCTGGCTGGTTTTTGTGAACGCCGAAGTGGAGGCTGAGGTTTGATACCACGAGCACTTATCGCGGCTTGGTTGAAAAATTCAACCTGGACCAATTAATGGGGCAAGGTCACCTTGCCTCTTTATATTCAGCTTCCCGTATGAGAAAGTAATAAAAACACCTTTCATCATTTATTTAAAGCCGTTGTTTTTGGGAGATTCCGTAATGGTGTCGAGGATCGATATACCCAGGGACCGAATAATCAAGTTTTGCCATCAAAACAGAATCCGGCGATTGACTCTGTTTGGTTCCATATTGCGGGAAGACTTTTCTTCCGAGAGTGATGTGGATGTGCTCGTGGAGTTTGAACCGGGCACCCGGGTTGGTTTACGGTTTTTCCGGTTGGAACAGGAGTTGTCGGAAATTTTAGGCCGAAGAGTTGATCTTAATACTCCCGGATTTTTGAGTCCTCATTTCAGGGAGCGGGTTCTTCGTGAGGCGGAGGTGTTATATGACGCGGCATAAAGACATGATGCGTTTTCGCCATATGCTTGAACATGCCGTGGAGGCTGTCGATCTCGCTTCTGGGAAAGCCCGCGAAGATCTGGAGAATGATCGACTACTTGAACTGGCCTTGACTAGATTGGTGGAAATTATTGGGGACGCTGCCGCTAGGGTTTCACCCGTGGAGCGGGAATCTTGCCCCCAGATACCTTGGGCGACCGGTTGATTCATGGCTACGATGCGGTTGACCTGGACATATTATGGGACATCATAAAGATCGATCTGCCGCCGCTAATCGCCTTTTTGCAACAGATTTTCGAGGAGGAAGCTGGCAAGGACCGCTGATCAGCATAACCGCTTCCTGCCTTGCCCGAAATGAGTACCAGCCGACTGTTTCACCCGGAAGATCTTGACGCGATTGATGCCGACCTTCAGGTGCCGATCAACTTTCCCCATCGGCGACCATGAGTCGATTGGTCCTGTAATCGGCTCATTTTTTGAGCTGTTTATAGATGTTTTTGCTCGAAGCTGAGGATGTGTGCGGAAGTATCGGAAAATCTCAAACCGTTTTCCGGTCCAAACTCCGGTACTGGATCGCCTCGGCGAGATGGGGCTGAAGAATGTTTTCCTCTCCGGCCAGGTCGGCGATGGTCCGCGCCACCTTGAGAATGCGGGTGTAGCTGCGGGCTGAGAGGGCCAGGCGGTCGGTGACCAGTTCCAGGAGCCCTTTCCCCTCTTCGTCCAGACGGCAGAAACGGCGGATGTGGCGGGCCTGCATCTGCGCGTTGCGGTACAGGCCGAATTCCGCCAGCCGCTGTCCCTGGACGGCGCGGGCCGCCTCCACCCGGGCGCGGATCGTCGCCGAGGGTTCGCCGTCGGCGGGATCGGCGAGATCGCGATGGGGGACCCGGGGCACCTCGATCTGCAGGTCGATGCGGTCGAGCAGCGGGCCGGAGAGGCGG
>JAAZDE010000207.1 GCA_012512925.1 Desulfuromonadaceae bacterium
GCCCAGCATCGTCCCGGATGGGAATGGCGATCCGCTTCCCCCCGGCCGGGTCGGTGAACTCCCGCAGATCCAGCATGAAGATCGTCTCCGGCGTCCAGCGCCGTGAGGCCTGCAGCTCCCGGATCCGCGCCTCGGGCAGGGGAGGCAGACGCTCCAGCTCCTCTTCCGGGACAAACGACCCAGGATCAACCTTTTCTTCCTCTTTGCCTGGCTTCTTGGCCGCCTTTTCCTTCCGGGGGCGGGGAGCGGGGGCGTCATCCCCGCAGAACTCTCGCTTGAAATCCAGAAACGCCCCGCCGTGGACGTGGAGCCACAGCTTGACCAGGTCGCCGCCTTCGCCGCAGCCCCGGCACTTGTACCAGTCCTCGCCGTAGTGGTAGGCGAAGGAAGGATTCTTCTCCTCGTGGAAGGGACACCAGCCGTTCAGAGTCGAACGCCCCGCGTAATCCTTCTGAACGCGGAACAATGTCTCCGCGATTTCCCGGCACCGTACCGGGCCCAGTTCGTCAAGCGCGAATCCCACAGGCCCTCCGGTAATCCCGGTAAATCGACGTCCAGGCGTTCAGGTACTCGCCCAAGTGTTTCTCCAGCGCCGGCATCTCACAGGAGACAAAAGCCGCATCGGCGGCTTCCTGCGCCGCCTTCGCGGCGGAAAACTCGATGGGGCGGTATTTCCTCCCCCACTCAAAACAGGAATCTCCCGGATATTCTCCAGACACCTTTGCCACCGCTCCCCGGATGAGATTCAGCGCCCGCCGTTCGTCCCAAAACACTTTCTGCAGTTCGGCCCTCAGCGGTTGCATGCGGCCTCCTTTTCCAACTGCCTGATGCGCGTCTCGATATGCTTTCGGTGAGTCCTCTTCTCCATGCCTTTTCGGTCCAGTTCCGAGAGGACACCCCGCAACGCCTCCACGTCGTTCTGAAACCGGAGACTCATCCGGCAGTCATCGGCGCTTGTCTGGATCAGATTCTCAAAGAGAGTAAAGTTCCGGTACATGACAACCCCCTACTTTAAATCGTCCTGGTGCGCCGTTGCTTGCCGGGCCACAAACTCCATGCGGTCAATGTAGATCTCCAACAGGTCGGCATCGTGCACGCACCCCATGCCGCACCGGATGCGGTTCAGGATATCCCTTATCTTCTCCCGGTCGACCATCAGATCCTCCAATCTTCTTCCCCGGCAAAATCGTCCAAGGTCCGCCGGTATTCCATGGCCAAATCCCGGCATCGTTCGACCACCTCGGCTCCACACCCCGCCAGATTATGGGTTTTGCGGTCCAGTGCCCCGGACAAATCCTTCAGCCTGTGCCACAACCACTCCTCGCGGCAAATAAGATGGTCGCCGGAAGAGGGCTCCGGCAAATTCACCTTTTCCAAAACCTTCGCCACCTCCTGGACAAGACCAGGATCAATGTCTCCGCCCTCGATCCTGTCCGGATTATCCACCTCGCGGCCAGCCCCCGGCGTTTTCACCAGTTCCCATCCGTCCCCCACCTGGGGCACCTTCCCGCCGAATCCCCGCAGCATCGCCTCCGCCTCGGCATCCCCGGCGGGGACTTCCACGAAACCCTCCACATGGCGGGTCACTACAGGTTCCTTCCTCTCCTTCAGCCCTCGGTCAACCTCATCCAGGATCTCCTGAAATTTGGCTTCCCGTTGCGGATCTTCAATGGCGGCGGAAGGCCCCGAATCTAATTCGTCCATTACCTCTCCCCCATTGGCCCGCGTCTGAGACTCCAGGGTCGGCGGCGCATTGAGAGGAAATTTTTCGTCGAGGGTTCCGGAACGCTTATGGCGGTGGTAACATCCGCTGCACAAGCCGCGACCCATCAACACCATTTTCCGCCCGCAATCCGTGCACTTTCCAAGCTTCTTCCCCATCTCCGCCTCCTTTTCCCTCGCCAATGCCGCTGCCAATTCTTCAAAACGGGGTTCCCCCATCCAGACAGACTCGCTGCACACGGGGCAATAAAACCGGTAATCCCAGGCGACCTCGCCAGGGATGGTCTCGGGCCGCAATGAATTACCGTGGCATCGTGGACAAACCACCCGAATCTCCCTCAAAAAATATCCACCCCTTGCGAATTCTTGCTTATGCTGTTAGGCGCTCGGACCTTCGGGAAGATATGCCCAGTGGGTGACGTGCTTACCGCTGGCCAGAGCAACAGCTTTCTCGCCCCAGGCTTCAACCCACAGGTCGTCTTCGATGTCGTACCAGCAGACAGTCATGGTGCCGTCACTCATGAGGCATAAAACATCATCTGTTCGCAGCAGGTCGGATGATGTTATTTCGAGTGGGATTTCGTGGCTTGCGTCACACCATTCAAATTTATTCATCGTTCAAACTCCCGCCTGACAAGGCTCGAAGCAGCCCAGTCCCCCCTCGGTCCCGGTTGAGCAGGAAACACGGCCCGGCAAAGCCCGCCACCGGGAAGTGCCCCCACCACTTCCAACTCTCCGGAACCGAATTCCTCGGCATAAATGGCCCAAAAATCCGAAAGTCTGAAAGGGATTGCCGGATGACCCATCATGGCCGGCCTCCGGATAAAGCAACGCCCAGGGCGGAAGAGGAAGGACCGCCCCGGGCATTGGGGGCGCCGCGGGTTGGAGCGGCATTAAGAGCCCCGGAAAGAGAAGGATTGGCAATCTCGCCCGAATCGATCTGGGCCGCGATTTCGGCGATCCGCGCCGCAAACC
>JAAZDE010000208.1 GCA_012512925.1 Desulfuromonadaceae bacterium
CTCGGCAGCTGCGACGTCATCTGCACCGACAAGACCGGCACCCTTACTGAAAATCAGATGACAGTCCGCTATGCCTGGACTGCGGACGGCGAAGCGTCTCTGTCGGGAACGGGATACGAACCCCGCGGCGAGGTTTCTGGAACGGTCTCACCGCTTCTTTTCCGCTGCGGCCTGCTTTGCAACAACGCCAATCTTCTCGAAGAAGAAGGAACCTGGAAAATTTCGGGCGACCCCACCGAAGGAGCCTTGCTGACCAGCGCCGCCAAGGCGGGAATCGACGCCACGGCAGAGCGCCTGGATGAGATTCCCTTCGATTCGGAGCGCAAGATGATGACGGTTCTGGTGGCTGAGGAAAAGGATTCCGTCCTCTACAGCAAAGGAGCGCTGGACACTGTCCTGGGAGCTTGTTCCTCTGTGTGGAGCGGGGGACGGGAAATTGATCTTTCTACCGAAATCCGGGACCAGATTTTCCGGCAGAACGCCCTCTATTCCACCAAGGCGCTGAGGGTTCTGGCCTTCGCCATGAAGAAGGCCGGCCGGGAGGGTTTCCGGGAAGAAAAGCTCACCTTCGTCGGGCTGCAGGCCATGATCGATCCTCCCCGTCCCGATGTCATCGATTCCATCCAGAAAACCAAAAAGGCCGGCATCCGGGTCATCATGATCACCGGAGATTACGGCGAAACCGCCCAGGCCATCGGCAAGGAGATCGGCATCGTCGGCGGGCTGCTGAGCGGCGAAGAATTGGAAAAAATGTCCGGGACAGAGCTGACGGCAGCCCTGAAAAGGGATACCAACATCTTTTCCAGGGTGGCGCCGGTGCATAAACAGCGCATCGTCGACGCCCTGCAGAAAATGGGCTACACGGTGGCCATGACCGGCGACGGAGTCAATGACGCCCCGGCGCTAAAAAAGGCCGATATCGGGGTGGCCGTGGGGAGCGGCACCGAGGTGGCCAAGGAGGCTTCCGATTTTGTCCTCCTCGATGACAGCTTCACCCATATCGTCAATGCCATCGAGGAGGGACGCGGCATCTACGACAATATCCAGAAATCGATCATGCTGCTCCTTTCGGGCAACCTGGGAGAAGTGCTGATCATCTTCCTGGCGGTGATCTTCGGGATGAATCTTCCCCTGACCGCCATTCTTCTGCTGTGGATCAACATGGTGACCGACGGCGCACCGGCCCTGGCCTACAGCGTCGATCCCTACGGCCGGGACATCATGCAGCGCCCTCCCAAACCCCGCAGCGAAGGGATTCTGCCCCTGCCCAAACTGATCCTTCTTCTTGTGCTCGGCAGCCTGGGAACCGCCATCGCCCTGGTTCTTTTCCATTATTTCGGCGGCGTCAGCCCTTTATCCGCGGATCTGATGCGGGCACAGACCATGGTATTCAATTTCGTGGTTCTCTACGAGGTCATCCTCACCTTTGTCATCCGCATCGACTATCAGGTTCCTTTCTTCGCCAACAAATGGGTCTGGGGCGCCGCTCTGCTCTGTGTTTTCCTACAGGCCCTGCTGATGTATACCCCCTTGTCGACCATCTTCAGGATCGTTCCCCTGAACCTTCAGGAAATCGGGGCGCTGGCCGCCGGAGGAATGCTGTTCACCCTTTCCGTCCTGGTCTACCAGGGGATAAAAAAGGCGGCGGGAGCGGCCCGGAAATGATGTCATTAAAATTTCCCGGAGCTGCCCCGACCTGGTTGCTTATCGCCACGACTGGGATAAACTCCCACCAGATCCCGTTTTTTCGCAACGATGAATACTTCTTCCCGAAAAACACTGATTCTGGTGACGGCCATCGCCATTGTTCCCCTGGCGGCCTCGCTTCCTCTGCCGGCTCCCCTTCCAACCCGCCTTGGAGCGGGTCTCTTCCTGCTTGCGGCCCTTCTCTGGATGACCGAGGCGGTTCCTCTTTATGTCACCAGTTTTCTGATCCTTTTCTGCGAAACGGCTTTTCTGGCTCCAGCTCTGAACACCAGCCACGCCATATTCCTCGCCCCTTTCTTTTCCGATATCATCGCCCTCTTTCTGGGTGGTCTCCTGCTGGCGGAAGCCGGGCACAAATACCACATTGACGAGTGGTTCGCTTCGTTGATCCTGAAGCTGGCCGGCACCCGGCCCGCTTACATTCTTTTCGCCATGATGCTGACCACAGCCATCCTGTCCATGTGGATGTCCAACACCGCAACCACGGCCATGATGCTGCTGATCGTCGGGGCCCTTGTCGCACCCTTTGGACATGACAGTTGCTTTGCCAGAGCCTTTTTCCTCGGCATCCCTTTTTCAGCCAATCTCGGTGGCATGATAACCCCGGTCGGCACCCCGCCCAACGCCATCGCCATGCAAGCCATCAACAGCCACTACCCTGGATCGATGACCTTTTTCACCTGGATGCTGGTGTCCTGTCCGGTGGTCATTGTGCTTTTGGTCCTTCTCTGGAGAATGCTGCTTTTTTTCTATCCTCCTCCCCGAACACAAATCGAAAAACCTCCCCTGTTTCACATCGAAGTCAGAGCTTCAACCCTTACCGTCATCGCCGTTTTTCACCTGACCGTGTTTCTCTGGCTGACCAACAGCCTTCATGGGTTGTCCTCCGGAACGGTCGCCCTGATCCCGGCCATCGTTTTTTTGAGTTTCGGAATTCTCGACAAACAGGATTTTCGGAATATTTCCTGGGACGTTCTTTTCCTTGTGGGTGGAGGCTTGGCCCTGTCGGTGGGGATGGATAAGAGCGGGCTTAATGACTTTCTGGTCCAGTCCATTCCCTTCGAACAGTTCTCGCCCATGGTCATCCTCATCTCTTTTGTCATGATCGGGGCTTTCCTGACCACTTTTATGAGCAATACGGCGACCGCCAACCTGATCATTCCCCTGACTTTTATTCTTCCAGGGTTGGCCGGCCCATCACTGACGATCAGTGTGGCCCTGGTGATCTCGTCGACGATGATTTTGCCGGTATCCACGCCGCCCAACGCCATTGCCTACAGCTCGGGATTGATTTCCATGAAAGAAATGGCCAAAGTCGGTTTTTTGATTTCCTTGGTTGCGGCGCTTGTTTTGCTTTCCCTGGGGCAGTGGTGGCTGCATTTTCTGGGATTCATCTAGCCAGGAGCAGGAGGTTATGGGAAAGGAAAGAGAGGGTGGAGGCGATCAGGTCTGCCGGGAAAAATGTCCTTTGTGCGGAAGCACGGAGATGTTGAACACACACTATCTCCAATATCACAAACATGATCGAGTATTTGTGGAATGTTCCCGCTGCGGCCATTTGGTGGCGAAATACATTTTGAGGAACTATCTGGATCCGGTCTATCACTGCGAACAGATACTGAAGTTGGCAAAGGTAACCAAGGGGTTCAGCAGTGGGCGGAAAACGGTGAGAAGCTGGCAAAATCTACCGGAAAAGGCTCGGGGACAGTTTCGGAGGGTAAAAGAACTGCTGGAGGAAGGAGGCGAGGAAGTCCCATTGGAGGAACTTTTTTTCCGTTTGGGAATCGTCGAGGACGATTACCCGAATCTGGATGAATGAGAGGAAAAAGGCGCCTGGACTTTTGCTCGCCCCAGGCGCCGTTCATCCCTTAATCAGCGCGTCAGGATTTCTTCAGCTTTTCCTCGACGCTGCGGATCTTGTCCTCGATGGTCTGGTCCCGGTCCACGCGGGTGCCGCATTTGATGATGGTGGAGATGCGGGGGGCGCCCATTTCGTGTACTACCTCATGACAGCGCTTGATAGCCGCGAAGACGGTATCCCATTCTCCTTCGATATTGGTTCCGTAACCGTGCAGCTGGGTTTTCAGCCCGGCTTCCTTCAGAACCTTCTCGCAGGCGGCGATATACTTGGATACGGAGATTCCCGCCTGAATCGGCACCACACAGAGATCGACGATCGCTTTCATGCCTTTCCTCCTTGCTATTGGTCGGTCACAGGGAATAAAAGACTCTATTTGCCGGGAACGATGATGCGGGATTCGCTCTGCCGCTTGAGCTCCTGAGCCTCCTTGACCATCCTGTCCATCTGCAGATGTACGGCCTCGGGGAATTTCTCGATAGCTTCCATCAGGTTCCGGGCGTCGATATCGCACTGCACGGGGATGATGTCATTGGTGCTGATCCGGACCTGGGTTTCGCCGATAAAAACCAGTTTGCGATTTTTATCCGGACCGCCGTCGACCCTGACCGGCGTCAGCTGGCGGATTCTGCCAACTTTGAAATCGGTAAAGATATCTTCCCGATAGAGATTGTTCGGGTCCATGGACATCTGAAGTTTTTCTTTTCCTTCAGCTTCACTCATTTCATTATTCTCCTTTTGGAAAAGTCGGGCGGCCTCAAGACCGCTTTGATTGCTGGCATGATAGCGGCTTGGCTTACAAAGTCAAGTTGGTTGCGTCTAAGACGGGGCCATGGAAGCTTTCGAGAGTGCAAGGGTTGCAGTGGACTTAGGTGGAGTTAAGCAAGCCATTCTGTCGCAGCGCTTCATAGAGAACGATGGCCGCGGCGGAAGAGAGATTGAGGCTCCGCACCGTCGGCGTCAGCAATGGAATGCGGACGGAAAACTCGGGGCTTGCGGAGAGCAACTCCGCCGGCAGCCCTTCCGTCTCCTTGCCGAAAACCAGGAAATCGCCGGGAAGGAAACGGACATCGACATAAGCCTTTTCGGCTCTTTTGGAGGTAAACCAAAAGCGTCCCCGGGGACGATCTCTCCGCAGATCGGCGAAGGATGGCCAGCGGCGCAGATCGACCGCCGGCCAGTAGTCGAGGCCGGCTCGCCGCAGATGCTTGTCGTCCAGGGAAAAACCGAGCGGTCCCACCAGATGCAGTGTGGTACCGGTGGCCGCGCAAAGGCGGGCGATGTTCCCCGTGTTGGGCGGGATCTCCGGCTCGACAAGGACGATGTTGAATGGTTTTTCAAGGGATGCGGCCATGGTTTCCATCGCGCGGCGGGTTGACGGCAGCTTTGGAAACTAGCAAAAGGAACGTCCCTTTGCAAGGGCCGAAAAAGGCCTGTCCATACCCTCCTGCTGGTGAATAAAAATCCAGGGAGGGAATTGCCTGCCCCAGAGGAAATCAACAAATATCTGTTGCATTGTGCCCTCTTTTTTGTTAAATAAATTCGGCAGGCCGAAGTGGTGGAACTGGTAGACACGCTAGGTTCAGGGTCTAGTGGCCGTAGGGCCGTGGGAGTTCGAGTCTCCCCTTCGGCACCATGATAGAAATAGCGCCGTAATCTTAAAAGGTTACGGCGCTTTTTTTATTTTTGGTAAGCACAGGGCTTCACCTTGGCGCTTTTTGGAGGATGTTAACGCGGTCGAATTTTAAGTCATAAACCGGGAATAATCGTTTCCTTCTTCCGGTAGACCATCCCC
>JAAZDE010000033.1 GCA_012512925.1 Desulfuromonadaceae bacterium
AGTCACCAGTCACCAGTCACCAGTCACCAGTCACCAGTCACCAGTCACCAGCCACGACCTATCGCCCATCCCTGCTTCTCAAAGGCCTGGCTCCCCGGCGGTTGGCAGCCTGCTAGAGATCGAATACCTGATGCATCTCGGGCATGATCACCTCGGTTTTGTCGAGCAGTTCCCCGAAGGTTTCCATGCTCTCCTTTTCGCCATGAACCAGGAAGGTCACTCCGGGCTGCCCTGTTTTGCCATGCCATTCCAGCAGCTCCCGCTGTCCGGCGTGGGCGGAAAAGCCGCCGATGGTGTGGACGCCGGCCCGGACCTGATATTCATCTCCGAAGATTTTGACGATTTCCGCCCCGTCGACGATCTGCCGGGCCAGGGTTCCCCGGGCGGCGAAGCCGACGAAGACGATGCTGGAACCGGGCCGTCCGAGGTTGTGCTTGAGATGGTGGCGCACCCGTCCGCCGGTGCACATGCCCGAGCCGGCAATGATCACGGCGCCGCCGCTGATCCGGTTGATGGCCATCGACTCGGCGGTTTCCCTGGTGAAATGGACGCCGGAGAACTCGAAGGGGTCGTTGTTGGTGCGGAACAGTTCGGCGGTTTCCTCGTCATAGCATTCCGGATGGCGCTGGAAGATCTTGGTGGCCGAAATGGCCATGGGAGAGTCGAGGAAGATCTGCAGGGACTCGGGCAGGATACCCTGCATCTTGCCGTCGTGCAGGTAATAGAGAACCTCCTGGGCCCGTTCCAGGGCGAAGGAGGGAATGATCACATTGCCGCCCCGTTTGACGGTCTGGTTGATCGCCTCGTAAAATTCCTCGACGGATGGCTGCAGGCTTTTGTGCTGGCGGTTGCCGTAGGTGGTTTCCATGATCACGGCATCGACGGCGGGAGGGGCGTCGGGGTCGCGCAGGATGGGGCGTTCCTCCATGCCGAGATCGCCGGAAAAGAGCAGGCGCCGCTTGCGGCCGTTTTCCGTCAGTTCAAGGACGATGCAGGCCGAGCCGAGGATATGGCCGGCGTCGATAAAGGTGGCCTCGATGTTGGATGCCAGGCGTATCGGCTTGCTGTAGCGGGCCGTGCCGTCCATGAAATCGAGGGCGTTGAGGGCGTCGAGGGTGGTGTAGAGGGGTTCGATGGCCGGCGTGGCTTTGCCCCGCTTCTGGGCGCGGCGGTTGAGGTAGCGGGCCTCCTCCTCCTGCAGCCCGGCGGAGTCGAGCATGACCAGGCGGGATAGTTCCCGGCTGGCGGAGGTGGTGACGATCTGCCCCCGGAAGCCGCGATTGGCCAGCAGCGGGATGCGTCCGCAGTGGTCAAGGTGGGCGTGGGTCAGAAGCAGGATGTCGATTTCCTTGGGATCGAATCCGAAATCGTCGGCATTGTCCTCTTCCAGTTCCCGGCTTCCCTGATAAAGGCCGCAGTCGATCAGAATGCGGGTTCCGGCGCACTCGACCAGATGACAGGAGCCGGTCACGTTCTGGGCGGCGCCATGAAATGAGATTTTCATCGGTTCATCTCCTTGATGGTGGATGGGATGGTTCCGGGAAGGGGGTGGGGCGGCCTCGGTCCTCCCCGGTGTTTGTCCCCCCTTTGTCCTGCCCGGCTCCCGTTGGCGGTAACGGTTGTCAAGTTACAGGATAGAACTTTAATCCTTTTCATTGCCGGTGTCTTCAGCTTTTTCCTTACGGAAGGCACATCCATATGGTCCTGGCGGGCTTTTTCTTCCTCTGGGCGGAAAATATGGGGGTCATTTAAAAGAGTTTTCCGTTATTATTTCGGTGATACGGGCAAAATGGTGACTGGTGATCAGTGACCGGCTACCGGTCCTTCGCCAGGATCTTTTTTTTCCAGTTGCCTTTACTTTCCGGAAGCTATGAGCTATGAGCTGTTTTTGCGGACTAGAGTCATTATTTTTCAAGAAAGGAGATTAAGTCATGAAAAGTGGAGTCAAAATCCCTGTTCTTTGCGTGGTTATGGTTCTGGTTTTTTCCGCCTTGGCATTTGCCGACAATGAAGTGGAAGGGCGCATCGAATCCATCAGTTACCAGGAGCGCTCCATCGTCGTGCAGGGCATGAGGTTTTATGCGACCGAGTCAACGGACTACGACGACGGTCTGCGCCGCTTCGAGGATCTCAAGGTCGGCCAGAAGGTTGAAATCGATTTCGTTTACCGGGGAGGGAAACACTTCATAAAGGAAATCGAGCTGGATGACTGAGTCGGGATGGCGCTTCCCCTGTTTTTTTGTCGGTAAAAGGCCTTGAATTTTATTTTATGTCTATGGAGAGGGCGATGAAAAAATTTGGTTTTGGTTGGGTTTTTTTTATTTTTCTGGTGGCCGGCTGCAGCAGCATGTACTACGGCGCCATGGAAAAGGTGGGTGTTCATAAGCGCGACATCATGGTGGACCGCGTCAAAGCGGCGCGGGACACCCAGAATGCGGCTAAAAAGCAGTTCCTGACGGCCATGGAGCAGTTCAGAAGCGTGGTCAACTTCCAGGGCGGCGATCTGGAGAAGGAGTACAACAAGCTCAACGCCACCCTGCAGCGGACCGAGGCCGAGGCCGCCGCGGTGCGCAAACGCATCAGCGCGGTGGAGGATGTTTCGGAAGCCCTGTTCGCTGAATGGCGTTCTGAGATCAAACAGTACAGCAGCGATTCTCTGAAGCGGGCGAGCCAGCAGAAATACGACGCCACCAAACAAAAATATAGCGACCTGATCGCCGCCATGAAAAAGGCCGAATCCAAACTGGAGCCGGCCTTGATCCCCTTGCGCGACCAGGTTCTGTTCATGAAGCACAATCTGAACGCCAGGGCCATTGCCGGCCTGAGTGACGAGGTGATCAGTGTTCAGGCCAATGTCGACAAGCTGGTCCGCGACATGGAGACCGCCATCGCCGAGGCCGATTCCTTTATCGCTTCTCTGCAGGCCCAGTGATTTTCCGCCGCCGACCCGAGGCGGCGGAAGCCTTCTTTCAGGCTCCGCCGCCTTCTTCTTTGCCCAATCCCAAAATTTCTTCCTTGCGCTCCAACAGATTCCCGGCGATCAGCATCTTTTCGGTGACCGCGATACCGAGCCGCTCGATGGTGGTGGACAGCCGCTCTCCGGGAAGGCCCTTCTCCTTGAAGAGGAGGATGGCCTTCTCGACGATGTCCAGGGTTTCCTCCCGGCTGAAGATGGCGTAAGGCTGGAAACGGCAGGAAGGATCCTTCAGCGGCGAGCCGATACGGATCTGCTTGCCCCAGCGTCCGCCGATGGTGATCTTGTAACCGATCTCACCTTGGGGAATGGCGTTGAGGTGGCACTTGCCGACGCACAGTCCGCAGTTGTTGCAGATCTCCCAGTCGATTTCCATGATCCCTTCTTTCATCTCGCAGGCCTTCATCGGGCAGGCGGCGATGACCGGGCATTTGGGGCATCCCTTACAGAGGGCGCGGTCGTATTGGGGCACCTTCTGGCCGATGATGCCGATGTCGTTGAGTTCCGGCTTGGCGCAGTTGTTGGGGCAGCCACCGACGGAGATCTTGAATTTGTGGGGGAGGGTGACCTGCCGGTAGCCGTCGTAAAAGCGCCGGTGGATTTCCGTGGCCAGGTCCTGGGTGTCGATGTTGCCGTAGATGCAGACGGTTCCCTTGCAGGCCACGACGGGGCGGACTCTGGCACCGGTCCCTCCGGCCACCATCCCTTCCCGGGCCAGATGAGCCTGGAAGGCGGGGATGTTTTCAAAAGGGATGCCGGGCACCTCAATGGTCATCCGCGAGGTGAAGGAAATGTCGCCGTTGCCGTATTTTTCGGCGGCCTCGCTGAGATTTTTCAGCTGACGGGCGTTAAGGACGCCGTTCTCGGTGATGACCCTGGCGGAGAAGTGGACATTGTCCCTGTTGGACAAAAATCCCTGTCCCTTGACCTGTTTTCTCTGTTCGTCCGATATGCTCATGTAAGTTCTCCTTGTTTTTTTGTTTTTATTTTGGCCTGGCGGCGCAAACGCATCTGGTCGCCGGGGTTTCACCGTTTCCGCGCCGTGGCCCGAAACGGCCTCCCTTTCCTGAGCCCCTTCGTTGTCGGTCGATCCTGGGGCAAACGGCTCACGGCAGAAAAATGGGTCGGTGCTTTGCAGCCGCGCCGGCCCTTTTCTCTAAACCCGGTCCAATGGTTTCTTTTACCGCCAATTTACCCCTTCGGATTCCTGCGTTCCAAGTATTTTTTTTAAAGACTGAAAAGTGGCTGAAAGGTTGTCTTGAGCCGGGGGTGGACGATGCCCGTTTCAGGATGAAGGCCCATTACCGGCTCCGATGGCCCTTTTGGAGCACCGTTCCCCGGGAGTCCGGAGAGAGATTTCGGGATTTATGGTAACTATTGCTTTTTATCTGCCTGAAGATTGTTGAAAAGCGAATCAATCTTCCGCTTTTTGCCTCATGAAAACAAGAAGGCCGGAGTCTTATCCTTTTTACCACAAACGGACTGGGAATTAAGCGGAACAGGCGGGTTCTTCGTGATGGAGGCAGAACAGAGGCTTGGGGGAGAGAACGACATCGGCCCGGGGTCTTTCCCTGAAAAAATCAAAAAAGTTGTAATCAGGAGTATTTTTTGGTAATAACCGGCCATTAAAAATTAAATTAGGAACAAAATTACTAAAAGAAACCTCTTGGATGTTCTTAGGTCCTCCGGAACAAGGGAAACGGTGACTTTCGTCACCCCCGCCGGCGGGAGCCATTGGTTGCAAATATGTTTTTAGAAAAGAGGGAGGGGCAAGGGGATGTCGTTCAAAAAAACAGGGTGGGGGAAAAAGATCGGGAAATTAAGTGGATATGTGGTGCTGCCCATTTGTCTACTGCTGATGCTGCCGTTTTTCGACGGTGACTGCTCTCCGGCCTGGGCCGAGGAAAAATTGCCCGAGAAACTCACTTTCGGTGCCAATCTCCGCGCCCGTTATGAATTTCAGAACAGCTTCAACCAGAAATTTTACGGAGACAATCCTGCGGCCGGCAAAGAACATGACGGCTTTCTGCTGGGAAGACTAAGGGCGGGATTCGATTGGCGCCCCACCGAAAAAATACATTTTGCCCTGTGGGGGCAGAATGCCGAGGCATGGGATTCGGAAATGCCCGACTCGGCGTTCTACAACGGCACCTTCGATAGGATTCACCACCCCAACAAGGATCGTCTGGAGCTTTTCGACGCCTTTGTCGACATAAAAGATATTTTCGATACGGGATTGGGTATCAAGGCCGGCCGCCAGAGGATTTTTTATGGCGACAACCGGGTTTTCGGCCCCGGTGCCTGGGGCAACTCCGGCCTGTGGATCTGGGACGCCGTCAAGTTGTCCTGGGTCTTCGACCGGGGCTTTGTCGATCTATTTTACGGACGGACCATGCTTCATCAGGTCAATCAGTTCAGCCTCCATCATCGCCATGGCTACGAAAGTTTCGGCGCCTACGCCCATTTGGATGTTCTCAAGAAACAACCGGTCAGACTGTTCATTGAACCGATGATTTTCACCAAAACCGACCGGCACGACAGTTACAAAGGCGAAACCGGCCCGGAATTGGATGAACTCGACTCCTGGTACTGGGGGGGACGGATTCACGCCGGAGCCAAGGGGTTCGAGGCCGACGGCACCTACCTTCGGCAGGAAGGGGATTTCGGCCCGGATTCACTCGATGCCTACGGCTACCATGTAATGCTCGCCTATACCCTTCCCGTGGTCTGGGAACCCCGGCTGGAGGTCGCATACAGCTATGCTTCCGGAGACAGCGATCCCACGGATGGGAAAAGAGAGACCTTTGACGGCGCCTTTGGAGCGAAGGATATGATGTATGGCCGTATGAATATGTTTTCCTGGAGCAATCTGCAGGATCTGGAAGCCAGCCTCACGGTGAAGCCCTATAAATGGCTTAAGATCAAGGGGGAGGCCCACCAGTTCAAACTGGCCGATTCCCGCGACGGCTGGTCCCTGAATCCGAAATTGTATCGGGACAAGACCGGCGCCAGCGGCAAGGAAGTCGGCAAGGAAGTGGATCTGGTCGTGACCTGCAAATATTTCAAAGATCACACTCTGATGGCGGGCTTCGGCTATTTCTGGCCCGATGAATTCGCCAGGAAGGTCGCCTCGGACGTGGAGGCCAGCTGGGTGTTTCTGCAGTGGGAGTATAAATTCAAGGTAGGTCTGCTGTAGCAGCGGAAAGAAAGAGGTTTGTCATGATGCAAAAAATCAGTGTTTTGCTGGGAATTTTGATCCTTTGCGCCCCGATAACGGCTCTGTCCGGCGACCAAAAAGCGCTGTTGTTCCATGCCGGAGTCGGCCAGCGCAGTTCGCTCAATGAAATCAAGGCGGTTTGGGAGGAAAGGCATCCGGACCAGAAAGTCAACTTTTCCTACAAGGGTTCGGGATATTTCATCGCCGATATCACCCGCTCCCGCCAGGGTGATCTGTTCATGCCCGGCGAGGAATTCTATCTGCTGCAGGCCAAGGAACGGGGCTTTGTTGAAAATTACAATCCGGAGACCGACATTCCGGCCTATTTCGTGACCGTCATCATCACCCCCAAGGGGAATCCCGCCAACATCACCAAAATCGAGGATTTCGCGCGGCCGGGAGTGCGGGTCGGCCTGGGTAATCCGAAGTCCTGTGCTGTCGGCATCTGGCACGAAAAAACCTTCAAAAAAGCGGGGATCTGGGAACAGGTGCAAAAGAACGCCGTTCTCAGCGCCAAATGCATCCCCGAACTGGGCAATGCGGCCCAGCACCGGGCGATCGACGCCACCATCGTCTGGTCGACGACGGCCGTTCTCTACCTCCGGGACGTGGAGATCATCCCTATCGAACATCAGTATCGGGGCATCATCCGTCTGCCGGTGGCCACCTTGAAGTTTGCCCGTTTCAGTGAGGAAGCGGAACAGCTCAAGGCTTTCATCCTGTCCCCGGAAGCTCGGAGGATTTTCCATAAGCATGCCTATTCCGTCGATCCCAGGATTCCCGTGGACGAGCAGAGTTTCTGCCTCGATGGGACGACCGACCGGGATATGGGGCATCTGGTCAATGCCGCCAGGGCGGTGAAGGATGAGAGTTTTCCGGTCACCGCGGAAACGGTCGGCGACCTTATCGACGAAGTGGAACGCCAGCGCAAGACTCTGCGGGCGGGGACCTAGAAAAGGTGGTTGTCATGGGTAATGGATTCCTGGCGCGGGGGAGGTGGTGGCCGGCCGTCACCATCTCCATCGCACTGGCGGCGATCTCCTTTTATCTGCTCCTGGTCCTCAGCAACTGGTTTTATCTAGGATTGGCCGACACGGTCTATTTTTTTTCCCAACCCCGTATGTGGCAGCGATTCTGGCTGACGGTCTGGACGTCCACCATCTCGATGTCGCTTTCCCTGGTGATCGGCATCCCCGCTGGATATGCCCTGTCGCGGTTTTCCTTCCCCTGCCGGAACCTTTTCGCCAGCATCGTCGATCTGCCGATCGTGGTGTCGCCGGCGGTCATCGGCGCCTTTCTGTTCGGCATCACCACCCGGTTTCCCTTTGATCTGATCAGCGAGCATTACAACATCTACATCGGCCGGAATGTCTACGGCGTGCTGCTGGTGCAGTTTACCGTCACCTGCGCCTTTTGCGCCCGACTCATGAAGGCCAGTTTCGACATGATCCCTCCCAAGTTCGAATTGGTCTCCCGTTCCTTGGGCGCTTCCAATTTCCGGACCTTTTTCAAAGTGGTTCTGCCCATGGCCAAAAACGGCATTCTGGCCAGCATGATCGTGGTCTGGGCCAGGGCCGCCGCGGAATGGGAAGGGCTGATGCTGTTCGTGGGGGCCTCCGAGGGCGAGACCGATATCATGCCCTTTGCCATCTACCTGGACTGGAACGGAGGCATGATGGGGTGGGTGACCTCGATGACCATTGTCTGTATTCTGATGGCTGTCACCGCTATGGCGGCGATGCGCCTGATCGGAGGGAAAAGCAGTGTCTGGTGAAGAATGTTCCAGGGGTCCATCCGCCAAGGCGGCCAGCCCCGGAAAGAAAGCGGCCAGCGACCGCCTTCTGTTCAAAACCTTTTTTTACAGCTTCGCGGGATTCCTTTTCCTTTTCTCCGCTTATCTGTTCCTGAGCAATTTCGATCAGCTGTTGGTTACCGAGGCGGCCGTCAAAACCAGGGAACTGACCACCTGGGGCGAGGACCGGGAAATCCTGAATCTGTTTGCCGGCGGCTTCTGGAAGGATCCCTATTTCTGGAAATCCCTGAATCTCACTCTGATGATTACGATTCTCACCACCATCCTGGCGAGCCTAGTGGGGATTCCCACGGCTTACGCGCTGAGCCGTTACCGGATCCCCGGCAAAACGGTTATCGAGGTGCTTTTTTCCTCGATGCTGGTGATACCCGCTTCTTCCGTGGGCCTGTGCCTGATCGTCATGTTCAATTACGGGCCGTTCTGGCATCTTCAGGAAAAACTGGGGTTCCGTTTTGCCCACAGCATCTTCCCCGGCATGATCATCGCCTCCTTTGTCTTGTCCTTCGCCTTGGGGCTAAGTGCATGGAAGGCCACCTTCGACAGTGTCAACCCTCGCTTTGAACAGGTGGCCCGTTCCCTGGGCAGCAGCCGTTGGCGGGCTTTTAGAACCGTCACCCTGCCTATGGCCAAAAGCGGTTTGGCGGCCGGTATCATCCTGGCCTGGACCAGGGCCATGGCCGAATTCGGGGCGGTTCTTTTCTTTTGCGGCACCTTTCGCGAATTGCCGCCGGCCCGTTTCAGCAACCTGGAACGGGCCCTCCATATCGATCAGGCGGACTGGCTGTCCGTGGCGATCTGGGCGCAGGTGGAATACGGCAATGTCGAATACGGTTTCGCCCTGGCCTATATCCTGGTTCTCATCGGCGGAATTTCCGTCTATGCCATGCATCGCATCGGCGCCAAAGGCTATATCTGGTAAAAGGAAGACACATTGTGATTGAAATTCAAAACCTGAGTGGCAGCCTGGGGGAGTTTTGCCTCAGGAACATCGATCTGACTGTCCAGGATGGGGAATACATGGTCCTGCTGGGGCCGACCGGCGCCGGCAAAACCGTGCTGATCGAGTACATGGTCGGGATGTACCGGCAAAGGGAAGGGGTCATTCTGGTGGATGGCGAAGATATCACTCCTCTGTATACGGAAGAGCGCAATATCGCCTATGTACCGCAGGATTACGCTCTGTTCCCCAATCTCAGCGTGGCCGGGAATATTGCTTACGGTCTTGAGGCCAAGCGGCACCCCAAGAAGGAAATTACCCGGATCACCGAGGAGATCCTTGACGCCCTCGGAATCGGGCATCTCCGCCACCGGATGCCCCTGAATCTCAGCGGGGGAGAGAAACAGCGCGTCGCCCTGGGGCGGGCCCTGGCCACCAGGCCCAAGGTGGTGCTGCTGGATGAACCCTTGTCCGCCCTGGATGAGAATCTCCGGGCGCAGATGAGCCGGGAGCTAAGGGATTTGCAGCAAAGTTCCAAGGCCACCTTCGTTCATGTGTGCCATAATTTCGAGGAGGCTTCGGCGGTAGCCGACCGGATCGCCATCATGAACAACGGTTTTCTGGTCCAGGTGGGCACATTGGAAGAGGTCAAGGCCCAACCCAAAAATGAATTCGTCGCCCGGTTTCTGAAAACCCAGAACATTTTTCCGGCCGTTGCCGACGGAACGAAGGTCCTGGTCAACGGCATCCAACTGGAGAAAAAGAGTTCCACCAGGGGTGATATGGTGATGGCCATTCGCCCAGAGAAGCTTCGCATCCATCCGGATAATGAAGCAGGCGGCCTGAATGCCTTTCGAGGCACTATCGTCGAAGCTATTCCGCGGCCGCATTTTATCGAATACACCGTGGACGTGGGGCTGAAGCTGACGGTTTTTCAGATCGCCGAGAGAGAATACCGGGTCGGGGATGCCGTGACTGTTCAGGTTCCGGCGGAACATATCGCCCTGGTGGAGAAGGTTTGATTGCAATGCGCCGATTTTCAGGGGGAGGGATTTGGTCATGAATTGGATCGGAAAAAAACTGTTCGCATCTGTGGTCGTCGGGGCTTTCGCCTTCTGTCTGGCGGCGTCTCAGGCCCAGGCTGAGCCGCAGGGCAAAGTGATCATGTTCCATGCCGGGAGCCTGTCCATGCCTTTCGAAGCCCTGGAAAAGGAGTTCGAGGCCCGGTATCCGGGGGTGGATCTGCTGCGCGAGGCGAGCGGCAGCCAGGCGGCGGCGCGCAAGGTTATCGATCTGAACCGGCCCTGCGACCTCATGGCTTCGGCCGACTTCAAGGTAATCGATAAACTGCTGATTCCCGGCCACGCCGATTGGAATATCCGCTTCGCCACCAATCAGATGGTCCTCTGCTACACCGAAAAAAGCCGCTTCGCCCAGGCTGTGAATGCCGGCAACTGGTTTGAAATTCTTCAGAAAAAAGGGGTTGTCTGGGGACATGCCGATCCCAATCTCGACCCCTGCGGCTATCGTGCCCTCCTGGTGCTTCAACTGGCGGAGAAGCATTACGGCATGCCGGGACTCAATGAGCGGCTGCTGGCCAACCGTCCCCAGGCCAACGTGCGTCCCAAGTCGGTCGAACTGATCAGCCTTTTGCAGACCGGCCACATGGATTATGCCTGGGAATACCTTTCCGTGGCCGTTCAGCACGGGTTGAATTATGTTGTCCTGCCGGATGAAATCAATCTGGGCGATTACAAAAAGGATCCCTTTTATTCGCAAGCCGTGGTAAATGTGATCGGCAAGAAACCGGGGGAATTCATGGAGATGAAGGGGGAATCGATCACCTATGGCGTCACCCTGATCCGCAATGCCCCCAACCGCGAAGCGGCAGTCGCTTTTCTGGCCTATCTGCTCGACCCCGAAGGGGGGCTGAGGATTCTCCAGGAACAGGGCCAGCCCCCTTTGGTCCCCTGTCGGGTGAGCAGTGAAAGGATGAAAGCGGCCCTCCCCGCCGAATTGACCAACCTGGTGGAAGCCAGGGACTGATTTTTGTGAATGCTTAGTTTATGACCAGAAAAGAGCCGTTCCTGTGGGTCTCGGTATCCTGCGCCATCGTCGCCTTGACCTTCATCCTGTTGCCGCTGGTGGAAATGCTGACGGCGCCTTCCCTGGCCATGCTTGGGGAAACCCTCAAGGACCGGGCGGTTCTTCGTTCGATCTGGCTGAGCATCTACACCGCGGCGGCGGCGGCGGGCATCTCTTTTGTCATCGGTACGCCGCTGGCCTATCTCCTGGCCCGCTGTCAATTCCGGGGGAAACGGCTGGTCGAAGGCATCATCGATCTGCCTATCGTCATCCCCCATCCGGTGGTCGGCATCGCCATCCTCAGCGTGGCCGGAAGGAACCACTGGCTGGGACAGTTCATGAGCGAACTCGGAATCCGCGTCATGGGCAGCGTCACCGGCATCATCACCGTGCTCACCTTCGTCGGCATGCCCTTCTACGTCAACGCCCTCAAGTCGGGAATCGAGGCCATATCCCCCCGGCTGGAAAACGTCTCCCGGAGCCTCGGCGCCCCCATGGGCAGCACTTTTCTGCGCGTCACCTTCCCGTTGGCCCGGCGCAGCATTCTGATCGGCCTCATCATGTGCTGCGCGCGGGCCATCAGCGAGTTCGGCGCCGTGGTGGTCGTCGCCTATCATCCGATGATCGCCCCGGTGCTCATCTTCGAACGCTTTGAGGGGTATGGCCTGAAGTATTCCCAGCCGGTGGCGGTGTGGCTGGTGCTGGTCTGCCTGACCCTCTTTCTGATCCTCAGGGTGCTGACCCTGCCGGGGAAGAAGGCGGCATGATCGAGATCCGCAATCTGCATGTCCATCTCGGCAAATTCCATCTTCAAGGGGTCGATCTGACCATCGGAGAAGGAGGCTTTTTCGTTCTCATGGGGCCGACCGGGGCGGGCAAGACCGTTCTGCTGGAGGCGATCGCCGGGCTGGTGCCGGTGGGGAAAGGGCGTATCACCGTCAGCGGCCGGGACATCACCCATCTGCCTCCGGAAAAGCGGGGGGTGGGCATCATGTATCAGGATTACGCCCTTTTCCCTCACCTGACGGTTGCCGCCAATATCACCTTCGGGCTGCGCTATCGCCGCCACGACAGGGAAGCGGCGGGAAGGCGTTTTGACGAACTGGTGGGGCAACTCGGCATCGGGCATCTGCTGGACCGGTATCCGGGAACCCTCAGCGGCGGAGAATTGCAGCGGGTGGCCCTGGCGCGGGCGCTCGTCGTCGAACCGACGGTGATTCTGCTGGACGAACCCCTATCCGCCCTCGATCAGGGCTTCCGGGAGGATATCCGCCTCCTCCTCAAGGAACTTCATAAAAACTCACGGATCACTTTTTTCATGGTCACCCACGATTTTTCCGAGGCGCTGACGCTGGCCACCCAGGCCGCGATCATGAATAAAGGCGCCATCGTCCAGACGGGATCGGTCAGGGATATCTTTCAGCGTCCCGCCACCTCCTTCGTGGCAGATTTCGTGGGCATGAAAAACATTCTCCCCGCCCGCTTCGACGGCACCTCCGCCGACATCGGCGGACTTTCCGTCGAGATCCCGCGGAAACATCACAACACCACCGGCCATATTTCGATAAGACCCGAGGATATCGTCATCAGCCTCAAACCCCTTGAATCGAGCATGCGCAACTCCTTCGCCGGTGTCATCGCCGGCATTGTCGATCAGGGGTTTCTCTACGAGATCCATGTCGCCGTAAAGGATCTGGTCTTCAAATCCTTCGTCACCAAGGGCTCGGCCGTCGATCTGGCCCTGGATCTCGGCGCGAACGTGCAGATCTCCTTCAAGACTTCCGCCGTCCATGTCTTTTGAGCCGCGCCGATTCCGGAGAAGGCCACAGATGACGTGGCTCTCCGAAGGATTCCGGTAAAGGCGGGCGCTGCGATAGAAACCGAAGATCCCCCTCATTTCTTCCTTGTCGCGGTAATTTTCCGCGGAAGTCTCAAAACTCCCAAGACCTGTTAAACTTGCAAAAATATTGTCTGCGGCCTTGGCCGTTTTTACCCGGTCATGGCCGGAAGCCAAAGAAAGGAGGCTGGAAATGGGAGCAGGCAGCTGGACGGGACATTTCCCCTGGATGTGGATTTTCCCGCTGGGCTTCATAATCATTCTGGTCCTGCTTGTCTTTTGTTTCCGGGGACGTTGCGGAGTGGCGGGAAAGCCGGAGGAAACGCCACGGGAAATTCTCGACCGGCGTTACGCGAAAGGTGACATCAGCCGCGAGGAATACCTGCAGATAAAAAAGGATCTGGAGTAATCCAAACGAGAGCGACAATCCATCCAAATGGCCGGTTTTATGGCGTTTCAGGGGAGGTGAGAATCTTCCCAAGAAGGCGGATTATGGCGCAATTAAAACGTTGATTCACCACCGTTGATCGATTAGGATGAACCGTTGGCGGGCATGGGCAGGGACCGGTGGGAGCCGTATTCGGGGCGGTGATTCGCGCCGCTGTCGCCGGCCGGGGTGCTTCGGCAAATTGTGGCGGAGTTTCCTTCATTCTGAAAATTTAATCTTAAACAATCAGCAGGTGGTGCGCGAGTTATGGACTGGAAAGAACAACTGCGAAATCAGGTTAATACGCTGGAGCGGCTGCGCCTCTACATTGAACCGACCGTCGAGGAAATCGAGGCCATCGAAACCATGAACACCAAATGGGGCACCACGCCCCATTATGCGGCCCTCATGGACAAAAAGGATCCTGCCTGTCCCATCAGACGGCAGGTGGTGCCCTCCCTTAAGGAACGGGAAAACCGCTATGGTATCGACAACTATCTGATCTGGAAAGAAAATCGCGACACTGCCGAACATCGTCCCGATGCCATTGCCAGACAGTATCACGACAAAATCGCATTTGCCGTGACCGACGTTTGCGCCAACTATTGCCGCCACTGTTTTCGCAAAGAAGTGGTGGTGGATCACACCCTCGAACTGCGCTTCGATGTGGAGGAAGGGCTCAGCTGGATCAGAAATGCTCCGGAGATCCGTGACGTATTGATCACCGGCGGCGATCCCTTCCTTTTGTCCAACGACCGCATCGAGTATCTGGTCCGGAAATTGCGCGAAATCCCCCATGTGGAGATGATCCGTTTTGGCACCCGTACCGTTATCGCTTTGCCGCAGCGCATGGAGGAGGGTCTGCTCAAGGTTCTCGGCGGCCTGCATCGGGTGCCCATCTGGATCAACACCCAGTGCAATCACCCGAAGGAATTGACCCCGGAAAGCGCCGAAGCCGTCTATAAACTCATGGGATGCGGCATCAACGTCGGCAACCAGGCCGTGCTGCTCAAGGGCATCAATGACGATGTGGATACCTTCCGAAAACTGCATCTCAAGCTGCTGCAATTCCGTATTCGTCCCTACTATGTGTTCTACTGTGAGCCGGCTCCCGGAATCGACCATTTCCGCACCCCGGTGGAAAAAGGCGCCGAATTGATTCGCGACGCCATTCGCGGCCATACCACGGGACTGGCCCAACCCATGTACGTGGTGGCCACCAATGTGGGCAAAATCCCCCTGGCCCCCGATTACTACATAAGAGAACGCGACGAGAAGGAATACACCCTTGTCAACTTCAAGGGGCAGGTAACCAGGATGCCCAACATTCCCGAGTAAGGTTCGGGGCCGACGGTCCGGCGCGGCCCGATGGAAGCTTCGAGGATTGGCCAGGAAAGGTCTTAACAACCCCATATTTTGAGGAGGATGTATGAAGAAACTGCTGACCATCGTAATGACGTTGACCCTGGCGCTGACTCTGGCGGCAACGGCTCAGGCCAAGAAGAAGATCATTGTCGGCCATGACACCAATTTCATGCCTTTTGAGTTCAAGGATCCGAAAACGGGCCAGTACGTCGGATTCGACATCGACATGTGGAAACTCATCGCGGACAAGATGGATATCGCCTATGAATTGCAGCCGATGGATTTCAACGGACTGATCCCGGCGCTGCAGTCCGGCAACATCGATGCCGCCATCGCCGGCATGACCATCAAAAGCGAGCGGGAAAAGGTGGTGGACTTCGCCTACCCCTACTATGACGCCGGTCTGATCATTCTCGTTCGCGCCGACAACAACGACATCAAGAGCCTGGAGGACCTGGCAGGGAAGGTTGTGGCCACCAAACTGGGCACCACCAGTGAGGACTTCGTCAAGAAAAACGCCAAGGCCAAGGGTGTCAGTCTGTTCCCGAATATCGACGGCGCCTATATGGAACTGGGCACCGGCGGTGCCGACGCCGTGCTGTTCGACTCTCCCGCGGTCATGTATTACGCCCAGACGGCAGGCAAGGGCAAGACCAAGGTCGTCGGCCCCCTCTACATGGGGCAGAGTTATGGCATCGCCTTTCCGTCGGGCAGCAAACTGCGTGAACAGGTGACCATCGAGATTCTCAAACTCATGGAAAGCGGCGAATACGCCGAGCTGTACAAAAAGTGGTTCGGTACTGAACCCAGATAAGTCCCTGTACCCAATGAACGGGCGGATTCCTGAAATGGTTGCTGCAGATGCAGGAATTTGCTCCTTTGGGCCGGAGCGGGGATTTTGAATTGCAGGGGCGCAATCTGATTGCGCCCCTGACCCTGACAAGGCCGGACAGGGGGCAAAGACGCCGTTTTTCAGCAACCTTTCTTGCCAGGTGGCCGCTTTTCCTTCCTTTCCATTTGGAGTTCCCGTGGCCTTCGATTTTGAACCAAGCGTCATGTGGGAATCAGTCCCGATACTGCTCACTGCCGTTAAACTCACCATTGTCATTACCATCATCGGGCTGTTTTTCGGTTTTTTGCTGGGAGCGGTGGCCGGGCTGCTGAAGGTTTCCCGGGGTGTGCTGCTGAGAAAACTGGCCGGATCCTATGTTGAATCAATCCGTGGAACACCGCTGATGGTTCAGGTCATGTTTCTTTATTTCGGCCTGCCTATGGCGGTTGGAATGCGCATAGCGCCGCTCACCGCCGGAATCATCACCATCGCCTTGAACTCCGGGGCCTATATCGCGGAAATTGTCCGCGGCGCCGTGCAGTCCATAAACCCCGGCCAGATGGAGGCGGCGCGTTCCATCGGCCTTACCCGGTTTCAGGCCATGCGTTACGTGGTGTGGCCTCAGGCTCTGAAGCGCATGATTCCACCTCTGGGCAATCAGTTCATCATCAGTCTCAAGGACACGTCTCTGCTGGTGGTCATCGGTGTCGGTGAGTTGACCAGGACCGGTCAGGAAATCATTTCGGTAAATTTCCGTGCCTTTGAGGTCTGGCTGACTGTTGCCATCATCTACCTGATGCTGACCATGACCATTTCCAAGATCCTCAATATCGTGGAAGAGAAGGTTTTTCACGTGAAGTTATAAGCGAGCGGGAAAATTGCCATGCCGATGATTGAAATAAAAAATCTACATAAATATTTCGGCACCCTGGAGGTGCTCAAGGGCATCGATCTGGTCATCGAGCAGGGCGAGGTGGTGGTTATCATCGGTGCCTCGGGATCAGGCAAGAGTACGTTGCTGCGCTGTATCAACAGGTTGGAGGAATTTACCAGCGGTGACATCGTCGTCGACGGCTACAGCCTCTCGGACAAATCGACCGATATCAACATGATCCGGACCGAGGCGGGGATGGTGTTTCAGCAGTTCAACCTGTTTCCCCATATGACGGCTTTGCAGAATGTCACCCTGGGGCCGCTCAAGGTGCGTCGTATGAAATCCGCCGAAGCGAACGAACTGGGGATGGAACTCCTTCGCAAGGTCGGGGTGGAAGACAAGGCGAAGGTTTACCCCGATAAGTTGTCCGGAGGCCAGAAACAGCGCGTGGCCATCGCCCGTTCTTTGGCGCTGCGCCCCAAGGTCATGCTTTTTGATGAACCGACCAGCGCGCTTGACCCGGAACTGGTGGGCGAGGTCCTGGAGGTTATGAAGAACCTGGCCAGGGAAGGGATGACCATGGTCGTGGTGACCCACGAGATGGCCTTTGCCCGCGAGGTAGCCGACCGGGTGATTTTTATCGACAATGGCGTCATTTTGGAACAGGCGCCGCCGGACGAATTTTTCAGCAACCCCAAGTTCGAGCGGACCCG